>JAZTXA010000197.1:0-15903 GCA_045636245.1 Eubacteriales bacterium | reverse complement strand
CAGAATCCCCGCATGGTACTGTGAAGATTGCGGAAAGATGACCGTTTCAAAGACAGACCTTAATGCTTGTCCTCACTGCGGCAGTAAGAACCTCAATCAGGATCCCGATACACTTGATACATGGTTCTCATCTGCTCTCTGGCCGTTCTCAACACTCGGCTGGCCCGATAAGACACCCGACCTTGAAAAATACTATCCGACAGACGTTCTTGTAACAGGTTACGATATTATCACGTTCTGGGTATCGAGAATGATATTCTCCGCTATGGAGCATATGAACGAAATTCCGTTCAAGCACGTATTTATTCACGGCCTTGTAAGAGATGCACAGGGCAGAAAGATGTCAAAATCTCTCGGAAACGGTATCGACCCGCTTCAGATCATCGAAAAGTACGGCGCAGATGCGCTCCGCTTTGCGCTCGCTACAGGTAACTCACCCGGTAACGATATGCGTTTCTCCGATGAAAAGATCGAAGCGTCGCGTAACTTCTCCAACAAGATCTGGAATGCGGCACGCTTCGTGCTTATGAATCTTGACATTGAAAAGATCGAGCTTCCCGATGAATCCGCCCTCAGAATTGAGGACAAGTGGATACTTTCAAAGCTTAACAGACTTACAAAGGAAGTTTCCGCAAATCTTGAATCATTTGAGCTTGGCGTTGCGCTTTCAAAGCTTTATGACTTCATCTGGGACAACTTCTGTGACTGGTACATTGAGCTTCTTAAGCCCCGCTTCAATGACAAGGGCAGTGAAGACAATAAAGTTGCGCAGAATGTTATCGCGTATGTTCTTACATCTGCGCTCAAACTCCTCCATCCCTTTATGCCGTTCATCACAGAGGAGCTTTATCAGGCACTTCCGCACGAAGATGAAAGCATCATGATATCAAGCTATCCCGAATATACACCTTCGCTTGATTTCCCCGAGGACGAAGCACGTATGCAGTCGCTTATCGCCGCTGTTAAGGCTGTAAGAAACCGCAGGGCGGAAATGAACGTTCCTCCGTCAAAGAAGGCAACTGTATTTATCAAGAGCGAAAAGCACGATGCGTTCAACGAAACAACATCAGGCTTCTTCACAAGACTTGCATCAGCCTCCGAGGTCGTTTATACGGACGAATACAAGGGCGAGGACGCTGTTTCGATCATCACAGACGACTGCGCTATATATATTCCTTTGTCCGAGGTCGTTGATTTTGAAAAGGAAAAGGTACGTCTTGAAGGTGAGCTTGTAAAGACACAGGGCGAGATTGACCGCCTTGAAAAGAAGCTTTCAAACGATGGCTTCGTCGCAAAGGCACCTGCCGCAGTTGTTGACGGCGAGCGTGCAAAGCTGAAAGCATACAAAGAAAAAGCAGACAGTATTGCTGCCGAGATTGCAAAATACAATAAATAAAATTTTAAAGGTGTTGGCACAGCCAACACCTTTAATTCATTTTTATTTCAAAATGCAAAACAGCTTGCCATCGGCGATTTTTTCGGCGGTGACGTTTGCGATTTTACCTTTTAAGGCTTCATCACCGTGCATGAACACCTCTGTGAAATCCGATGCGTGGCCGCACAAAATACCGTTTTTGTACGTTTCAAAAAGCACGGACATTTCTTTTTTACAGTCGGCTGATGATGAAAGAAGCTCGTATGCCTTTTGACAGCTTATCTTGTCGAGATATTCCGCGTGGGCTTTTCTTTGTGCTTTCGGAAGCATACCGTCCATTGTAGAGGCAGGAGTGCCAACCCTTTCGGAATACGGGAAAATGTGTGCGTGTACAAATGGATAATCGCGCAAAAGGCTTGCGGTGTCTTCAAGGTCGTCATTTGTTTCCGTGGGAAAGCCCGCGATTATGTCACAACTGAATCTGAAATCCTTGTTTATTGAGAGTATATGCTCAATATTCCGCCTTAAAATGGAGGAATTATATTTGCGCTTCATAAGGGATAGTATTCTGTCGCTTCCGCTTTGGACTGACAGATGAAAATGTGTACAAAGCTTTTCACACGAAAGAAGCTGACTTGATGTTTCGGGGCGCAGATATGCAGGATCGAGCGAGCCGAGCCTGATTCTCTTTACCCCGTCGATTTGTGCAACCTTTTTCACAAGCGATGGAAGGTTATTGTAAGCCGATGTTTCGATTCCCGTCAAAACAAATTCGCAAAAGCCTTCCTTTGCAAGGGTTTTTACCTCTGAAAGAATGTCGCCCTCATCCCTTGAAACTGAAGCACCGCGCGCGTTTTTAATTGCACAGTACGTGCATGCACCGTTACATCCGTCCTGAATTTTGATGTATGCCCTTGTCCTTTCCGTTGAAATGCCGTTCATGCTTTCATACGGCAGACTTGACGGGTCTGGGGCGTTTATTTTCCTTTCGGGAATTTTACATATATTTTCTTTTACAAAATCAAATACCGACAGCTTGTTTCGCGTACCGCCGACGTAATGTGCGCCGAGGTCATAAAACACTTGTGCATTAAGCTGGGATGAACAGCCGCAAACGGCAACAAGCGCACCGTGTGATATCGCACGGCGCACTGTCTGACGTGATTTTCTGTCGCTTTCGGCAGTTACTGTGCAGGTGTTTATTATGTAAGCATCGCATTTTTCATCAAATGATGTGACTTCGAATCCTGTATTTTCAAACAACCTTGCAAGTGCTGAGGATTCGTATTGATTTACACGGCAGCCAAGCGTGCAAATTCCGACAGTATAAGCCATATTATGATTCCTTGTTTTTTAAATTTGTGTCGCAGATATCCGAAAGCGGACAGCCATCACACATCGGTGAGCGTGCAGAGCACGTATCCCGTCCAAACTGCACTATCCTGTGGCAGAAATCCGACTGCTCTGAAGGCTCAACAAGCTCTTTAAGTATCTTTTCCGTCTTTTCGGGGGAGGATTTCGGCGGGCAAAAGCCGAGTCTTGCGCTGATCCTTATACAATGCGTGTCCGAAACGATGGCGGGCTTGCCGTACACATCGCCTAAAATGAGGTTGGCAATTTTCCGTCCGACACCGGGTAAGGTCAAAAGCCCCTCCATCGTGTCCGGAACTTGCCCGTCATACTCATTTACTATCATATCAGCCATTCCCTTAAGGCTTTGCGCCTTTGTTTTGTAAAGTCCGCATGAGAAAATAAGACGTTCAATTTGCGAAAGCTCCGCGGCCGCCATAGCATTTATGTCGGGTATTTCTTTGAAAAGCTTTTTGCAAACCTCGTTTACCCTTGCATCCGTACACTGTGCCGACAGCCGTCCCATTACAAGCAAACGCCACGGATCGCCTCCCGATTCAAGCGCACAGACAGCCTCGGGATATATTTCTTTCAGTCTTGCCACACAAAGTGCGGCTTTTTCTTTTTTATTCATATCTGTGTTCAAGCTCAAACCAAAAGACGGAGCCTGCATTTTCACGGCTGATAACGCCGTATTTGCCGCCGTGAAGCTCAATGACTTCTTTCACTATCGAAAGACCGAGCCCTGTGCCGACCTGCGCCCTTTTGTGAGCCTTGTTTTCCTTATAATATCTGTCCCAGATGTTCTTTATGTTTTCCTCTGATATGCCGCAGCCTGTGTCAATAACCTCAATCCGTACACCGCGGGCTGTTTGCTTTTGCACAACAGTCACGCGCTTGTCATCGCCTGCATAGTTTATGGCATTGTTTATCAGATTGTATATCACCTGAGATATTTTAACTTCATCGAATTTGAGCGAAATGTGTTGATCGTATTCAAAAATTATACGGTATCCGTCAGCGCCCTTCATTTTTGAATATCTTGAAACGATGCCCGATATAAGCTGTGTGATGTCGCACATTGTGAGTTTTAACGTATCCATTCCCGATTCTATTTTCGAAAGCGAAAGAATGTCGTCAACAAGCGCGTGCAAATGCTCCGCCTCGTCAATGATGAGCTGTATATTTTCGGGCGTGTTTTCGTCGGGAATATCGCGCACAAGCTCCCCGTAGCCTCTTATCATCGTCAACGGTGTTTTAAGGTCGTGCGATACGTTTGCAATAAACTCACGGCGCAGGGTGTCAACCTTTGAAAGCTCCTCTGCCGCATAGTTCAGCGTGTCGGAAAGCTCTTCGGTTTCCTTAAAGCCGTTGCCTTCAAAGTCTGCGCAGTAATTGCCGTGCGCCAATTTTTTTGCCGATCTGTTTATACCTATGATGGGTGAGGACAGCTTTCCTGCGATGAATGCACCCATAAGCGCGGCAATTATTATAAACAGAATGCTTATTACGGTAAGCTGGCTTTTTATCGTTTCAACCGTGGCATCGACGGGTGTAAGCTCACAGCTTACGATGATGTATGCATTTTGTCCGTTTTCCCGTTGTGTGCGTAAGCAGTATATAAGACTTTCGGATTCGAACACCGTTTCAAACGGTTTTAAGTCGTTGTCGTCAAATGGAGTCATTCCGTGCGGCGGTCTTTTGCCTTCGGCAGGGGTTCTTACAGTCTCGATATGGCGTGAAAAATATTCACCGCCCGACTCATTTGCCATGTCGATATAGTATTTTACAATACCGTTATTGTTCAGTATACTGCCGTGTGATACGGATTGTATATATTCTTCCGTGCTTCCGTTTGCAAAAACGATCTTGATATCGGTTTGTGTATGCTCGGAAAGCGATTCGGTAAGCTCGCTTATGTTATCATCATCAATGCTTTTTTCTGCTGTTTCGGCTGTTTTTATTATCTCGCGGTTAACCGCCCTTTCGTAAAAGAAGTCCAGCAGTACGACCTGAAATATCCACACGACAACAAGCAAAAGTGCGGCAAAAACAGACGTGTAAATGATGGTTTTTGTTTTGATGCTTGCCCGGGTGCTACGCTTTATTTTACTTTCCATATCAGCCCTCGAATCGATAGCCTACACCGCGCAGAGTTACGATAAGCCTTGCATAGTCACCGAGGCTTTTTCTCAAAAGCTTGATGTGTGTGTCAAGTGTTCTGTCATCACCGTAAAAATCGTACCCCCACACAGAGGTGATAAGCTTCTCGCGCGTCAGGGCAATACCCTTGTTTCTTATAAGATAGAAAAGAAGCTCGTATTCCTTCGGAGTGAGGTCAACCTTTTCGCCGTCGATGTAAACGAGTCTGCCCGTAAAATCAACTGTAAGCGTTTCGAAGGTGAAAATTTCCCTTTCGGCATCCGATACGTTTCGCTTTGTCCTGTTTATGACTGCGCCGACACGCATCATAAGCTCCTTGGGCGAAAAGGGCTTTACAACGTAATCGTCAGCGCCAACCTCAAAGCCGTGTATTTTGTCATATTCCTCACCGCGTGCCGACAGCATTATAATGGGTGTGTTTTTTGTTTTATGTATTTCCTTTGCGGCTGAAAATCCGTCTAAAAACGGCATCATTATGTCCATTATTATAAGGTCGAAATCAGACCTTCTGCATTTTTCGACAGCTTCCATGCCGTCTGATGCCTCTTCTGTTTCATACCCCTCAAAGACGGCATATTTTTTTATAATTTCACGTATTTTTTCTTCATCGTCAACGATAAGCAGCTTGTACATAAGATCCTCCAATGGGCTTTATTGTATCATCTTACATATGAATTGTGATAATAGGGTGATGCATGTATGAATCATTCGGAATCTTTTGCCTTCGGCTTATACATCGCCAACGGGTTTTGCATCGTTGCACGCTCAATATCCTCGTTTACAACGTGTGTGTATATCTGCGTGGTGTTGAGCTGCTCGTGCCCGAGTATCTCCTGAAGCACTCGCACATCGACTCCGCCCTCCCTGTACATAAGCGTTGCGGCTGTGTGACGGAGCTTGTGCGTGGAGAGGTTTTTGTAATCAAAGCCCGCATCCGCAAGATATTTTTCCACACGCTTTTGTACGGCATTGTTTGATATTCTTTTTTCTCTTGTTGACAAAAAAAGCGGATGCTTTCCGCGTTCAATGCACTGAACGCTCCGCCTTTGTTCAAGATAGTCTATTATTGCGTTTTTGCAGGCGGGATTAATGTAAACTACACGCTCCTTTCTGCCTTTACCGATGACGCTGATGCGTGTCATCTCACGGTCAAAATCCTCGATGTTTATCATTACAAGCTCAGATAAACGCAAACCCGTGTTTAAAAACAGCAGAATGATGGCATAATCCCGAAGGCGCGTGCACGATTTTTTATCGGAGCTTATCGTGTCAAGCAGGTGAGCACTTTCTTCAAGTGTCAAAAATTTAGGGGATGAATTTCTGATAAACGCACCCTCAATATCCTTTGCGGGATTGTTTTTGCAAATGCGCACAGCGACCGTGGCATACTTGTAAAGTGATTTTATTGCTGACATTTTTCTTGCAAGACTGCGTGCGGAAATACCTCTGTCATTACGCATGTAAAGCTGATAGTCGTATATTTCGCCCGTTTGTATTCCGTCAACAAATCCGGCATTTACACCCGAAAGGGAAATTTTTTCAAATTCCTCGCCCAAAACAGGCAAGTCCTCTCTGTTTGCGATGATGAATTTAAAGAAAATGCGAAGATCGCATATGTATTCGTCAACCGTTTTCGGCGTTCTGTTCTGGCTTGTAAGCTTGTATGACCTGAAATCACGCAACACGGGCGACATTATAGCATCCGCAATAATTCTTTCGCTTGCCAAAGATCTATCCTCCCTTCAAAGGTTATATTTATTATACAAAATTTTTTTATTCTTGTAATGTATAAAATGTAATTTGTTTTTTAAAACTACATTTATTAATAAAAAATAATAACATTTTTAATTGTAAAACCGTGAAAAACGTGGTATAATGTCAAGTTGATGATATTATTTGGAGTTTAACGTGAATTTTTGCAGTATAGATTTTATTTTTATCTTTCTCCCGCTTTTTGTTTTACTGCACGGTACAGTGCCTGCAAAATTTAAAAATACTGTTCTTTTTTTGGGCAGTGCGGTGTTTTATTATTTTGCCGCAAATGACGGAGTGTATTCCGTACTGTGGCTTGCCGCATCGGTTATTGCAAACTATCTTTCGGGAATCCTGATGCAAAGATGCAAAAGACGCTACAGGAAGGGAATATTTATTATAAGTGTTACGGCAAATGCCGTATCGCTTCTGACGTTTAAATATCTTACGCCCGTTGTAAATATGTTCAATGCATCATCTCCCGACAGTATTAAAGCATTTGATGTTGTTTTGCCGCTTGGCTACAGCTTTT
Organism: Eubacteriales bacterium; assembly: GCA_045636245.1. Classification (GTDB taxonomy): domain Bacteria; phylum Bacillota; class Clostridia; order Oscillospirales; family CAG-272; genus RGIG7213. Next base: position 8,731 of record JAZTXA010000197.1, on the reverse strand, counting down.
ACATCTTCAAGTGTATTTCTTACTTACATCAGGTGTATAAAAGAGATGTGCGCGCGGAAACATCCTTTATCGATTTCGGTGCATATATCACGCTTTTTCCGCAGGTAACGATGGGACCGATACAAACGTATTCCGACTTTTATCCCGCGCTGAAAAGCCGCACGGTATCCTTGTCGGATGTAAACGCAGGACTTCATGAATTTATTTTGGGTCTCGGACTTAAAATGATATTCGCAAACAGACTCGCCGCCGTTTGGAACGGTGTGGAAACTATCGGATACGATTCTGTGTCAACACCGCTTGCATGGCTCGGTGTGCTTGCCTTTTCCTTACAGCTTTATTTCGATTTTTACGGATATTCGCTTATGTCGCGCGGTATCGGTATGATGCTTGGCTACAACACACCCGATAACTTTACACACCCGTATATGTCACGTTCTGTAGGTGAGTTTTGGCGCCGTTGGCACATGACCCTCGGCGAATGGTTCAAGCATAACATTTATTTCCCCCTCGGCGGAAACAGACGGGGAAAATCAAAAACCGTAAGAAATATGTTTATTGTCTGGCTTCTTACGGGCATTTGGCACGGCGACAGCATAAACTATATCGTATGGGGAATGTTTTTGTTCCTGCTTATAACGCTTGAGCGTTGTGACTTTATGAAGCCTGTAATGAAAAACAATGTCACATCAAGGGTGTATACGGTGTTTTTTATCTTCATGTCATGGATGATATTCAGAGTATCGGCGCTTTCCGATATCGCCGTGTACCTTTCAAGAATGTTCCCGTTCTTTACGGAAACCCCCGAATACGTATTTGCAGAGGACTGGGTAAGATATGTAAAGGGACTCGGTGCGCTTATGGCTTTGGGAGTTGTTTTCACAACACCGCTTCCGAGGATGATATACGAAAGGCTGAAAAAATATCCCGCGGTGATAATTCCCGTTATGCTGTGCATTTTCTGGTATGCCGTTTATCTTTCTGCTACGGGGTCTGTCAATCCGTTTTTGTACGTTAATTACTGATAGGGGAGAATTTGATGAAAAAGAAAAACGAAAACCTGCTTCTTCATTGTCTGCTTGTCGTTTTCGTCGTGCTTACAACACTTGTTGCGATCGTTTTGGGACTTATCGTTTCGGTAAAGCCCGGTAACCCGATAAAGACCGTGATGATGTATATACAAAACGGCTTCAAGCCCGAGGAGGATATAAAAAAGGATCCGCAGACAGATGAAAACGGTGAGACCGAAAAGGAAGAGGGTTTTGATGAAAATGATATATTCACCCTTCCGCCGGGAATAATTATTCCCCAAGAAACAGAAGACGGGGAATTTACTGCCCCCGGTATTGTACCGCCTGTAATCGATGACACGGATGCACCGATCGAGGATACGGATATTCCCGCCGAAACTGAAAAGCCTGTTATAAAACCGCCTCAAACGGATAAACAGCCCGAAGAAACAAAAAAGCCTGCACAAACAACCCCTCCCGTCACAACACCTCCGTCGGGTCCCGTGACGCCGAGCGACAGGGTGAATGACCCCGATTATTTCAAGGATGCGCTGTTCGTCGGCGACTCACGCACGGTGGGATTTTACAACTACGCAAGAATAGAGGGCGCAACATATTTCGGCAGAACCTCCATGACTGTCAAAACATGCTTCAACGATGCACCGTCTGAAACGGGAACGGGCAACTACAATCTTGCAGAGCTTTTGCAGAAAAATACCTACGGTAAAATTTATATCCTGCTGGGTATAAACGAGATAGGCTATTCGTTTTCATGGATAGAAAACAATTATAAGCAGATAATAGCGACTGTCAAGGCGCTTCAGCCGAATGCGATAATCATAATACAGTCAAATATGCACGTGACACAAAAGAGATCAGAAGCTCCCGACCCGAACCCGTTCAAAAATGAAAATATAAACGCTTTGAATGCAAGGCTTGCATCATTTGCCGATAACGAAACGGTGTTTTATATTGACACAACGACCCCGTTTGATGATGAAAACGGCAATCTGAAAGCGGAATATTCGGGTGACGGTATCCATTTCAAAGGAAGCAGCTATGTTATCTGGAGAGATCATATCTTAAAGAACGGAAAAAGATAAAATTGAGGAAATAATATGAAATACGGTCTTATCGGCAGAAAGCTTCCGCACAGTCTTTCACCGCTTATACACACAAAAACGGGCGCGCTGCCGTATGAGCTTTGTGAGCTTGAGACCGAGTGCTTGGAGGAGTTTTTCAGTAAAAGAGATTTTGACGGTATTAATGTGACCATCCCGTATAAAACGGAAGCGTTCAGACTTTGTGATGAATTATCCCCGCTTGCAAAACGTATCGGGGCTGTAAACACAGTTGTCAAAAGATGTGACGGTACGCTTTACGGCGACAATACAGACTACTACGGTCTATACTGTATGTTTGAAAAAAACGGGATATCACCCGAGGGAAAAAAGGCGCTTATACTCGGCACAGGCGGCTCGTCACTCACTGCACGTGCAGTGCTTGAGGATCTCGGCGCAAGGGAAACAGTAAACATTTCACGAAGCGGGGAGAATAATTACTCCAATCTCCATCTTCACTCCGATGCCTCGGTCATAGTCAATACAACACCCGTGGGAATGTTTCCCGACAAAATAAAGGATTGCCCTGTTGACCTTGATATTTTTCCGAATTGCGAGGGCGTTGTTGACCTTATTTTTAATCCCCTTAACACAACTCTTGTGCTTGAAGCAAAGAAAAGAGGGATCAAGGCAACAGGCGGTATGACGATGCTTGTCCGTCAGGGCTTCCGCGCCGCGGAGCAGTTTTTAGGTTGTACATACACCGAAGAACAAATGACAAAGGCGGAGTGTGAAATGCTTGAAAAAGTCGAAAACATCGTGCTTGTCGGTATGCCCGGCTCAGGCAAAAGTACGCTCGGACGTCTTCTTTCCGAAAAACTCGGACGTGAGTTTATCGACACGGACACACTCATTGAGGAAAAATACGGCAAGATACCCGAAATATTTGAAAAGCACGGCGAGGGATATTTCAGACATCTTGAAAGTGAAGCCGTTTTTGAAGCGTCAATTAAGCAGGGCAAGATTATCGCCACAGGCGGCGGTGCGGTACTGCGTGAGGAAAACCGTCGGTATCTGCACCACAACGGTAAGGTTATTTTCTTGAACCGTGACATAAATGCACTTCCAACGGACGGCAGACCGCTTTCACGTGACATTCAAGCACTTGAACAAATGTACGAAAAACGCCTGCCGTTATACCGACAGACGTGTGATTATGAACTGAATATGCAAAACGACATTTCCGAGAACTTAAATAAGCTTTTGAAAATAATAAAAAGGTAATCAAATATCGTAGTGCGGGGGCTTTGCTCCCGCCGTTTTGTTATGTTATTGTAAATAAAATTCGGCGGGAGCAAAGCCCCCGCACTACATTACATCAATCATCTTTTTGTATATTTCTTCACCGTTGGTAAAGCAAACACTATCACAGCGCACGAAACGAGTAAAATGGGAAACAAATTCGGGTGCTTTGTGAAAAATGTCATATCGTCACGCATCGGAAGCTCTGCACAGATCGTGCCTGTTGTGAACAATTCAAGCTTTGCAAGTATCTCGCCTCTCGGTGTGATGAATGAGGTAAGCCCCGTATTTGCCGCACGCACAACGCACCGCCTGTTTTCAATGGCACGGAGGATCGCGTGGCCGTTATGCTCATATATTGCGGCGGAATCCGCAAACCAGGAATCGTTTGTGGAAACAGCAAGCATTTCAGCACCGTTTTGTACGCTTTCAGCTGACAAAAGCTCAAATATAGAGTCGAAGCAGATAACAGAGGCAATCTTACCGTGACCTGTGTCAAAAACCGCGGCACTGTCACCCGCTGTAAGGTCGTTTGCCATATAGTTTATTTCGTTCAAAAGCGGTATTGCCTTTTCTAAAAATGCACGGAACGGCAGAAATTCACCAAACGGAACGAGATGGCGCTTGTCATATACCGTCTGTGATATACCGCCGTCAGGCGTGAACATGAACATCGAATTATATGAGTCGCTCTTTGTTTCACGAAATGCACCGAGTAAGATCACAGCTCCCGTTTCCTTTGATGCTTCGGCAAATCTTTCCGCAACTGATGAATAATAGCTGATGTTTATCGGTATTGCCGTTTCGGGTGTTATAATTATATCGGGCTTTGAACGCTCGGCTTCCTCGTAAATAAGCTCAAGATATTTATCGACCTCATATAAAAACATCCCGTCCGCCTTGTCCGTTGATGACACATTTCCCTGAATGGCGCTTACCGTTACCGTTTCGGTAGGCTCGGAAAACAGGTCCTTGTAATAAAGCACAACGCCCAAAACGGAGTTTGCAAATATAAGGCACGAGGCGCAAAGCATGCAGATGAGAGAATTTCTTTTGCTGTCATTGTAATGTATCACAGCGTAAGCGATGCTTGATGCAAAAAACACGATTATAAATGAAATGAAAAACGAACCGAGTATACTTGCGCTCTGAATATAAAAAATACTTGACTGCTGTGTTAAGGCAAGCCTTGCCCACGGAACAGCCATAAAGGTTTTGGAGTTCAGCCATTCGGTAAGACACCAGATACAGCTTATAAACAAAGGGGATAATGCATCAGCCCCGCGTGAAAACAGCTTTGCGTAAAAGCGCATAATGACGGGGATGAACGAAAACAAAACCGTCATCAAAAGCGCCACTCCGAAAACGGCAAGCAAAATGTAAAGTATGCTTTCCGTTTTTGAAAAGCCGAGAAAGTCAAGCGGATATTGGTAAATAAACCAATGAAATACGGCGATGTAATACGGGTAGAAAAACGCAAAGCCGTATAAATACATCTTGCCGGCACCGGTATTCGGTGCTTTTTTGAATATCACGTAAAAAAACGGGATAAGCGAAAGATAAATTATGTAAGGAATATTGTAAACGGCGTATGCCATTCCGCTTACAGCACCGCTTAAAATAAGCAAAAGGACTGTCATTTGAAGCTCTCCAAAAAATAAATGTTCTCTTTTTTGACGGTAAACTCACGTCCGTCAAGATACGAAAGGGCGTTCTTCTCCCCATCGGGTAAAAATTTCAGCTTGTAGGAATAAAGCGCCTGATGCTTGAAGCCTTTTTTTCTGTCATCTTTGTTTGTGCCGTATTTTCCCTCACCCAAAAGCGGGAAGCCGATGTGCGCCATGTGCGCACGTATCTGGTGCGTTTTACCTGTGATGAGGTTAACTTCAAGAAGCGAAAGTCCGTTTTTGTATTTTTTGACGGTATACTCGGTCACTATTCTCATTCGTCCTCTGCCCGGTGTGTCGTAAACGTAAGCCTGTCCTTTTGTTGAATCCTTGAATAAATAGGCAGAAAGGGTGTCGTGCTCCTTTGCGGGCTTGCCGTGAACGGCGCAAAGATACCTTTTTTCGAGATTTCGGTTTTTGATTTTATCGTTCATTATACGGAGGGCTTCTGCATTCTTTGCCGCAATTACAATACCGCCGGTGTTACGGTCGATCCTGTTGCAGAGGGCAGGGGCGAATGAAAGCTCGTCCTCGGGCTTGTACTCTCCCTTTTTGTAAAGGTACGCCTTTATCTCGTCAATAAGTGTCGGTGCTGACATATCATCGCCCGAATGGGCAAGCAACCCCGGTTTTTTGTCGGCAAGTATGATATTTTCATCCTCGTAAACTATTTCAATGTTGCCTTTAAGATTTTTCCAAAACTCATCCTGCTTCGGGGGATTTGTAAATTCCTCGCTTATGAAGCACTGAAGTGTGTCACCCTCACACAGTCTGTAGTTAAGCTCTGTGCGCTTTCGGTTGACCTTTATCTTTTTTGTTCTTATATATTTGTAAAGCAAAGCATTCGGCATTGTGGGGAAGACCTTTAAAAGAAAGGCGTCAAGCCTTTTTCCCGCATCGTTTTTGCCAACTGTAAACTCTGTCATTTTTATTTCCTCTTTTATCTGTTCTGCCTCAAGACTTCAAATGCGAGTATGCCCGCGGCGGAGGCGGCTGAAAGCGACTGCATAAATTCCCGTCCGTAGTCAAGGCGCACCACCGTGTCGGCATTTTGTAAAAGATTTGCCGAAATTCCTCTTTTTTCACCGCCGACGATAAGCAAAAGCGGCTTTTTTAAGTCGGCATCGTATGCGCTTACAGAATCCCTGATGCCCGCACACACTACCTTGTAGCCCTTGTCCTTGAATATGCTTATCATATCATCCGATGCTGTGTAAAGGGCGCATCTTTCCGATGCTCCTGCCGAGGCACGGCAAACGGTGGCTGAGGCTGTCATCCAGTTGCGCGGGGAAAGTATCACCCCGTCGGCGCCCGAGGCATAAACGGAGCGCAAGGCATAGCCGAAGTTATACGGGTCTTCAATGCCCTCAATATAAACGTAAAATCCGCCGTCCGGTATGTCGCATGCACTTATTTCTTTAATTTCGCGGTCTGTACAGTATGCGATAACACCGCCGTGTGTTGTACCGACGGTTAAGGAGTCAAGCGTGCTTTCGTCCGTCAGCTCAATGCAGAAGCCGTGTAATTCAGACATGGCGCGAAGATAGTCATATTGCTTTTTCTTTGATTTTATTTTGTCTTTGTCGAACAGAATCTTTGTTATTTTTCTGCCCTTTATTTCGGAATTTATGACGGCGGAAATTGACACCATGCCCTCAAAAATAAATTCTTCTTTGTCAAAAATTTTTTCTTTCATATCAGTTACCGAATATTCTTATTGCATCAAATACGCTTTTTACCTTTATTATCTCAATGTCCGTTATTTCCTTAAGCTCTTCGCTGTTCAAGGCAGGTACCATAACACGGCGAAAGCCAAGGCGGGCACATTCCTTCACTCGCATAACAGCGCCGTTTACGGCGCGAAGCTCACCCGACAGTCCCAATTCACCCATAACGGCTATATCGTCGGGCAGGGGAATATCCTTGATGCTTGAAATGAGAGCCAAAGCTAAGGCAAGGTCAGCCGCAGGCTCATCTATACGCAATCCTCCGATGACGTTTATGTAAGCATCAAATGAAGAAAAACGAAGTCCGAGACGCTTTTCAAGCACGGCAATTATAAGACACGCACGGTTCGTGTCGTATCCACTTGATGTTCGCTTCGGGGAGGGGAAATATGTCGTTGTGACAAGTGCCTGAATTTCGGCAAGCAACGGGCGGCTTCCCTCAACGATGCAAACGGTGCAGTTGCCAGAAACACCGACAGGCCTGCCGGATAAAAGCATTTCGGACGGGTTCGGAACTTCGCAAAGACCCTTGTCCGTCATTTCAAAAACGCCTATTTCGTTTGTTGAACCGAAGCGGTTTTTTGCCGCACGGATAACACGCACTGACTGACGGCGCTCACCCTCAAAATAAAGCACGGCATCGACCATGTGCTCAAGCACCTTCGGACCCGCTATTGCACCTTCTTTGTTGACGTGGCCGACAAGTATCATTGAAATACCTTCGCTTTTCGCCTTGTTGATGAAGCACATCGCACCCTCACGCACCTGAGAAACAGAACCCGGCGCGGAATTTATCCTGTCAAGATACATCGTCTGTATCGAGTCGATGATAACGACCGCGGGCTTTATTTTATCTATGTGGGTAAGTATTTTTTCAACATTGGCTTCGGTCAAAACGTAAAGATTGTCGTAATTTGACGAAAGGCGGTTGGCGCGGAGCTTTATCTGACCCCTCGATTCCTCGCCTGATACATACAAAACAGGTCTGCCTTCACCGACAGTACTGCTTATCTGCAAAAGCAGGGTGGATTTGCCTATACCGGGCTCACCGCACAAAAGCACGGCAGAGCCGTCAACAAGTCCGCCGCCGAGCACACGGTTGAGCTCTCCGCATCCCGTGTCGGATCGGAGGTATTCTTCATTGTCTGAGGTGTTCAAAAGCACAGGCTCATCGTCGCCGAATGATAAAAGCCGTTTGTTGGCACTCTTTTTATCTTCTTCTATAGCCGTATGCTCTTCCATTGTGTTCCACTCACCGCAAGACGGACACTTACCGAGCCATTTTGCACTTGTGTACCCACATTCCGAGCATACAAACTGTGTTGTTTTTTTCATATTTATTCTCCCTGTGCCGTGTTCACGGCAAGAAATTTTACTATTCCCGCGGTTATGGCGCAAGCTAACTGCTTCTGGTATGATTGTTCTGTAAGCTTTTGTGCCTCGCCGTCGTTTGAAAGAAAACCGCATTCGGTCAAAACGGCGGGGCATTTTATATTGTCAAGAACGTAAATGGCGGACGTCGCCTTTTTTATTTCACGTTTGTTTTCGGGCTGGAGATTTTCACGTACGGATGACTGTATAAGCTCCGCCAAAACTTGCGAGGACGGATCGTTTTTTGAAAAATATACCTGTGTACCCGTGTATTTTTTTTGCGGAAATTTGTTTTGGTGAATACTTACAAAAACGCAGTTTTCGTACTGCCTTGATGCAAGAACACGGTTTTTTAAGTCATGCATCTTTTTGTGAGATGAAGCACCGCCGTCAAGCATTATATCATCGTATCTTGTCATTTCGCACCTGATGCCGAGAGTTTTCAAAACAGCGCACAGCTTCTCTGATATCTGCAGATTTATTTCCTTTTCAAGTATGCCGGTGTCGGATGACGCGCCCCCGTCGGCACCGCCGTGCCCGGGGTCGATAAGCACACACATCTGACTGTCGCTTTTTGATGATGTTATAAGCTG
>JAZTXA010000196.1:0-2152 GCA_045636245.1 Eubacteriales bacterium | reverse complement strand
CACCGTCAGCACCCGTCAGGTGAAAGCCGTTAACATCGTGCATAAGATGTCCCGAACCGATATTATAAACGCAGTCAAGATCGACCTGAACGAGAATATCAACATCCTCATCGAGCAGATATGTGCCGTTTTCAAGCTCCTTACGCACACACTCCCTCTGCCATGTGTACCAATCGGGGATGTGCGGATATTCCGTTTCCGCACCGATAGCGGCAAGCTGACCGTACTCATCCATCTCCCAACGCTTACCGCAGGAGTGACACGTCAGATGTACTCCCTTACCTTCCATTTTATTTTCCGCATTACAATGTGGGCATTTATACAGTATTCTGTGCAAGCCGTCAGCGCGGAAAGGAACATCTATAGAAATCTTATTATCTCTCTGCCATGCAAAATTATCAAACGCAAAGGATTCATCAAGCAAAGCGTCAAGCTCTTCGACCGACTTTTCCTTGACTTCCTCAGCTGTTGCAATACATTTCACATGTGCGCTGACCTTAACATCGCGGATCTGAAGCATATTGTAAAGCGGATCGCGGTGAAAAGCACCTTGAGTGATGACCGTTACAACAGGAACTCCCAACCGTTTCATCAGAACGCCAAGACCTCTTTGCAGTGTTGTGGCTCTTCCATCAAAGGAATAACCTCCTTCGGGATACATAAGCACACTTGTCTTGTTTTCCTTAAGCATATATTTTATATCTTTTATAAGCGTAATATCGGGAACATACTTATGTGTCGGGGTGCAACCGAGCACACGCATGAGTTTTCCCAAAATACCCGACATGGCATCGACCGATGTAACGATCCCCATCCTTCTCGGATAAAAAATACCGAAAGCGAGCTTCATATCTGTGAAGCTCGAATGATTCATCAAAATGAGGCATGGCTGTTCTCCCACAAGCTCCATCCGTTCCGTTGTATAAGAAAATTTTATCTTTTTGAGTGTCGGGGCAGAGAGAATGCGAACAACAGTCGCAAGAAATCGACTGGGCTTCAACGGCTTTTTATGCTTTAATCGGGGGAGCTTCAAAACCTCGTCATAAGATAGTTCACGAGTTTTAATTTTCATAAGTGATTTCCTCCATCTTTTTCCGATCACATAACATTTAAAGTACTGTCAAAGTGTATCATAAACTTACCTGAATGTCAACAAGCCCGATACAGTTGCTAAAAACAAAAGATATTAAAAAGACCTTTTCATTTAAGATACTGCATCAAATATCACATATGTTGATAACCGTTTGCGATTATACAGTAAGTTTATCAGCCGAACACAAACCACAAGTATATGTACGCAGGTACAATAGCCGCCAACGTGAACGGAATACCGATCTTGAAAAAATCTGAATTTTTAACGGTATATCCTTCCTTGCGCAAAATACCGATACCCGTGATATTCGCCGATGCACCGATAGGCGTACAGTTGCCGCCGAGCGTTGCACCCGAAAGAAGTCCGAAATAAAGAACCGTAGGATCAATATTCAGTGCGGACGCAAGTCCTGCAATTACGGGAATCATTGTTGCAACGTAAGGAATGTTATCTATAAACGCCGAAATCAATACGGATGCCCATACGACAACAGTATAAAGCACAAATACATTTCCGCCTCCCATTTTTGCAAGGAGATTTGCGGCGGAATCAATAACGCCCTGCTCCGATATACCGCCTATCATAATGAAAAGACCGAAAAGAAGCCCTATAGTTTGGAAATCTATTTCCTTCAAGGGAACAATAAAAGCTGTTATCTTCCTCTTGCGTATGAAATTATAAACAAGTCCTATAAGCAACAAGCCGCAACAAATAAGTCCGTTTGTAATATCGGGCTTATTTGGAATAAATGATGCACAGATGAGCAAAACGATCGTTCCGAGCAACAATACCGACGGCACGAAATCTTTAACCTTCGTGCGCTCTGTTGTTTTCGGGATCTCCGCCTTTTCTTTTCTGAACAGAAATGCAAGAATGAGTGCTGAAAGTACTGCGCCAAGCTCCACGGCAAAGAACATACCGGGCTTGCCGTTATACCAGAAAAAGTCCGTAAAGCTCATATCAAGAGCAGAGCCGAGCATAATAGCTGTTGTATCTCCGACGAGCGTTGCCGCACCCTGCAGATTGGACGATACCGCAATAGCAATAATAAACGGAACG
>JAZTXA010000195.1:0-8451 GCA_045636245.1 Eubacteriales bacterium | reverse complement strand
CTGATGAACGGGATACTCTGGGGTTAACCTCGATTACAAAGTAATCGTCGCTGTACGGGTCAAGTGCAAACTGACAGTTACAGCCGCCCTCAATTTTAAGTGCCGCGATGATGTTCAGCGCTGCCGTGCTGAGCATGGTGTATTCTTTATCTGTAAGTGTAATTGCAGGAGCAACAACTATACTGTCACCTGTGTGAACACCGACAGGGTCAACATTTTCCATTGAACAAACGGTGATAACGTTGCCTGCGCCGTCACGCATAACCTCAAATTCGACTTCCTTGTATCCGAAGATATATTTTTCAACAAGTATCTGGTGGATAGGTGACATGTTAAGACCGGTGCCTGCAGTTGTTCTGAGCTGTTCTTCGTTGTAAGCAACACCGCCGCCCGCACCGCCGAGTGTAAATGCAGGACGAATGATAACGGGATAGCCTATTCTGTTTGCTATTTCTACCGCTTCTTCAACATCGTGTGTTGTATCAGAGGGGATACAAGGCTGATTTATCTCATCCATTGTGTCCTTGAAGCGCTGTCTGTCCTCTGCACGGATGATAGCGTCAGCGTTTGTACCGATAAGGCGGATGTTGTGCTTTTGCAAAAATCCTTCCTTGTAAAGTTGCATTGCAATTGTAAGTCCCGTCTGACCGCCGAGACCTGCAAGCAGGCTATCTGGCTTTTCTTTGAGAATGATTCTCTTTATTGTTTCTGTATTAAGGGGTTCGAGATATATCTCATTTGCCATTGAAAAGTCAGTCATTATCGTTGCGGGATTGCAGTTTACAAGCACCGCCTCGATGCCCTCGGATTTCAACACGCGGCACGCCTGTGCGCCCGCATAGTCAAATTCCGCCGCCTGGCCGATTACAATAGGACCTGAACCTATTACAAGAACTTTTTTAATACTTAAATCTTTCGGCATAATTAATCCCCCCTGCCTCAGTTGTTTCCAAGCATCGAAACAAATCTGTCGTATACGAAAGCTGTGTCCGCGGGTGCGGAGTTATCTTGCGGTATAAACTGAACCGAGAAAGACGGGTGTGAAATATATCTCAACCCCTCAACGTCACGGTCGTTTGCATTTACGAAGGATATCACCGCCGTATCCGAAGAAACGGAGGAAGCATCTACCGTATAGCCGTGATTCTGGCATGTTATGTATGTTTTTTCTCCGTCAAGGTCACGCACGGGAAGATTTGCCCCGCGGTGCCCTGTTTTTATCTTGGCTGTTTTTATTCCGTTTGCAAGTGCCAACAGCTGATGGCCGAGTCCGCACGCGAATATGGGAAGCTTACCCATGATTTTCTTTATTTCTTCTGTCTGTTCTGTATAATCCGCGGGATTACCAGGGCCGTCTGAAAGAAGCACACCGTCAAAATTGCTGTTCAATATCTCGTCTGCCTTTGTGTTACAAGGGAAAACTGTTACATTACAGCGTCTGTCAACGAGTCTTTCGGCAACATCGCGTACTGAGCCGTAGTTTATCACCGCAACATTGTACTGCGGTGCTTTTGCTTTAAGTGTTGTTACCGCCTCATTACCGGCAAGACCTGCCTTTGAGGTGGGAGCATATGATTTTGCAAGCTCCAAAGCCTTTTCGGCAGTTTCCGCAACACCTGCGTTCATTGCGCCCTCGTCGCGGAGCGTACGTGTAATTTCACGTGTGTCAACACCGCAAAGACAGCATACACCCTGATCTGCCAAATAATCTGCCAGATTTCCTTCACAGTTGTGATTTGACGGTGTATCGATAATTTCCATTGTTATGTATGCAGACGGATAAGCCTTCTTTTCTTTCATGCCGGGAATTATTCCGCAAGCACCGATAAGAGGGAATGTCTGAATTACGATCTGTCCGATATTACACGGATCGCACAGGGTATTGTTGTATCCGACAACGCCTGTTGTAAAGACAGCTTCGCCTGATGCGGTATCTTTGTCGGTGACAAAATATCCTTCAAAAATTTTACCGTTTTGAAGAGCAAGATAACCTTTTTTCATATATTTAATATCCTTTCGGCATATTATTTCATCAGTAAGACCATAACCGCTTTCTGAGCGTGCAGGCGGTTTTCTGCTTCATCAAATATTTCATTTGCATGGGCTTCAAAAACATCTGCTGTGATCTCTTCTCCCTTGTGCGCGGGCAGACAGTGGAGCACCATAGCACCCTCGTTTGCCGCACCGTATACAGAGGAATTTATCTGATAACCCTCAAATGCCACGCGGCGCTTTGCCGCTTCGCCTTCCTGACCCATAGATGCCCATACGTCCGTATAAAGCACATCGGCGCCGTCTGCCGCCTTCATAATGTCGGGCGTGCAGGTGAATTTGCCGTTTGCTTCTGCCCATTTGATTATATCGGCATCGGGCTTGTATTCATCGGGACAGGCAATAGCGACCTCCATGCCGCACTTGATACCGCCGACGATAAGGGAGTTTGCCATATTGTTACCGTCACCGATAAACGTCATTTTCTTGCCCTTGAGATCCTTTTTGTATTCTCTTATTGTCATAAGGTCAGCAAGAACCTGACAGGGGTGTGCGTAGTCTGTAAGACCGTTTATTATCGGTATCGTACCGAATTTTGCCATATCTTCAACCTCTTGCTGGTCGAATGTTCTTATCATGATACCGTCAAGGTATCTTGAAAGAACACGTACTGTGTCAGCCGCATCCTCGCCTCTGCCGATCTGAAGATCGTTTGAAGAAAGGAACAGACCCGTACCGCCAAGTTCATGGATACCGACTTCAAAAGAAACACGTGTTCTTGTTGAAGATTTACGGAAGATCATACCGAGTGTCTTATCCTGTAAAAGTTTGTGGGGAATACCGTTCTTGCGTTCATACTTCAGCTTGTCCGCAAGGTCAAGTATTTCCGAAAAGTCCGCCTCTGACAGGTCGGAAAGTTTGAGTAAGTGTTTCATATTTTTTCCCTTTATATAGATGAATTTTATTTATCAATATTTTCACATATAACGTCGAGTGCCGCTTCCAGGTCTTCAAACGAGATGTTCAAGGGCGGCGTAAGACGTATTTTGTCCTTTGCTGTCAGAACAAGGACACCGTCAGCGATACAAGCGTTTACGACTTCCTTTGAATCTTTTGTTGTCTTAACACCTAAAAGAAGTCCCATACCGCTTACTGATTCGGTATTTTTGCATGCTTTCAGACGTGAGATTATATATTCGCTCTTTTTGTTTACATCTTCAAGAAGTGTATTGTCTATTCTTGATATAACGTTATAAGCACCTGCCGCACATACGGGGTTTCCTCCGAAGGTGGAACCGTGTGTGGACGGGCCGAGTGTGTTTTCTGTTTTTTCGCCCAGCATTACTGCGCCAATCGGTAAACCTCCGCCGAGACCTTTAGCGGTCGAAATTATATCAGGTTTTATATCATAGCGCATATATGCGTAAAGGGCACCGCATCTGCCGTTGCCCGTTTGAACCTCGTCAATGCAGAAAAGTATATCTTTTTCTTTGCAAAGACTGTATATTTCGTTTACATATTCACGTTCAAGGGGCAAAACGCCGCCCTCGCCCTGCACAAGCTCAACCATCACAGCGCAAACGTCATCTGTGATAAGTGCCTTTGTACCTTCGATATCGTTTGCGGGTGCATAGTCAAATCCCTCGGTAAAGGGGAAGAAATAGTTGTGGAAAACATCCTGTCCCGTTGCCGAAAGTGTTGTAACGGTTCTTCCGTGGAAGGAGTTTCTAAGTGTGATTATTTTGTTTCTGCCCTCACCGTATTTGTCAAATGAATATTTTCTTGCCGCCTTTATCATACCCTCGTTTGCCTCAGCGCCCGAGTTTGCGAAAAACACCTTTTTCATTCCCGTTTTTTCGCAAAGAAGCTCCGCAAGCTTTACCTGCGGTGCGGTGAAATAAAGGTTTGAAGCATGGGCGTACTTGTTAAGCTGTTCGGTAACTGCCTTTATGTATTCGCTGTCGCAGTGACCGAATGCGGTCGTAGCAATACCTGCGCCCATGTCTATATATTTTTTACCGTCGGGATCATAAACGGTACTGCCCTCGGCACGGTCAAATTCCACAGGGAAACGACCGTACGTGGGGGCGATATATTTTTTATCGTTTTCTTTGATAATGCTCATATTAAACCTCTTTTAAACGAACATAGTGCCCGCACCCTCATCGGTGAGCATTTCAATGATGATGGAGTGGGGAATTCTTCCGTCAATTATAAAGACCTTTTTAACTCCGCTGTTTACTGCATCCACACAGCATTGAACCTTCGGTATCATACCGCCCGATACAATGCCTTCTTCGTACAGTTTGTCTGCTTCCTTTGCTTTGATGACCTGAATGAGCGAGTCCGGATCATCCTTATCGCGGAGTATTCCGCTTATATTTGTCATTGAAATAAGACATTCCGCACCGAGAGCCGCAGCGATCTTTGCCGCCGCTGTATCTGCGTTTATGTTGTAAACGTTGCCGTCGTTGTCACAGCCTACTGTCGAAATTACGGGGATATATCCTTTGTCAAGCACGACTTCGATGGGGGAAGTATTTACGTTGATTATTTCACCCGCAAATCCAAGCTCCTCGGAAATCGGCATTGCCTCAAGCATATGACCGTCTATACCCGAAAGTCCGATTGCTTTACCGCCTGTGTTTTCAAGCAGATTGACAAGGCTTTTGTTTATCTTGCCCGCAAGCACCATCTGAACGACCTGTGCTGTTTCTGCATCGGTCACGCGAAGACCGTTTATAAAACGGCTTTCGATATTCATTCTGGTGAGTGTGTCCGTGATCTCGGGGCCGCCGCCGTGAACAAGCACGACCTTTACACCGATAAGCGACAAAAGCACGATGTCGCCCATTACGGCACTTTTAAGATCTTCGTTTATCATTGCGTTTCCGCCGTATTTTACGACAACTGTTTTACCGCAGTATTCTTTTATGTACGGCAGAGCTGTTATAAGCACCTCTGCCCTTTGAGCGTTGTTAATATCCATTATGTTCTGTAATCTCCGTTTATTTTGACATAATCGTATGTCAGGTCACAGCCCCAAGCTGTTGCCGATTTGTTACCCATATTAAGGCAAATATATATCTGTATCTCGTCTTCTGAAAGAATTATCTTTGCTTTGTCTTCATCAAATGGAATACCTGAGCCGTCACGGCAGACCGCAAGCTCACCCTTCGCAGAGGCAAAGTAGACGTCTGTCTTTGTAACGTCAACGTTTTGCTTGCTGTAGCCTATTGCGCAAAGCACACGTCCCCAGTTGGCATCTGCGCCGAACATAGCCGCTTTAACAAGCGAGGAGCAAATGACAGATTTTGCAACGTTTCTTGCGCAGTCCTTGTCGGGTGCCGTCATAACAACGCATTCGATAAGCTTTGTTGCACCTTCGCCGTCCTTTGCAATTGCACGGCAAAGCTTCTTTGTAACAGCCGCAAGAGCCTTTTTAAATTCAAAATAATCTTCGTTCTTTTCTGTAATTTCTTTGTTGCCCGCAAGTCCGTTTGCCATGATTGACAGCATATCGTTTGTGGAGGTGTCTCCGTCAACGCTTATCATATTAAAGCTGTCGGCAACATCCTCTGTAAGTGCCGCTTTTATCATTTCGGGCGAAATTGCCGCATCTGTCGTCACGAAAACAAGCATTGTAGCCATGTTGGGATGGATCATACCCGAGCCCTTTGCAATACCGCCGAGGCGGCAGATCTTACCGTCAAGCTCAAATTCAACGGCAACTTCCTTAAGCGCCACATCTGTTGTCATTATCGCGTGTGCCGCATCTGTGCTTCCTTCATAGGAGAGCAGGGAAACAAGTTCGGGCATAGCTTTTTCCATAGGTTCAGTTGACAGGGGCTGTCCGATAACACCCGTAGATGCAACAATGACATCGGATGCGGAGATCCCTGTAAACTGCTCTGTCATAGCACACATTTTTTCGGCAATTTCAATGCCGTCGGCATTACATGTGTTAGCGTTACCGCTGTTGCAGATAACAGCACGTGCAATACCGTTTTCAAGATTTTTCTTTGTCACCGTGATAGGTGCACCTTTTACAAGGTTTGTTGTATACACTGCGGCGGACGATGCGGGAACATCGCTTATGATAAGCGCCAAGTCCTTTTTGGTTTTATTCTTTCTGATTCCGCAGTGAATTCCGGCAGCTTTGAAGCCGGTGGCGGCACATACGCCGCCGGATATGTATTTCATGTGGATTCTCTCTTTCTTATAAAATCAAGCCTGCGCATTCATCAGCGCCGAGTACAATGTTCATATTTTGTATTGCCGCACCGGAAGCACCCTTACCGAGGTTGCAGAAAAGTGCGCATATCTGCGGACGTTCATCGTTTCCGCAGATGATTATTTGCATGCTGTCCTTACCAGACAGCTCATTAGCGTATAAAAATCCGTCTTCTGTGCCTTTTTCGCAAAGCGGACGTACGGTGATAAGACGTGAATTTTTGTAGTATTCGGAGAAATATTCGTGAAGTTCCTTTGCGGTTGCCTTTTTGCTCATAAGTCTGCTGAACAGCGGAACAGTTACTGCCATACCGCTGTAAAATGCGCTTACGATCGGGTTAAACACAGGCTCACCCGAAAGACCGCAAACCGCCTTCATCTCGGGCAGGTGCTTATGATGTGCCGTCAGTCCGTACTGTGCAGGGGAATTGTACTTTTCCTCTCTGTCACAGTCTTCATATGAGGCGATCATTCCCTTGCCGCCGCCGCTGTAGCCTGTTATCGAATGGCTTACAACGGGGTAGTCGGGCGCAATAAATCCGCCCTTTACCAACGGGTAAACGATACTGTTGAAGCCCGATGCATGACAGCCGGGGTTTGCAATTCTCTTGCTGTTTATTATATTATTCCTGAACTGTTCGCCGAGCTCGGGGAAACCGTATGCCCAACCGTCAGCCGTTCTGTGTGCGGTGGATGCATCAATGATAACCGTGTTCGGGTTTGTGCAAAGCGTTACCGCTTCCTTTGCCGCCGCATCGGGCAGACACAGAAACGTAACGTCCGATGCGTTTATCCTTTCGGCAATTGCATCGTTATCCTTTCTCAATTCCTCCGGAATCGAGATAAGATTTATATCATCTCTGTCTGCAAGACGGGATGCAATACGCAATCCCGTCGTGCCTACAGAACCGTCTATAAATATATTATACATCTTATTTGTTCTTTTTGTCAACCATTGCTTTAACTTTTAAGGGAAGACCGAACAGATTTATGAAGCCTTCGGCATCATACTGGTTGTAAACTTCATCTTCATCGAATGTTGCGATCTCTTCATCGTACAGGGAGTAGGGGGAAGTAACGCCTGCATTGATAAGGTTACCCTTGTAAAGCTTAAGCTTAACTGTACCTGTAACATTCTTCTGTGTTTCGTCAACGAAAGCGTCAAGCGCCTCACGAAGGGGTGTGAACCACTGACCGTAATAAACGATCTCTGCGTACTTGGAAGCGATAAGCTCCTTGTAGTGTGTTGTTTCACGGTCAAGTGTGAGAGTTTCGAGTACCTTGTGAGCGCGGTAAAGAATTGTACCGCCGGGAGTTTCGTAAACACCACGGCTCTTCATACCGACAAGACGGTTTTCAACGATGTCAACAAGACCGATACCGTTATCTCCGCCGAGCTTGTTGAGCTTTTCGATAAGCTCAACGGGGGAGAGCTTTTCGCCGTTGAGTGCTGTGGGAATACCCTTTTCAAAATCAAGCGTGATGTATGTGGGTGTGTCGGGAGCCTGTTCGGGGGAAATGCCGAGCTCAAGGAAGCCGGGCTTGTTGTACTGAGGCTCGTTTGCGGGGTTTTCAAGGTCAAGACCTTCGTGTGACAAGTGCCAGAGGTTCTTGTCCTTGGAGTAGTTTGTTTCGCGGTTTATCTTGAGGGGGACGTTGTGTGCTTCTGCATACTCGATTTCCTCCTCACGGGATTTGATATCCCATACACGCCAAGGAGCGATGATGTTCATTTCGGGAGCGAATGCCTTTATTGTAAGCTCAAAGCGTACCTGGTCGTTACCCTTACCTGTACAGCCGTGGCAGATGGAGTCACAGCCCTCAGCCTTTGCAATTTCAACGATTCTCTTTGCGATGATGGGACGTGCAAAGGATGTACCGAGAAGGTATTCACCTTCGTATACGGCGCCTGCTTTAAGTGTGGGGTAAATGTAGTCTGTGATAAATTCTTCCTTAAGGTCTTCAATGTAAAGCTTTGATGCGCCTGTCTTTATTGCTTTTTCTTCAAGACCGTCAAGCTCTGTACCCTGACCTACGTCAGCGGAAATCGCGATAACTTCACAGCCGGGATATGTTTCCTTAAGCCACGGAATGATGATAGATGTGTCAAGACCGCCTGAATAAGCGAGTGCTATTTTTTTGATTTCTTTCTTTGCCATAATGAGTTTCTCCTTTGTATTTGAATTAATTATTTATAATTTTATGATTTTCAGCGATTATTCACCG
>JAZTXA010000194.1:0-10757 GCA_045636245.1 Eubacteriales bacterium | reverse complement strand
AGACCGATATCGTTCTTTGTTCTTTCGTTGAATTCTTTTGTAAATGCTGCGATGTTAACACCGTGCTGACCGAGAGCCGGACCAACAGGGGGCTGGGGTGTTGCTTTGCCTGCGGGCAACTGCAACTTAACATAAGCCATTATTTTCTTAGCCATTTTATGTTACCGATTCCTTTCCGTAGCAGAATTTATTATAATTCTGCCCATGTGGTTCTCCGGAAGATGATAAGTGAATTTTCTTCCTCCCACATTTACCGCAGTGTTCTGCGGAATGCCTTATTTCAAAGGCTTAACGTCAGTAGCATCAAGTTCGATAGGTGTTTCTCTTCCGAACATAAGCGCTGTGACATTGACTTTTTTAAAGTCTGGCGAGATAGCTGTGACAGTTGCGGTATTCACACCGAAAAGCACATCCTCTCTGATTGCAACCGTATCGCCAACGGCAAAGCCGAGCGTGGTCGTCTTGCGCACGGAGGTTTCTTCTCCGTTTCCAAGATCTATTCCCAATGCGGCAACTTCAGCCTCCGTCAATGCGACGGGCTTGGATCCGGGGCCTACAAAGCCCGTAACGCCTGTGATGTTTCTGATAACGTGCCATGTGGCATCGTTCATTACCATCTTTACAAGCACATAGCTTGGGAACATTTTTGATTCGGATTCCTTCTTCTGGTCGCCGTCCATCTCCACAACGGTTTCCACGGGGATCCTTACATCTGTGATAACATCGGAAAGATTTCTGTTTTCGACGATCTTTTCAATATTATCTTTTACTTTATTCTCATATCCCGAATAGGTGTGAGCAACATACCACTTAGGATCGAGAGAGTAATCGTCCATCATGGGGAATTACCTCCTAATTTTCAGTAGCTTATTTACCTATTCCGGCAAGGAGTTCAACCACTTCGGAAAAAGCGGTATCAAGCAAAAATACGAAAATACCTACAAGCACCATAGCACCGATAACAACAAGTGTGTTGTGAAGCGTCTGCTTGGGTGTGGGCCAGGTGATCTTCTTGATCTCACCCCTGTAGTCCTTAAGAACGTTCAGGATCTTTTTGCCTATACCGGGGCCCTTTTTCTTTTCGGGCTTCTTGCTGTCGCTGTCTTTTTTAGCATCGGCAGCCTTTTTTTCAACGTTTTCAACTTCGTTGTTCAATTCTTTTTCAGCCATTTTTCCTCCTGTACGATTCTTACTTCGTTTCTTTGTGAAGAGTGTGCTTGCGGCAGAAGCGGCAGTACTTATTCAGCTCAAGTCTGTCGGGAGTGTTTTTCTTGTTCTTTTTGCTGTCGTAGTTGCGCTGCTTGCATTCTGTGCAGGCAAGTGTGATTTTTTCTCTCATTTCGGCACCTCCTGTTTGATTTAAAGCCAAACTGCCTGAAGATGACGGCAATTTTGCTTTATGAAAGCCTCCCTCGGCGGTCAACACCGCAGAGGTAATGGCAGTCTATCATAAAAAAAAATATTTGTCAAGTGCAAAGCACGGTAACAAAATGTAATTTAAAAATTTAAATACAGAAATTTTACATTTGAACAGCCTTCCGTAGCGGGCGTGCGCCAATCACTTCGCAAAGCGAAGTGCGACGTCCCGCTGAAAAATGGGTTTAAAACGGCGGGGGCAAGCCCTCGCCCTACGGCACCACGTTGAATTAAATGAGCAAAAACGGGTTTAAACGGGCGGATTGCAGTTGGCTTTGCCAACTGCTTGAATCACGCCCCTGCGGCATCACCCCGAATAAACGCCGTTTTCGGCGATAATAACCGCTTCAAACGCACAGCGCAGACATTCCTTGTCAAATGCTGTATATACGGCTTTGCGGTGCGAAAGCTCCTCAAAAATTGAAATATTTTTGGCTTTTGCAGAGCTTATAACTTCACGGCAAAGGACGGCTTTGTATATTCTCGGTGCATTTTTTGCCTCTGTATACAGAAACGACGATAAAGCAAGAATTTCCCCCTCGTTTTCAAGCGGTGTTTTTTCCTCTATACCGAGTGTTATAAGGTCGTATGAGGTACAAACGCCCGTTTTGGGAAGCCCGCTGTCTTTTTGCCACGATAAAACGGCATGCTCCACCTCTTTTGAGTATATTCCGTCGCATATTCCGGAATAATAACCGAGCGTGCGCAAGGTGCGCTGTATATCTTCAACCTCCTGCCCCTCGTATTGCAAAGCGGAAAAAGCGGAAACGGGAAAGGCAAATAATAAAACAACAGCAAATATGATTAAAAAAAATCGCATTAATTTCTCCTATGATTTAAAAAACGATTGTCGGTTGTATCATTTTAATTATTATCCGCAAAAAATACACAAAAAATCCCCTATCTTTTTTAAATTATATAGTGACAAATGAAAAATAATATGGTATAATTACCGTGAATTAATATATTGAAGGTAAAATATGAAGAAAAACGTATCAATCGATATCGTATCAAAGCAATTCAAGCTTGACGGGGACTTTTTTTCAGACCCCGATGACGGTAACAAAGAAGAAACAATAGAGATCTGCTCTGAGGGTGTGCTTGCTCTTGAAAACGGCAAATACACCGTAAGCTATGATGAGACGGAGCTGACGGGAATGGAAGGTGCACACACGACTCTGGAGTTTGAGGAAAGCACCCCCGGCGTTGTCACCATGACGAGAAGCGGATCTGCTTCGACATCTATGATATTCAAGGAAAATTCGCGCTGTATGTCAACATACGAAACGGGTGTATTCCCGCTTGAGATGTGCATAACAACAAAAAGCGTTGAAAATTCCCTTGATATAAACGGCGGTAAGATAATTATCGACTACACCGTGGAAATACACGGTGTATGCATGGAAAGAACGTATCTTACACTGACTGTAAACGTATAAAACAAACAGAAAATAAATTATGAGGTAATGTGAAATGTCCAAAATTTACGACGATTTTAAATCCCCCGGTGTTTATTACCGCGGTAAGCCGTTCTGGTCATGGAACGGAAAGCTTGAAAAGGATGAGCTTTTGCGTCAGGTAGACGTTCTGAAGGAAATGGGCTTCGGCGGCTATTTTATGCATTCAAGAACAGGTCTTGTGACCGAATATCTCGGCGAGGAATGGTTTGAGCTTGTAAACGCAGTTGCCGACAAGGGCGAAAAGCTCGGCCTTGAAAACTGGCTTTACGACGAGGACAGATGGTCCTCGGGTACTGCAGGCGGTTTTGTAACGATGAATCCCGATTATTCTGCAAGCTACATAAGATGCGAAACGACAGACGGCGGCGAATTTGAGTTTTCCGACGGTGACATCATCGCCTTTTCCTGCGATATGCTTCCCGACAAGGGCGAATTTGCCTTCACAAACGACAAGGTCATCACAAAGGATACACCCAAAGAAGAGTATGCGGGTAAGACAGTCCTTTCGTTCTCAATCGAAAAAGCGGCAAAGGGCAGCTTCTACAACGGCTACACATACGTTGACACGATGAACCCCGAGGCAATACGCAGATTTATTGATCTTACACACGAAAAATATGCCGACAAGTGCGGAAGCCGTATCGGCTCCTCCGTTTGCGGTATCTTTACAGATGAGCCTCACAGAGGCGCGGTTATGTGCGGATTTTCCACGGGAAGCTCCAAAAAGCCCGCATGGGTAACACCCTTTACACCGAAGCTTTTTGATAAATTCACCGAAAAATACGGATATGACCTTAAAAACCGTTTGCCCGACCTCTTTTTACACCGTGACGGCGAAAAGATGAGTCAGGTAAAATGGCACTATATGGACTTGGCGGAAGACCTTTTCTTACAGTCCTTTGCAGTTCAGATAAACGACTGGTGTAACGACCACAACATGCAGCTTACAGGCCACGTGCTTCACGAGGACACATTCACGACACAGGCTTGTATGATAGGCTCCATCATGCGTTTCTACGAACACATGGCAGTTCCCGGCGTTGACGTTCTTTCCGAGGGTAACAGAGGCTATTGGATAGTAAAGCAGCTCTCCTCCGTTGCACGTCAGACGGGCAAAACGAGAATGTTGTCCGAGCTTTACGGCTGTTCGGGCTGGCAGATGGATTTTGAAAGCCACAAGTGGACGGGCGGCTGGCAGGCACTTTTCGGAATTAACCTCCGTTGCCACCACCTTTCATGGTACTCCATGCAGGGTGAGGCAAAGCGTGACTACCCCGCAAGTATCCTCCATCAGTCCGCATGGTACAAGGATTACCCTGTAGTTGAGGACTTCTTCTCAAGACTTCACGTTGTACTCGGCGCAGGTAAGCCCATATGCGACACTCTCGTTATCAACCCTGTTGAAAGCACATTCGGACTTATTCATCCGGGCTGGAGCATAAAGCTCGGCACAAACAACAAGGACGTTGCATACATCGAAAATATGTACTTCACACAGTTCCACTGGCTGTCCGGCGCAAAGCTTGACTTTGACTACGGTGACGAGGAAATGATGGGAAGACTTGCATCCGTTGTAATTGAAGACGGCACACCGTACATCAAATTCGGTGAAATGAAATATAAGAGCGTGGTTGTAAGCGGCATGTACACAATGCGCTCCACAACACTTAATATCCTTCGTGAATTTGCAAATGCAGGCGGTAAGGTAATACTTGCGGGCTTTGCTCCCGACTATATCGACGCACTTAAGTCCGATGCATTTGACAAGCTTGAAAATATCGAAAGAATACCGTTTGACGGTACAGAACTCGTCGGCGCACTCAAGAAAGCAAACGGCTTTACAGTTTCTGTCAAGGATGCAATAGGCAACGAGCTTACAGACGTTTACTGTCAGTGCAGACGTGACGGCGAGGACACATACGTTGTATTTATGAATATGCACAAGACTGTTTCATATTACAACTGCACAGTTGAAATAAACCTTGACGGCGACTGCGAGGAATGGTTCGCACTTGACGGCACAAAGGCTCTCGTTAAGTCGAGCGAGGACGGCAAGATATCATTCAAGACAGATTTTTATGCCGCAGGTGAGCATGTTTACAGAGTATGCAAAAAATCAGACCTTGCGCCTGTAAAGGCTCTTTCAGAGGTTGCATCCTATCCCCTGGATGAAGAATTTGACATTGAGCTTTCAGAGGATAACGTACTTGTCCTTGATATTGCCGACCTTGAGGTTGACGGCAAGAAGCTTGCACAAGACATCGAAGTTCTTAAAGCAGACCAGAAGGTGCGCGACACATACGGTCTTGCACACCGCGGCGGCGAGATGATCCAGCCTTGGTTCTTGGGTCTTCAGGAGCAGAAAAAGCACGGCACAGTTGCCCTTGAATACAGCTTCTTTGCCGAATATATTCCCGAAAAATTCAATTTTGTGTGCGAAACACCCGACCTTTGGACAGTTACAATAAACGGCGAAAAGCTTGAAGCTGCCGAAAACGGCAGATGGATAGACGAGGCATTCCACAAGTTCACACTTGACGGCGGACTTCTTAAGGAAGGCAAAAACACCATCCGCCTTGAAGCGGACTTCTACGAAACACTCAACATCGAAGCCGTATATATTACAGGTGACTTCGGTGTTTGTGTCCACAACAGCGACAAGACAATGATAAAGCCCGTAAGACGTGTTTACCACGGCGATATTGCAAAGCAGGGACTTCCTTTCTATTCGGGTGCCATCACATACAAGGCGGACATCACGTACCATCCCGGCGAAAGAGTGATTATACGTCTTCCCGACTTTGAAGCGGCAGTCGTTAAGGTTTCCGCAAACGGCGAAAAGCCGAAGGCTATCGCATGGCAGCCTTACGAAGCGGATATCACGGATATGCTCAAGGCAGGTCAAAACACACTCAATATCGAGTATGTGCTGACACGCCGCAACACATTCGGCCCGCTTCACTCCAAGCCTGCAAGACACGGTGCGTACGGTCCCGAAACATTCTTGCTCAGAGGCGACAGCTGGACAAATGATTACATCTTCCTGCCCGCAGGCATGAC
The DNA here is from genome assembly GCA_045636245.1 of Eubacteriales bacterium. Classification (GTDB taxonomy): domain Bacteria; phylum Bacillota; class Clostridia; order Oscillospirales; family CAG-272; genus RGIG7213. The sequence goes on along the minus strand of JAZTXA010000194.1, from coordinate 4,821 downwards.
GGCAGTGCCCGAGATAATAATCAAGATCTGATGAAGCAGCTTGTATTCCGTATCGGTGCATTCCTGTTATTCGGAATAATACTTACAGCGGCTATTATAACTTCCCTCGATGATATCGGGGGAAGTTATTCCGATATTGCACAAAGCCTTGAGGGTGAGCCTGTGATAAGGTCGGGCATGACGTACTATAATAAGCTGACGAAAAAACAGCAGTATATATACGACTGCATCGCAAAAGCGGCGGACGAGCTTGAGCATACGACCGAAAAAATGCCCATTGTGCCCGAAATGTCAGATGTAACGGCGGCTGTAGGTGCGCTTTTATCCGACCGCCCCGAGTATTTTTATATCGATGCGGAGGGCTTCAGCCTCGGAAATTACTCGTATACGGAGGTCGTGACGGATGAAGTAACGGAGGTCGTTACAGGTTCAAACGTCATTGATGAAAAGTATACGACACTGTTTGTTCCGTATACGGAATCCGTAGAGGAGCTTAAGCTTAAGCAGAACAGACTGGAGGCGGCGATATCGAAGGCGCAGTCGCTCATTTCCGGACTTTCCGATGAGCTTGATATACAGACAGCGCTTCACGATTATATTATAAGCATCTGTGAAAAGACACAAAACAGCGGTGTGTACACATCGAATGTGTACGGTGCGCTTGTCGATGGCGAGGCGGATGCCGAGGGATACCACAAGGCATTCAAGCTTCTTTTGAACCGCGCGGGCATAATTTCCCACCTTGCATACGGCGAGGTGAGGGGCGTGCGCTCCGTCTGGTGCACAGTGCTTATAAATGATAAGTATTATAATACGGATGTTTACGAGGATGACCTTGATTCCGAGTTTGACGGGCAGACTGTAAGAGGGCTTATAACCCACGCATATATGAACCTTTCGGACGAGGCAATCGGTGTAACACACAAAAATAAGGATTCGGGCGCTGTGAAATGCACGGACAGTATGACGTATTATACGGCAAAAAATCTCGTGTGCGCAAATGAAACAATGGCAGAAGCACTCATTTCCGAACAGCTTTCGGATTTTGTAAAGTACAAAAAAAGGTGTATGGAGCTGTACTGTGAATATGATGTGTCAAAAGATAATATTGAAACGTATGTTTTCAGACAGTTTGAGCTGCTTTATCCCGAATACACGTGTGAGTGTACAATGGTAAAGCCGAAAAATGAATCAAATGCGTATACATTGGTTATAGAATATCTGCCAAAAGCGGAGCAAAGCGCAAATTAAACGTAAAAAATCATTCCGTTTTCACAAAAGCATCATAATTGACGGGTATAATCGTTACGGTTGTAACGGTTATACCCTTTTGTATGAAATGAACGGAAATGGGTTTTAAACACCACGTTCAATGGGATACCTCAAAACGGTGGATAAGGTGTTAATTAAACGGATTTGAAACGGGTTGTCGAGGCGCCAACCCCTACACACCATCACCCCGAATATACAAATCCGTAGGGGCGTGCATTGCACGTCCGAATTAAATGAGCAAAAACGGTTTAAAACTTAAATAAAGATAAGGAATAAAATATGAAAAAAATAACCGCATTGATACTGTCTGCACTTGTTTTTCTTTCATTTTGCGCATGCTCCGGCAATGTGTCGGATACATCAAGCGACACACAAGCGCCGATTTTTGAATCGGACAAGGTGACGGAAAATATCCCCGAAACGCTTTACGGCGGTGACGTCGATGAAATAATATCGGAATTTCTTACCGACGGCGAAGGTGATAACTCCTCACCGACGGCGAAGGAGGACGGTGTGCGCTTGCTCGGTGACAAAATTGAATACAACGGGCAGGGTGTGATACTTGACGGCACGACAGCCACGGTAAACAGTGCGGGTACATACGTTTTTTCGGGAACGCTTAACGACGGACAAATAATCGTTGATGTACCGAAAACCGACAAGGTAACTATCATTTTCAACGGTGTTATGATAAATTGCAAAACAAGCGCACCGGTTTATATAAAAAGCTGTGAGAAAATAACACTGACACTTGCCGAGGGTACTGTCAATACCCTTTCCGACGGGGAAGAATACGTATATGATACAGCGGGAGAAAACGACCCCAATGCCGCGCTTTTTTCCTCTGACGATATGACGGTAAACGGCAAGGGCGCACTTATTGTAAAGGCGAATTACAACAACGGAATATCCACAAAAAACGACCTTAAAATAGAGGATGCAACAGTCACTGTCACATCAAAGCATGACGGTATCAGGGGTAAGGACTCCGTTTACATTAAAAGCGGTACTGTCAATGTGCAATCGGGCGGTGACGGAATAAAATCGAACAACGCAGAGGAAGCTGACCGCGGGTATATAATAATTGACGGCGGTACGCTTAACATAAGCGCATCCGAGGACGGCATACAGGCAGAAACGGCGCTTACTGTAAACGGCGGTGAGCTTTTGATAAAAACGGGTGCGGGCTCTGAAAACTCATGGTCGGGAAATTCTTACGGAAATGCATCAGAGGCAAGTGCAAAGGGCTTGAAAGCCTCGGGCTCCATAGTTATCAAAGGCGGTACGTTTTCGCTTGATTCGTCAGATGACTCCGTTCACTCAAACGGTTCGGTATCAATTGCGGGCGGCAGCTTGGAAGCATCATCGGGCGATGACGGCATACATGCAGATGATATGCTCGAAATTTCGGGCGGCAAAATAAACCTTAAGAAATCGTATGAGGGGCTTGAAGCGGTCACAATTACAATAAGCGGCGGCGAAACTCACGTTTATGCCTCTGATGACGGCATAAACGGCGCGGGCGGAAATGACGGCTCATCAACAGGCGGACGTCCGGGTGCTTGGGGCGGTATGCACGAATCATCAAACGCAAAAGTCACTGTGTCGGGCGGTTATCTTTATATTAATTCGGGCGGTGACGGGCTTGACTCAAACGGAAGCTTTACAATGACCGACGGCACGGTAATTGTTGACGGCCCGACAAACGGCGGCAACGGCCCGCTTGATTATGCGTCGTCCTTCACCGTTTCTGGCGGACTGCTGATCGCCGCAGGCTCATCGGGAATGGCGCAGAATGTAAGCACATCATCACTGCAGTGCTCAGTGCTTGCGTACGTGTCGGGACAGGGCGGAACACTTTTCAATATATCAAAGGACGGCGACAGCATCATAACATATGCACCGTCAAAAAAATATGAATGTGTACTTGTTTCATCTCCCAAGCTTGAAAAGGGTACATCCTACACGGTTTCTGTGGGAGGTACGTGCACAGGGGAGGAAAAAGACGGACTCTACGACGGCGGAATTTATACACGCGGTACTGAGGCTTTATCGTATACACAGTCCAATACCGTAAGCACAGCAGGTACAGGCGGCGGAATGGGCGGCGGAATGCGCCCCGCACCGGGCGGTCAGGGCGGACGCCCGCCGAGGTTTTAAACCAACATAAACAAAATGGGAATTACCCAACTTAAACAAACTGCGTAAAATAAAATCAACATTTTGAAGGGAATCTATTATGAAAAAATTTTTATCCGTTTTTCTTATCATTTGCATCTCACTTTCTTTTATGACTGCCTGCGCCGACGGTGACATCGGTGAAGCTCCGTCAGACGGTGAAAATTCCATAATCGGGCTTTGGAAAACGTCCGTTGATATGTCATTCAAGTTCAACGATGCCTTTAAAACCGAAAGCCCGATAGACATTGAATTACCGACTGTCACGGGATTTGTATTTGATATAACATATGAATTTAAAGAAGACGGTTCATACACGACCATCCTCACCAAGGAAAGCGGTGAAAGAGCAAAGCAGTCTGTAAAGCCATCGCTTATAAATGCCTTTACGGTGCTTTATGAGGAGCTGGCAAAAAATGCAGGCGTAACGCTTGAAGCTTTTCTTGAAGAATCCGAGATTGAGGATTTTGATTCGCTTGTCGATATGCTTTTTGAAACCGAAGAATTTGCAGAGCTTATGATTGGCTTTGAAAACAGCGGAAAATATATGACAGACGGGGACAAAATTTACGAAACAGAGGATATAAACGGTGAATTTGACAAGAACTCATACACGGTTTTCACCCTTTCCGACGGTAAGCTGACCTTTACCGATATGGTACATTCCGACCCAGATGCGGATACATCATTTAAAGATTTTCTTCCGCTTGTATTTGAAAAGCAGTAAGGTAAAATTAATATTATGTAAACATATATACATGTCCGTTGACAAATGTCAACGGACATGTTATATTAAGGGTGAAAAGATGTTTTCAACATTTTAAAGGAGGATTTTTATGAATATGAAAAAAGCTTTATCCGTTCTTCTTGTTCTTTGCTTCGCTGTTTTTTCTTTGACTGCCTGTTTTGACGGCGAATCCTCCGAAACAACGGGTGTTGTCACTGATATTATCACAGAAAAGGAAACAGAGATCACAGAAAATGACACAGATGCAACAGACGGAACAACGGATGAAAAATCATCCGCGGATGATTTTTCATCTGCCGATGATTCTTCATTTGCCGACGATTCGGAGCCTTCATTTGACACACAGTCAGACATAAAGACTGAGCAAAGCACACAGTCCCCGACAGAGGATACAACCCCTGCCGATGATATCACAACCCGCCATCCCATGGACACGGAATTTTCAGATAACAGCACGTTCACTCCCGCTTTGACAGACGAGCCGGAGGATGTAACAATGCCTCCCGACACATCGGAAGAAACCATATATTTGCCGGATGTAAATGTAGATGTTCCGCTGAAGGAAGAATTTGTCATTCTGACAAATACAGACGGCACTGAATGGGATAACCGTGACTTTTTTG
>JAZTXA010000193.1:0-22077 GCA_045636245.1 Eubacteriales bacterium | reverse complement strand
CGATGAGATTTCACTCGCTCTTGAAAAGGCAAATACTCTTACTGAAGTTGAAGATATCTACAGACCATATAAACCTAAGAAGAGAACCAAAGCTATGATTGCAAGAGAAATGGGACTTGAACCGCTTGCACAGCTTATCTTTGAACAGAAAGAAAAATATGATGAACCTATAATAAAGCTTGCGGAAGCCTTTATAAACGAAGAAAAGGAAGTAAATACGGCGGAAGAAGCACTCGCGGGTGCACTTGATATTATCGCCGAGGATGTTTCCGATGATGCAAACCTCCGTAAGGAAATAAGAAAGCTTACATATGACACGGGACTTATCGTAACAGCAAAGGCAAAGGAAGAGGAAAGTGTTTACGAAATGTATTACGAATATTCGGAACGTGTAAACAAGATTCCCTCACACCGTGTGCTTGCGATAAACAGAGGCGAAAAGGATGAATTTTTGAAGGTCAGCATAGATATTGCAAAGGAAACGGTCATAAATCTCATCCTTTCCAAAGTTATTACAAATAAGAACAGCGAGGCAAACGAATACGTAACAGCCGCCGTAACAGACGGATATGAAAGACTTATAGCACCGTCAATTGAAAGGGAAATAAGAACAGACCTTTTTGACGTTGCAAGCGAGGGTGCGATAAAGCTGTTTTCCGAAAACCTTAAAAATTTGCTTATGTCACCGCCTCTTAAGGGCAAAACAACGCTCGGACTCGACCCCGGCTACCGCACGGGCTGTAAGCTTGCTGTTGTTGACAAAACGGGTAAAGTGCTTGACACGGCGGTGATCTACCCCACGATGAAGCAGGAATACCGTATAGAGGAAGCAAAAACAGTCGTAAAGAAGCTTATCAAGCGTTACGGTGTTGATGTTGTTGCAATAGGCAACGGAACGGCATCGAAGGAGTCGGAAATATTCATTTCGGGCGTCCTCAAAGAAATTGACTGCGGATGTAAATATATAATGGTAAGCGAAGCGGGTGCTTCCGTTTACTCCGCATCCAAGCTCGCTGCAGAGGAATTTCCCGACTTTGATGTTACGCAGAGAAGTGCGGTTTCAATCGCAAGACGTCTGCAGGACCCCTTGGCGGAGCTTGTAAAGATAGACCCAAAATCCATAGGCGTCGGACAGTATCAGCACGATATGAAGCCTGCAAGACTTGACGAGGCGCTGGGCGGTGTTGTTGAGGACTGCGTAAACTCTGTCGGTATCGACCTCAATACAGCATCACATTCGCTTTTGTCGTATATCGCGGGTATCAATTCCGCATCCGCTAAAAACATTGTAAAATACCGCGAGGAAAACGGTGAGTTTGAAAGCCGTGCAGAGCTTTTAAAGGTTCCGCGCATAGGCGCAAAGGCATATGAACAGTGCGCGGGCTTCCTCCGTGTGTCGGGCAGTGACGAAATACTTGATAATACGGGTGTTCACCCCGAATCGTACAAGGCGGCAAAACAGCTTCTTAAAAAATTCGGCTACACTGACGACGATGTAAAAGACGGAAATCTCGTTCTTTTGGGCGAAAAAATAAAGAAAGAAAACAAAACAAAGCTTTGTGAGGAATTGGGAATAGGCGCGCCGACGCTTGACGATATTGTCAAGGAGCTTCAGAAGCCCGGACGTGATGTAAGAGACGATTTCCCCGCACCTATACTTCGTGAGGATATCCTTGATATGGCAGACCTCAAACCCGGTATGGAGCTGACAGGTGTAGTTCGTAATGTTATCGACTTCGGTGCATTTGTTGACATCGGTGTTCATCAGGACGGTCTTGTTCACATATCACAGCTTTCAAATAAATTTATAAAGCATCCGTCAGAGGCTGTATCTGTAGGGGATCAGGTAACTGTGTGGGTTCTTGAGGTCAATGTTCAGAAAAAGAGAATATCCCTTACAATGAAAAAACCGAAAAATGTGTAATTTTAATATATTAAAAAAACACTCCAAACCCGACAGCCAATAAAAAATATACCGAAAAAGTATTGTGAATGTTGCACAAATAAAAGTTTTATTTTTTGGGCAACAAACGTCTTTAAAAGTTCACATTTCTTTGGTATAATTGTAAGCAATAATTAAAAAGAAGAAATGCACCTATGTCAAACGGTGCTGAAATCTGAATATTAAAGGAGATTTTTATAATGGCAAGCTTATCCCTTAAGCACATTTACAAAAGATATCCCGGCGGCGTTGAAGCTGTTTCCGACTTCTGCCTTGAAGTTAAGGATAAAGAATTTATTATCTTCGTTGGTCCTTCCGGTTGCGGTAAGTCAACGACACTCCGTATGATCGCAGGTCTTGAAGAGATCACAGACGGTGAACTTTTCATTGGCGACAAGCTTGTAAATGACGTTGCTCCTAAGGACAGAGATATTGCGATGGTGTTCCAGAACTACGCTCTGTATCCTCACATGACAGTATTTGAAAATATGGCATTCGGTCTTAAGCTCCGCAAGACTCCCAAGGCTGAGATCAAGCGCAGAGTTGAAGAAGCTGCACGTATCCTCGATATCGAACACTTGCTTGACAGACGTCCGAAGGCTCTCTCCGGCGGTCAGAAACAGCGTGTTGCGGTCGGTCGTGCTATTGTCCGTAATCCTAAGGTCTTCCTTCTCGACGAACCGCTTTCCAACCTCGACGCTAAGCTCCGTGCTGCCATGCGTTCAGAGCTTACAAAGCTCCACAAGAAGCTCGAAACAACATTCGTATACGTTACGCACGACCAGGTAGAAGCTATGACAATGGCTACACGTATCGTTGTTATGAAGGACGGTAAGATCCAGCAGGTTGATACACCTCAAAACCTCTACGATAAGCCCAACAGAGTATTTGTTGCAGGATTTATCGGCACACCTCAGATGAACTTCATCGAAGCAAGTCTTACAAAGACAGGCAACGATGTTTTCGTTGAATTCCAGGGCAACAAGATGAAGCTTCCCGCTGAAAAAGCAAACGCTCCCGAACTCAAGGACTATATCGGCAAGGAAGTTATTGTCGGTATCAGACCCGAATGTATCCACGATGAGCCTATGTACCTTTCACAGTACGCTGAATCCACAATAGATACATATGTTGAAGTTACAGAGCTTATGGGTGCTGAAATCTACCTCTACATAAAGACAGGTGAACAGAACCTTATCGCACGTGTATCCTCACGTTCACAGGCAAGAGCAGGTGACAACATCAAGGTTGCTTTCGATGTTTCCAGAATGCATATCTTTGATAAGGACACAGAAGCTTGCATTATCCACTGATAACGGCGGAAAATAATTGATATATTAAAGCAGCCGGCATATTTTGTTCGGCTGCTTTGTTTGATAACGAATTCATTATCATATGAAAGGATTTTAAGTTATGAAGAAAAAGATTATTTCGGGCGCATTATTGCTTGCGATGCTTGTGTCGTCCGTTCTGGTTTCTTGTACAGGCGGTGAAAACGAAGGCACAAAAGCGCCTGCTGACAGCTCCGTTGTTACAAACATTCAGGAAACGGATGCAAACGGCGAAACTGTAACGGGTGCTGAAACAGAAGAACCCGAACCCGATTTGCCTTACCCCACAGATAACGATAACTTCGCAGGTACACCTGCATACACGGTTGACGGCGACAACATAATCGTTGACGGTGTTGCATACCCTAATAAAAATAACTACAACTGCGGTCCTCTTGTTGCTGTTGACGATGTAGACCGTGAACTTAAGACGGCTGAAACATCTAAAAACTATATTTCCGAAGGTAAATATGTCGGTCTTTTCTACTTCCTCTGGATGGGTGAACATGGCGACAATGGCATACTTGATATGCACAAGATACTTGAAGAGGGCGGAGATGCCGCAAGACGTTCTACATACCGCGGATGGGGACCTGTAGGTGCTATGCACTTTTTTGCAGAACCTCTTTACGGTTACTACTACAGCTCCGATAAATGGGTAATGCGTAAGCACGCGGAAGAGCTTGCAAACGCAAACGTTGACTTCCTTTATATTGACGTAACAAACGGTTATCCCTATGTTGAAAACGCGAAGGCACTTATGGAAGTTCTTCATGAGATGAACAGCCAGGGATGGGATGCTCCCCAGGTTGTGTTCTATACACATACAGATTCTCCCGGTGTTGTATCATCGCTTTACGGTTGGATCTACGCAAGAAACTTCTGCAGAGATACGTGGTTTATGGTTGACGGTAAGCCCCTTATCATCGCTTATGAAAATCAGATCACACAGCCGCACATAAAGAACTTCTTCTCTTACCGTGTTCCGCAGTGGCCCAATGAGGGTGCTGTTCCTTCCGGCGGTTGGCCTTGGATGGACTTCACACGTCCTCAACGTGTATTTAAGTACAACGGTGTTGAGGAGGCTATAAGTGTTTCTATAGCACAGCATTCAGGCACTGTATGCTTCTCTGACTCCGCAATCTACGGAAGCAACAAGAACTGGGGCAGAAGCTACCACAACGGCAGAAACGACAGATCGGAAGGCGCATATCTTTACGGATATAACTTCCAGGAGCAGTGGGACCGTGCACTTGAAGCAGACGTTCCTTACGTTCTTGTTACAAGCTGGAACGAATGGGTTGCACAGCGTCAGGCGGCTGACAACAGCAGAGTTGTGTTTATAGACACATGTGATATCGAATTCAGCCGTGATGCCGAAATGATGCGCGGCGGTTATTTCGATAACTATTATATGCAGCTTATTGATAATATCAGAGCTTACAAGGGAACTGCTCCCACACTTGTTCAGGATACAAGAAAGATAATCGACATAAACGGCTCGTTCGATCAGTGGAACGATATTCTCGTAACATACAGCGACTTTAAGGGTGATACAGCAGATAGAAATAATATGTCATTCGGTAAAAAGACGCTGACAGATACGTCGGGCAGAAACGATATTGTTGCATCTAAAGTTGTATACGACACAAAATATGCTTATTTCTATGTTGAAACAGCAGCTGATATATCCGCAGCCGATACAGACTCCACATGGATGCAGCTGTTTATCAACTCCGATAACGCTACAACAGGCTGGTACGGTTATGACTACATAATCAACCACAAGGCAGAGGGTGATGCAAAGACAACACTTGCAAAGTCCACATCCGACGATGCTTTTGCATTTGAAACCGCTGAAGAGCTTGACTATAAGATCGAAGGCAATAAAATGATGATCCGTGTACCTCTCAGATCTATGGGAATTAAGGATTACACAAAGATCAAGTTCTCCTTCAAGTGGGCAGACAGTGACGATGTAATCGATACGATGGAAGAAATGTACACATCGGGTGACTCCGCACCTCACGGAAGACTTAATTTCATATTCCAGAACTACAAATAATTGATAAAATCAAGCGGGCGTTTGGATGTTTTCAAGCGCCCGCAACATTTTACAAAAAAAACAAACTTTTTTTCAAAAAGGTATTGACAAATCGATTTAAATGTGTATAATATATAATGTTGTGTGAAACACACGACAACATCCGAATATGCGAGAGTGGCGGGACTGGCAGACGCGCACGTTTGAGGGGGGTGTGGATTTCACCGTACGGGTTCAAGTCCCGTTTCTCGCACCATAAAAAAGAGCACTTTTGTCTATCGGCAAAAGTTCTCTTTTTCAATAATATCTGTTCCTTCATATGCTGAAAGAACGGATATTATATCATGCGTCGTAAGCCGTATATCATATCGCGCAAGTGATATATCATTTGCGTATGAGTTAGAGTTCATACGCAAAAATGTCGGAAATATCTTTTTCTTTTCGTTTAAATTTGTCTTTGAAAGTGTCAACGGATTTTGTTTATCACGTGTCACGGCTTGTAAAGAAAAGTGAAAAGAGATACGAAAAAAGCATTGCCGCTGTGATTCCTGCGGCGGCTCCTGTAAGTCCGCCCGTCAAAGCACCAAAAAGTCCCTTTTCGTTTACAGCCTGTTTAACACCCTCGGCAAGGCAATAGCCGAATCCTGTCAGTGGGATTTTTGCACCCATAGAGCCAAATGAGATGAATTTTTCATACACACCGAGCGCGTGAAGTACAACACCGCTTACAACATAACAAACGAGTATCCGTGCGGGAGTTATGCGCGTTTTGTCAATTAAAAGCTGTGCGATAATACAGAATATACCACCGGTTATGAAAACACGGAGATAATGAAGCAAGATATCCATTTTTATTTTCCTTTATTTTTTTGATGAAAAATGCACAAGATGTGCTATTGCAGGTATGGTTTCGCCTTGAAAAACCGTTAGCGGACTCATAAGTGCGCCAGTACCTATAAAAAGTACGTTATTAAATTTTCCATTTTTGAAATTTTCAGCTATATATGAGCACAGTACTGCCGCACCGCATCCGCATCCGCTTCCTCCTGCGTGCACATCCTGTTCTTTTCTGTCGTATATCATGAGTCCGCAGTCGTTGTACACGGGAGAAATATCGTAATTCTTTTCTTTCATAAAGTCTTTTAAAATTTCCGCACCCTCAAATCCGAGATCCCCTGTGACAATAAGATCAAAATCGCGCGGTGCACTTCCCGTTGATGTGAAAAAATTCAAAAGTGTGTCATGTGCCGCAGGTGCCATTGCCGCACCCATATTGTTTATATCGTTTATTCCGGCATCAAATATTCTTCCGGGTGCGGCATGACACACATACATGTACGAATCGTTATGCGACAGTATCATGCTTGCCGCCGCTGTCACCGTTCTTTGCGATGTCGGTGTTCTTTGTCCGCCGTACTCAACAGGAAAGCGAAACTGTCTTTCTGCAGTACAGTTGTGCGAGGCGGCACATGCCGCTACAGTTTTGAAGCTTCCTCCGTTTACCGTCAGGGCACCGAGCATTATTGCCTCCGCCATAGTGGAGCAAGCACCGTAAAGTCCGAAATACGGAACATTAGTGTCCGCAAGACCGTAGGCTGATGCCGTACACTGATTCATAAGGTCACCTGCAAATATCGCATCTATGGCATTTGACGAAATGTCTGCGTTTGCAATGGCATTGTTGTATGCTGTACGTACCATTTCGGCTTCGCTTTTTTCCCATGTTTTCATTCCGAAGCGGTTATCGTCGCTGTGAAATGAAAAATAATCACCGAGAGGACCTTCAAATTCTTCTTTTCCTACTGCATTTCCAACCCCTAAAACACACGGGGGATTTTTTATTTTTATTACACTCACCGTAAATTCTCCTTGAAAAATTACGGTGTTATTTTGTCCCGATGTTTTCCTTGTTATGCATATATTTGTTTTTTGTTGCAATCCCGCCGCGTATATGTCTTTCTGCCTTGTTTACCGAAAGTACCTCGCATACTTGTCCGTGAAGCGATGGGTTTATGTATTTCAAACGTTCTGTTACATCCTTGTGGACGGTTGATTTTGAAACACCGAATTTTGAGGCACACATGCGCACCGTTTGTCCTGTTTCGGCAATATATTTTCCTAAAATTACACACCGTTCTTTTATATCGTATTCCATACTGTTACAACCTTTCAGCTTGTTTTGTAAAGTCTATGCGAGGGTGTTTTTTTATATTCCGTTATTGTTTTCAAAATTCACTTGAAATAGTTTTTGGTATGTGGTAATATTCTGGAAAAAGGAGGTGCTGTCATGTATCCGTATATCGATATATTGGGCTTGAAATTTGCTGTGTATGATATATTTTCATTTATTGGATTTGTTCTTCAGTACCTTGTTTTTATGTATGCCGTCAAAAAAAGAGGCGGGCTTATTATATGCGCCCGCGAGGTACAGCTATTATCCTTGTTCGGCGGTATTGCAGGAATGAAGCTTTTGTATGCTTTAACACGGTATGACCTTTGGAATGCAGCAACCCTTGATGTTATTTTCGGAGGCGGTGTTTTTTACGGCGGACTGTTCGGTGCGTTTTTATCGGGATTGGCTGTGCTGAAATTAAAGGGTGTGGAAAAGTCTTCATATACCGATGCGGGTGCTGTCGCATTACCGCTTTTTCATTCTTTCGGCAGGTGCGGGTGCTTTTTTTCGGGGTGCTGTTACGGTATCGAATCGGAATGTGGGTTTATGCTTGAAGGTGTAAGGCGCTTTCCTATACAGCTTTTAAGTGCGGTTTTATTGCTTATGCTGTTTTGCGTGCTGCTTGTTTTATTTGAAAAGGATATTTTTAAGGGACAGCTTTTGTACGTGTATCTTGCCGTATATGCAACAGGAAGATTTTTTGTCGAATTTTTGCGCGGAGATGATATAAGAGGTAAAATTTGGATTTTTTCAACATCACAGCTTATCAGTATTTTTCTTCTGATCTTACTTTTGATACTTTATAATATTAGAAAACAAAATAAAATAAATGGTAAATAGTTTTGTTTTTTGTTGACATGCAATAAAGTTTTATGGTATAAATAATGCAGAGCATATCTTATAAGGAGAATTATTCATGAAAAAGAGAATAATAACAGTATTGCTTACGGCATCATTTTTGCTGTCGGCGTTTGCTTCTTGTACGGGAGGCGAATCGCAGACAACAGATAACTCAGATACACAGGAAGTTGAGGGGGTGGGCGATTATGATCCCGCACTTGACGATTCAACCGTAAAACTTTACGAAGCGGGTGACTACACGGCACTTGAAGAAAATTATGCTTCAACAAGCTCGTGGGTGGTGACTGACGGACTTGGCAGAACTGCCGCTACAAACAGCGAGGTCGGAGATCTTAAGGAAGATAAATTTGTTGCTGTGTTCTTTTCACCGTGGCACGGTACTTTCTCAACACAGTATGTTGCCTACAACAACCAGCAGATACTTGATAAATATCCCGATATCGACAAAAATGATTTTTCCGACAGCCGTTGGGGTGATGAAGGATACCATTTCTGGAATGAGCCTATTTATGGCTACTATAGCGGAAAAGATGAATGGGTCATAAGACGTCAGGCGGAAATGCTTGCTGCTGCAGGTGTTGATGCCATTGTTTGTGATAATACAAACGGTACATTAACATGGGCTGACACAATAAATCAGATCGTAAAAGTATTTAACGATGCAAGAGCTGACGGCGTTGATACTCCGCAGATAATATTCCATTTGCCTTTCTTTGATGATGCATCGACTGTTGTACAGGCGAAGGACCTTTACAAACGTCTTTACAGCAGGGAACAGTATGCAGACAACTGGTTTAAGTGGGAAGGAAAACCACTTATAATAGCATCTCCCGAAGCGTTTAACACAGGCAATTCGGAAGAAAAGGAAATACTCGAATATTTTACATTCAGACGCGGACAGCCCGATTATCTTGAAAAACAGTCAAAGAATGAACAGTGGGGCTGGCTCTCGATGTACCCACAGACTACATACAGAAAGAGCACGAGGGACAGAAAAGGCCCTGTTGAGCAGATGGCGGTCGGAGTTGCGCAGAACCACGATTATGTTGCAAAGAAGCTGACGGCGATGAACGGTGAAAACGTAACGGGCAGAACATATACCTCAAAGGGATACGATACACGCGAAAACGCGGTGCTTTACGGTGCAAACTTTTCTGAGCAGTTTGAGTATGCAATCGAAAAGGATCCGCAGTTTATTCTCGTATCGTGTTACAATGAATGGGTTGCAATAAGACAAGAGAGCTGGTCGGATGTTTCCAATGCTTTTGCAGACCAGTATAACGATGAGTTCAGCCGTGATATAGAGCCTACAAAGGGAGCTTTGAAGGATCATTACTATTATCAGATGGTTGACTACATCCGTAAATTCAAGGGTGCGGATAAGGTTGAAGACGCATCAAAGCCCGTTAAGATAGACATAAACGGCGGCTTCGGTCAATGGGCTGAGGTAGGCCCTCGTTATATTACTTATGCCGGTAATACGGCGAACAGAAATTCAAGAGGATATAAGGACCCCGAAACGATGCTTCCGATAGCATATAAAGATCAGTCGGGCAGAAACGACCTTTATGATTTCAAAGTTGCGCGTGACGTCGAAAATATATATTTTATGGCTCGCTGTGTTAATGACATCACACCTTATACGGATGAAAAATGGATGCATCTTTATATTGATGTGAATACAGGTGATGCTAACTGGGAAACATTTGATTATATTCTGAATAAGCAGACACCCAAGTCCGAGAATGTGGCAGTGCTTGAAAAGTTCACAGGCAACGGCTTTGACACGGAGGTTGTCGGCGATGTTGAGTATAAAGTAAATAAAAATGTAATTATGGTTAAGATACCGAAAGCACTTCTCGGTATAACAACAAACGAGTTTACGGTAAACTTCAAATGGACAGACAATGTTCAGAACGAAGGCGATATTATGGACTTCTATATAAGCGGTGACGTTGCACCCACGGGAAGATTCAAATATCAGTACAACGCAAAATAAGAAAAACGTAGGGGCGGGCATTGGTCGCCCGCTATTGTATTTAAGAGGAATTATGATTACTGTTTTATCGCGAGGACAAATGCGGAAAAGTGACGAACATACGGTCAAAAATATAACACCCGAAAGGGAGCTGATCAAAAATGCCGCCGAAGCGTTGTTTAATTCGGCACAGTACACATCCCCTGTGTGTATAGTGTGCGGCGGAGGAAATAACGGCGCTGACGGATTTGCACTTGCATTATTGCTTAAAAATGCGAGCGTTGAGGTTGATATTTGCACTGTTTCCGAAAAACTTTCTGATGAAGGAGAATACTTCGCAGGTGAATGTAAAAGGGCGGGTATACCGTTTTTGACACTAGAAAACACGGATATTATGAAGTATAAAACGGTTGTGGACTGTATACTCGGT
Organism: Eubacteriales bacterium; assembly: GCA_045636245.1. Taxonomy (GTDB): domain Bacteria; phylum Bacillota; class Clostridia; order Oscillospirales; family CAG-272; genus RGIG7213. Next base: position 11,318 of record JAZTXA010000193.1, on the reverse strand, counting down.
ACAGGTTTTCACGGTGAAGTACGTGATAATGCGGCGAAGGCGATAAAGCTTATCAATTCATCGTGTGCATATATAATATGCGCCGATATAAACAGCGGACTTGACAGTAACAGCGGACAGGGCGATGTGTGCGTCGAATCCGATATTACAGTTGCCCTCGGTGAATATAAGTACGGACATTTTCTATCCCGTGCAAAGGATGTTATGAAATCCAAGGTAAGGTGCGATGTAGGTATAAAAGTGATTGAAAACGACACATTTTTGATTGAAAAAGAGGATGTGCGTAAGCTTTTTTCAAAAAGAAAAAATTACAGTCATAAAGGCACATACGGGTACGTCACGGTCATTGGCGGAAGTATTGAGTACAGCGGTGCGGCAAAGCTTGCAAATATGTCACAGTGCGCCCTGCGTGCGGGATGCGGTGTGTGCAGGCTTGCAGTTCCCGAAAGTATAGCGCACAGTGTTATGCCGTATTTGCTTGAAAGTACGCTTTGCCCTATGAAATGCGAGGGGGGCAATATAATTTTCGATGAAGAATCTGTAAAAAACGCAATTTCTTCCGCACGCTGTGTGTCATTCGGTATGGGAATGAAAACGGGTAATGAACAGAAAAAAATACTCTCCTATATACTTGAAAATTATGATGGCAGGATCATAATAGATGCCGATGGAATAAATACGCTTGCAGGTATCGGAAGCGATGCTTTGAAAAAAACGAGAGCATCTGTAATTCTTACACCTCATGTGAAAGAATTTTCACGTCTGTGCGGTAAAAGTTGTGAAGATATATTAAACGATCCCGTAAAATACGCAAAGGCATATGCTGAAAAATACGGTGTGATACTGCTTTTGAAGGGAACCGCAACTGTCATAACGGATGGGGTAACTGTATATATCACCGATACGGGTGCACCCGGTATGGCAACAGCAGGAAGCGGAGATGTGCTATCGGGAATACTGACAGGTATTATGGGCTTTGCGGATGATGATGAGCTGTTGATCGCTACGGCATCGGGTGCGTATATAAACGGAGCATGCGGTGAACTTGCTGATGAAAAATATACCTCCTACGGTATGACATCATCAGATACAGCAAGCTTTATTCCCGTTATTCTCAAATCATTTGATGTATAATTATGAAATGTTTACGCTTTCAAAGGTGCTTTGTTAATATTTGTGATATATAATAACAAAGTATATGTACACATATCATCAAATTTACCGAGGTAGATAAATGAGTCTGTTTAAAAAAGTCTATAAATCCTTTCTTATAAGCGCTGTTGTTATTGCATCGGCACTGTCTGTGGCAAGGATATTTCTTATGAATTATTTTTATGACCCGAGTCTTGAAAATTATAAGACTGCGACATCTATGCCGACGCTTTATAACGTGTTGCTTGTCATTTGCTGTGTTGCACTGTTTTCGGTATATTTCTTTATTAAACCGCCTGTTAAAAGTGCGGTTATACCGAAAAGTACGGTGCCGTCGCTTTTTGCATCGTCGCTTTGCGGATTTTTCTTCATTTCGTCAATGTTTTTGGTGCTTTACATAAACTTTGACTTTTTTGCAAACGGCGGTCTTTTGCTGGCATGGAGACAAGGCGAAAAGGTTGAGGTAGTGTCGCTTGTGACAACGCTTTTACTTTCGCTTCCCGCCGCTGCGTTTTTCCTTAAGGCGGAATCTTCTAAGGATGAAAACAGTCAGGCTGTCAAGGTTTTGTCTTTCTTCCCGATACTTTGGAGCATTTCGTATCTGATATATCTGTATTTCGATAATTCAACAGTTATAAATAATTCAGAAAAGCTTTATGCACAGCTTTCCGTAATATTCATTATGCTTTATTTGACATCAGAAGCGAAGTACAGGATCACAAAGCCGAATCACCATTTGCACCTTGCGCTGTCGCTTGTAACGATTGTTATCACTGCAACATACTGTATTCCCAATCTTGTGCTTACTATTATGCTTGTGTTGCCTTTTAACATATTTTCGGTATACAGCGGTCTTCAGGTTGCACTTCTTTTGTATGCGATAATCCGTGCATTCCAGTTTGCATCTCCCACCCTTGCACATAAGGTTACAGAATAAACATTCGCCCCGTTCACTCGGGGCTTTTTTCTTTCCTTATATTGACATATGTAATGTTTACATGTATAATAATACCATAATAATATAATCGGAGAAGTAGTGCTTTGAGTAATAATTATAACATTGACGGTATTTTAAGAAAGGTTTTGAAGCCCGGACGTTATACAGGCGGTGAATACGGTCAGATAATAAAAAATAAAGAAAATGTGAAGTGCCGTTTCGCCTTTGCATTTCCCGACACTTATGAAATAGGAATGTCAAATTTAGGTGTGCGTATTTTGTATGGCGCGCTTAATGCAAATGAAAATATATGGTGTGAGCGTGTGTATGCCCCCTGGATCGATATGCAGGAGCAGATGGAAAAGCACAGCATACCTCTTTATGCCCATGAAAGTATGGATCCCGTTTCCGAATTTGATATACTCGGCTTTACGCTTCAGTATGAGCTTTGTTATTCAACCGTGCTCAATATGCTTAAGCTTGCAAATATGCCGATATATGCAAAGGATAGGGGCGAGGAATACCCCATTGTCATAGGCGGCGGCCCTTGCGCTTATAATGCGGAGCCTGTTGCTGACTTTTTTGATGTTTTCTCAATAGGCGAGGGCGAAGAGGCGCTTGTCGAGTTTTGTGAGCTTTACATCAAAATGAAGAAGTCTGGCGAGTATACAAAGGAAAAATTCTTGCACGAAGCGGCGAAAATAGAGGGCTTTTACGTTCCTTCGCTTTATGATGTTACATACAATGACGATGGCACGGTAAAGGAATACACACCGAAATATGACGATATACCGACAAAAATACGCAAGAGGATAATAAAAGACTTCGATAAAACGTATTATCCCGAGCAGTTTGTAATGCCGTATATCGAAACGGTACACGATAGAATTGTGCTTGAGGTGTATCGCGGCTGTCCGAGAGGATGCCGCTTCTGTCAGGCGGGAATGATATACCGTCCCGCGCGTGCAAAGTCACCCGATACACTTGACCGTGATGCAAGAGCGCTCTACGAAAATACGGGATATGATGAAATTTCGCTGTGCTCGCTTTCTATTTCGGACTATCCTCACATAAGAGAACTGACGGACAAGCTTTTGGAGTGGACGGATGATAAAATGGTCGGTCTTTCGCTCCCGTCAATGAGGGCTGACAGCTTTTCGCGTGAGCTTATGAAAAAGGTTTCATCAGTCCGTACGGCAGGTCTTACATTTGCACCGGAGGCGGGAACACAAAGACTGCGTGATGCGATAAATAAAAACATTTGCGAAAAGGATATATTTGAGGCGTGCCGTGCCGCGTTCGAGGGCGGACGAAATCAGGTGAAGCTGTACTTCATGTGCGGACTTCCGACGGAAACGGACGAGGATATCCTCGGGATTGAAAAGCTTGCAAAGGCAGTTGTCGATGAATATTACCAAACAGAAAACAGACCGAAGGGAAGACCTACAGTTACAATAAGCGTTGCTTGCTTTATTCCGAAGCCGTTCACGCCTTTCCAATGGGACAGACAATCGACAATGGACGAGCTTATAGAAAAGCAAAAGCTTCTTGCTTCTGCCATAACAGACAGAAGTATAAAATATAACTATCACGATGCCAATGTCAGCAGAATTGAAGCTGTGTTCGCAAGAGGTGACAGAAAGCTTTCGGCGGCACTTGCGAAGGCGTCGGAGTATGGATTTAAATTCGATGCATGGGACGAATGCTTTGATTATGACAAGTGGATATCCGTGTTTGAAGAATGCGGAATTGATCCGTCATTTTATGCTAACCGTGAGTTTGGCGAGGACGAGGTGCTTCCTTGGGATATAATCGACTGCGGTGTATCAAAGGAATTTTTCCTGCGTGAGCGTCACAAGGCATACAATGATACTGTTACAGAAAACTGTATGAAATCTTGTGCGGGATGCGGCGCAAATAAATTGGGAGGTGAATGTACATGGTGTCCGTCAACGAATACGAAAAAGTAAGACTTGAATTTTCAAAAACGGGCAGGGCAAAGTTCATTTCCCACCTTGATTTGAACAGAACGCTCCGCACGGCATTTGTAAGAGCAAAGGTGGCAATTTGGTTCACAAACGGATTTAACCCCCACCCGAAGCTTGTATTTTCACTTCCGCTTTCGCTTGGTGCTGAAAGCATGTGTGAGTTTCTTGATATAAGAGTGCTTCCCCCTGTTGATTACGAAAAAATAAAAGAATCCCTCAATGCAAATCTTCCCGACGATATACAAGTCAAGCGTGTGTACAAGCCGAAAACAAAGCTTGAGGATCTGTGCTGGTCAAGATACACATTCAAGCTTTATTTTAACGGTATGTCGGAAGAAAAAGCAAACGAGATAAAAGAAATGCTTGAAAACTCCATGATAATCACAAAGCGCACCAAAAAGACGAAAAGCGGATTTACCGATATTGATATTTTACCGGGGATAAAATCAAGTACCGTCAGCTTTAACGGAGAGTATGTATGTATAGTTGCCGACCTTGAATCAAGCGTTGATAACTACATAAATCCCGATTATATCATACGTGCGCTTGCAAAATACAAAAATATAGATTTCGAACAAAACGGCGAATACTACACCGTTATGAAAGAAATAACATTTAAAAAAGACTGCAAAACAGTATATCAATAAAAGTAAACGGAGAACGTAATGAGAAAATCAAGGTGGATATGGTACAGGGGCGATTTTGAAATATATCACAGCCTTATACTTCACTCAAGACGTGATGAATTCGGCTTTTGCGTGCCCCCTATGTGGGAGCTTTATACACCGTATCCCACCGTATCGTTTGACAAGCATTTCACAGCCGAAGAAGACGGAGTGTTTAAAATAATTTCAAACGCCAGAGGGTTTGTACAGCTTGACGGTGTGCGTTATATTTTAGGCGATGAAATTGCATTTTCTAAGGGTGAGCATGATGTTCACGTCCTTGTGACAAAACCGAATGGGCTTCCCTCAATATACTGTGAAAGTGATACACTTATTTCTGACAGCAGCTGGATATGCGGTCATAACACAAATGAGCGTACAAATGCAGGTGACGATCCCGTGTACGACAGCGTATCAGATGATCCCGAGATGTTTAAATTTGAATATGAAAGAGTTGAACCTGTAAGTGCCGAAATCGTAAACGGAGGAAGACTGTATGATTTCGGACGTGAAATGTTTTCCCGTCTTAATATTTTGGAAACACATGGAACTGAATTTACCGTTTATTTCGGTGAAAGCAGAGAAGAAGCGTTGTCAGCCGATAAAAACACGTATCTATGGGAAAAAGTAAGCGGAGACATAACTTTATCCTCACGTGCGTTCAGATATGTATTTATAAATACAACGTCACATGTGAATGTTTATGCCGAATACGAATATATTCCGTTTGAATATAAGGGTGCATTTGAATGCGATGATAAGTTTATAAATAAGATATGGGATATATCCGCATATACGTTTCATCTGAACGCAAGGGAATTTTTTCTTGACGGCATAAAGCGTGACCGTTGGGTATGGTCGGGAGATGCCTATCAAAGCTTCAAAATAAATGAATATTTATTTCTTGACTACCCCATTGTGCGCCGTACAATAACGGCACTGCGAGGAAAAGACCCTATAAATACGCACATAAATACGATAAACGATTATTCGCTTTACCTTATAATCGGTACGTATGAATATTATTTTTCGTCGGGTGACTGTGATTTTGTCAAATTTATATATCCGAGGATAAAGTCGCTTTGCGATTTTATCCTATCCCGCCTTGACGAAAACGGCTTTGTCGTACACCGTGACGGGGATTGGATATTTATCGACTGGTCGGATATAGACAAACACGGCGCACCGTGTGCGGAGCAAATGCTTTTGTACCGCGCCATGGTCTGTATGGCGGAGCTTTCAGATGCCGCCGGGCTTGACGGCAGACAGTACAAGGAACGTGCTGAAGATCTTTTTGAAAAGATAAACAAATATTTTTGGTGTGAGGAAAAGGGTGCATATATCGACAGCTTCACATCGGGAAGATGTCACGTGACAAGACATGCCAATATTTTCGCACTTCTTTACGATATCGCAACAAAGGAGCAAACAGAAAAAATAATCAAAAACGTCCTTGAAAGTGACGAAATAACGCAGATAACAACACCGTACTTCAAGTTCTTTGAAACAGATGCAATTTGTAAAACAGGCAATATTGAATATGCGACAAAGCTTATACGCTCATATTGGGGCGGAATGGTAAACTTGGGTGCTACCTCGATTTGGGAGCAGTATATTCCCGAAGAAAACGGCGAACAGCACTATGCCATGTACGGTATGAAATACGGAAAATCTCTTTGCCATGCTTGGGGTGCAGGCCCTGTTTACCTTTTCGGTAAATATTTCCTCGGAGTTTCATCGACATCAGTTGGTGCTGAAACATTTGAGGTAAAGCCGTGCCTTGGCGGGCTTGAAAAAATTTCGGGTACTGTACCGCTTAACGGCGGTTATGTCAAAGTGGAATTTGATGGCAAACAATGCCGTGTTTATACAAACAAAGACGGCGGTGTGCTGATTTTAAACGGCAAAAAAACCGCCCTTGAAAAGGACGGTTTTACGGATATTACTTTATAATCAACCGATGCGCTTAAGTAAAACGGTGCTTAAAGATTTTGAAAGGGCAAATGCGATGATACCGCAAGCGAAAAATTCAATAATTCCGTTTGTGCCTATCATGATCCAAAGCAGACTAAAAATGTTTTCGTACCCTGTGATACCAAGTGACTCAAGTCCTGTGTGGAATGCGGGATTGTTATAGAAGAATGCCATCATAAATCCCATAAAAAGCAGGGTGTTGATGAGCGGTGCCGAAAGGCTTGCTGTAAGAAAAGCACCGATATCGTTTTTGGATGCTTTCTTAATGCCTATGAATATAAGTCCTGACAATAAACCGATAAGTATTCTCGGAATGATACACATAATGGCGGTTAAAACCGGGCTTACCCCAACAAGCATTGCGCCGAACGGATCACCGGTAAAGCACTGTATGAAGCTTGTTATACCGAAAAGTAAACCGAAGTATGCACCGTACACAGGGCCGAGCAAAACGGCACCGAGCGCAACGGGTATCGTCATAAAGCTTATAGATACAAAACCGACACGTAGATATCCGAGAGGGGTAAATGACATGACAATTATCAGTGCCGTGAACACTGCGGCAAGAACCAATTTATAAGTTTTTTGTTTGTTGTTCATTTTGGTTGCCTCCTTAATTTAATGGTATAATTATACACCTAAAATAGTAAATGTCAATAGTTTTTAAAAAATAAATCAGTATTGAGGAAGATATGAATAAAAAAAATTACACGTTGCTTTGCGACTTTTATGAACTTACAATGAGCAACGGCTATTTCGAAAACGGAATGAAAGATAAAACCGTTTATTTTGACGTCTTTTTCAGACGTGTTCCCGACGGCGGAGGTTTTGCCATTGCCGCAGGACTTGCACAGGTAGTTGAGTATATAAAAGATCTTCATTTCGATGATGACGACATTGAATTTCTGAAAAATAAGAATATGTTTTCATGTGAGTTTTTGAACTATCTGCGCACCTTCAAATTTACGGGCGACATATGGGCAGTTCCCGAAGGAACTCCCGTTTTCCCGCGTGAGCCGATAATGACGGTAAAGGGAAATGCAATAGAAGCACAGCTTATTGAAACGTTTGTGCTTTTGTCGCTCAATCACCAATCGCTTATTGCAACAAAGGCAAACCGCATTGTTCGCGCCGCAGGCGGCAGAGTGGTGTCAGAATTCGGCTCACGCAGGGCGCAGGGAGCTGACGGTGCTGTGCTCGGCGCAAGGGCTTCATATATCGCAGGATGTAACGGAACGGCATGTGTGCTTGCCGATAAAGAATACGGTGTTGTATCCGGCGGCACAATGGCACATTCTTGGGTGCAGATGTTTGACACGGAATATGAGGCGTTTGAGACGTACTGTAAAACGTATAAAAACAGCGCAACACTTTTGGTCGACACGTATAATGTACTGAAAAGCGGTGTTCCAAATGCCATTAAAGCGTTTGATGCTGTTTACGGTAAGGACAACAAAAACGTGTCGCTGGGCATAAGACTTGACAGCGGTGATATTGCATATTTATCAAGAAAGGCAAGAAAGATGCTTGACGATGCGGGATATCAGCACTGCAAGATAGTTGCTTCAAATTCGCTTGATGAATATATAATCCGCGATCTGCTCAATCAAGGTGCCAAAATTGACATATTCGGTGTGGGTGAAAGACTGATAACCTCGAAAAGCGAACCTGTATTCGGCGGTGTTTATAAGCTGGCGGCAGTTGAGGAAAGTGACGGCACGATAGTACCGAGAATAAAAATAAGCGAAAACCCCGAAAAAATTACGTACCCGCATTTTAAAAAGCTGTACAGACTTTACGAAAACGAAAGCGGTAAGGCGGCGGCTGACCTTCTGTGTGTACACGACGAAACACCCGATTTCACAAAGCCTTATGAGCTGTTTGATCCCGATTACACATGGAAGCGCAAAACAATAACAGACTATACTGCGAAAGAATTACAAGTGCCTATATTCAAAAACGGAAAATGTGTGTATGATCTTCCGGATATAGAAAGCATCAGAGCATACTGCAAAGCACAGCTTGATACTTTATGGGATGAAGTAACAAGATTTGAAAATCCCCACAATTATTACGTCGATCTTTCGCAAAAGCTGTGGGATATCAAAAAATCGTTGCTTGACCGAAACGGAAAATAACTTAAAAGGAGTGAAATAGGTGGCGGAAGGACACAGAGAAAGGGTAAAAAGAAGATTTATAACGGAAGATCTTGACAGCTTTGAGGCGCATAACGCCCTTGAATTTTTACTTTTTTATGCATTACCGAGGATAGATACAAACGGTATTGCACACAGACTTATTGACAGATTCGGTTCATTTTCCGAAGTGCTTGAAGCGCCGCTTGAGGATATTGCAAGCGTTGACGGTGTCGGTGAAAATGCCGCAATATTTTTAAAACTGCTTCACTCAACTGTCAGGTATTATGAAAAGGATGCATCAAACCGCTCACAGTCATCGTTTGACAGTAAGGACACGATAGGGAAGTTTTTAATTGAAAAATTCTCAGGTGAGGAAAACGAAAAGGTTGTTTTGCTTCTGCTTGACAATAAGGGCGGACTTATAGAATCGAGAGTTTTGCACGAAGGCTCTGTCAATTCATCAGCCTTAAACATCAGACGTGTCACTGAAATTGCGCTTTTGGGCAGGGCATCGTCGGTTATATTGGCGCACAACCATCCCAGAGGGCTGGCACTTCCATCGGCAGATGATATCGCAGTAACAGAAAGCATAAGACGTGCGCTGTCGCTTGTTGATATAAATCTGCTTGACCACTATATAATTGCGGGAAGTAATTATATCAGATTATCCGACACGTAATAAATCAAACAAAAAAAGAAAAACGCAAATATTTTCATATTATTGTGGAAATAATTCTTTATTATAAAAAGCATAAACGGAGAAAAAATATGGGCAAAATTTTACTCACTATCCCTGAATTTTCCATGACAGACTGGCGAGTGTGCCTGCTTGGTATAGGTACGGTGTTTGTCGGTCTTGTTATTATCATCTTTATTTGTAAGCTTCTCGGTATGCTTGTCGGAAAGATAGGCAATCACGAAAAAAAGACAGACACGGTAACACCTTCACAGCCTCAGACGATAAGCGAGGAAATACCTGACAGAGAAGAGTTTGTTGCCGCAATATCGGCAGCTTTGGCAGAGTATATGGGAGAGGATGTAAATTCCTTCCGAATCGTATCTATCAAAAAAATTTAAGGAGAAAACACAATGAGAACATTTAAAGTAACTGTAAACGGTAATTTGTATGAAGTACAGCTTGAGGAAGTAAGCGCATCGGAAATCAAAAGCACACCTGCACAAAAGCCTGTAGCACAGCCTGCAGGGGGGATGGCTGTCAACGCTCCTATTGCGGGGACTATACTTTCTGTGAATGTTTCTATAGGTCAGGCCGTCAAAGCGGGCGATGTTCTTATGATCCTTGAAGCTATGAAGATGGAAAATGAAATCTGCGCCCCCTGTGACGGAAAAATAACATCTGTTGCAATAGGTAAGGGTGCATCGGTTGCCTCGGGCACGCTTCTTTGCACGATAGGTTAAGGTGTATTATGGATGCAATTATAGATTTTGCCAAGACAACGGGCTTTGTCGGTATTGCCGAAAACCCGTTGGTGCTTGTGATGTATGCAATATCTGCATTTTTAATTTATCTTGCAATAGCGAAAAAATTTGAACCGCTGTTGCTTTTACCGATAGCATTTGGTATGCTCCTTACAAACCTTCCGGGTGCGGAGCTTTACCACCCTGAAATATTCATAAACGAAACAGGACATATAAATTGGGGAATGTTTTCAGCAGGTACAGCAGGACTTATTGACTATCTATATCTCGGTGTCAAGCTCGGTATTTTCCCGTGTCTTATATTCATAGGTGTCGGTGCGATGACTGATTTTGCACCGCTTATTGCAAATCCGAAGTCGCTTCTTTTGGGTGCGGCGGCACAGATCGGTATATTTGTAACATATATACTTTCACGCGCCTCGGGTGTATTTACACCAGAACAGGCAGGTTCTATCGGTATTATCGGCGGTGCTGACGGCCCCACGGCAATATATACGGCAACGAAAATGTCGCCTGAGCTTTTGGGCTCTATTGCTATTGCGGCATATTGCTACATGGCGCTTGTGCCGTTTATACAGCCGCCTATCATGAAGCTCCTTACAACTAAAAAAGAGCGCATGATAGAAATGAAACAGCTCCGCGAAGTGTCAAAAACGGAAAAGATAGTTTTCCCCATCGTTATCACGGCAGTTGTTTCGCTTCTTGTTCCGTCTGCGGCATCGCTTATCGGTTCGCTTATGTTCGGAAACCTGCTTCGCGAGTGCGGAGTAACAGAAAGACTCAGTAAGACTGTTCAGAATGAACTTATGAATATCGTTACAGTATTTCTCGGAGTGTCCGTCGGTGCTACTGCGACAGCAGAACGCTTCCTTAACCTCGAAACACTTTTGATACTTGTAATGGGTATATTTGCATTCAGCATCGGAACTGCGGGCGGTGTGCTTCTTGCGAAGTTTATGAATTTGTTTTCCAAAAACAAGATCAACCCCCTTATCGGTTCGGCAGGTGTTTCCGCTGTTCCCAT
>JAZTXA010000192.1:0-10331 GCA_045636245.1 Eubacteriales bacterium | reverse complement strand
AACACCTTCCCCACCACTTCACCGTGAGGTATTTCAGCTTGGTAATAGTTATCGGCAGATGAAAAATCCACAAAGAATGAAAATAATATAACAACAGCACACAACACAAAAACAAAGATGAAATTTTGCAGCTTCGTTTTTTTGAATAATATCAGCAAAACACAGCAAATGATGCCGGCAAAAATTATAGCACCGATAAAAATGTACCGCCATGCAGGTACATTTTCTTTTTTTATATCTGTTTCATCTGACACATGGGCGCTTTCGTCGGCATTTGTCACAGCATCCGACACAGGCACATCGGCTTGTGTATCTTTCGAGTCGAATATATAAAACGGTGATTTTCCGCTTTTGAATTGGCTGTATGCAGAAAACGCACACAGCACCTGTGATGCGGCAAGATCTGTTGCGGCACCGTCTGCGGTGTGTGAATAACCGTCTTTCTTTTTGAATATTTCCAAAAAATCAAACACGGTTTTGCCGTTTTTAATAAATCTTTCGTCAGTCTCACAGTCAATGCCGATGTCGGAAAGTGCAATTATAACCTGTGCGGCGCTTTCGGCATTTTCTGCACCGTAGCTTTTAAAGCCTCCGCCGTCCGTTTGGACACCCGAAAGAAAGCCTACAGCTTTTTCTATGCTTTCGCCGTGCTCATTTTTACAGGAAGCAAGCGCCTGAAGCGCCATTGCTGTCGTGTCAACATCGGAATTTCCTTTTATAACCGACCAACCGCCGTCATCGTTTTGAAGTCCGACAAGCTTTTCCGCAAGTTCGGGGACGGTTGCGCTGTCACATTCAAGCCCGTTATTGAGCAAATGAAGTGCAAATATAACGTACATAACGCTTTTGCTGTCCGTTATGCCTTTCGATGTCTGTTTTGTATATTCGTTATCTGTTCCGAGCGCACGGTAAACCAAAGCATACTTCAAAGCCGTTACGGACGACGGTGGATTTTCGCTGATATATTTATCAAGTGCGGAAATGTATTTTGAAAAGTCACAGTCACTTTCAGCCAAAGCAAATGCAAACCATTCCGCTGTCACGCCTGCATTTTCGCACATATATGTATCGGCAAAATTCTGTACTGCTTGCTTGTCTGAAAGATTTTCCTCGGTCAAGACGACACCGGATACAGAGAGCATAAGCAATAGTGCCGTAACCAACAATGAAATAATTTTACGCATATTTTTTCTTTAAAATAACAACAGATGCCAAAGCGGCAATAACGAACACGGGAAAAATATCAAATGTCTGCGGTACGCTTGTTACCTTTGCCGTGCAAACAGGCGGAACAAGCACCACGCCGTCGCAAACAGCACTTAAAGTAAATGTTCCCTCTTTATTAATTTCAAGTGTCACTTGTCCGTTTTCGTCTGTTTTATACTGTGTTTTATCACCGTCAACAGTTATGAAGGCATCAGACAAAGGAGAGGTTGTAAAATTCCAATCACTGTCATATCCCGTTTTTGTAAGCGTAAGCGTTATTTTTTCACCTGTTACCGACGATATTTCAGATTTATCGAAATAGCAGAATGTATCCGAAAATGTTTCGGTATCCGTATAAATGTAAGCGTATACGCTGTCGCCGTTTTTGATTTCATCCGAAAGACTCATGGCAGGGGCATTATTTACATAATACCCGTATCCGCTTCCGTTCTCAATCCCCCAAAGCTTGGTCATGCCAATGCCGTATGCGCTTTCCGAATATCCGTACATTCCGTCCTCGTGCGCGGCAATAAGCGCATCGTTTACGGTTATTTTACCGTCACCGTCAAGATCGGACAAAGCCACAGGCTCATTTACAAGCACGGGCGAGCCGCTTGCAATAGTAACGAAAGCCGTGCCTTCGTTTGCGAATGATGTGATGCTTAAAAGCAACGCAATGATAAATGTGAAAACCAAAACCCTTTTCATATTTTTTTCTTCCTTTCTTCCTTCAGCCCCGCTTTTTCGAGTGCTCTCGGCCAAGGTCCGAGGTAGGCTTTTATTGCCTGTACCTGCTCGTCTGTGAAGTCGGATTTTTTAGGAAAACGTGTTGTACCACCCAAAGTTATCTCTTTTTGCTTTTCTGTCAAAAGTAAGATACAGATTTTTTTAGAATACAGCATAAAATTCTCCAATAAAAAAATGCTTTCGTCAAAGACAAAAGCACGACAATAAGCCGTCGGAAAAACACTCCGACAGTTATCGGCCGCACTTTTCCTTACCCAAAAATGTACCCTTAAAACGGGTGCCGCATCGGGGTGAGCATTCCGACTTCGCAGTTGAACTGACTTTACGGCAATGGCGGTTGCGACGGATTTTCACCGAACTTTCCTCATTATCCCCGATAATTTAATTTTCTATATATTAGCACAAACGCGCCGCTATGTCAAGTATAGCGGCACGTTTTATATTTTATACCCGCAATAAAACGGAGTAAAGCTCACCCTTCAAGGTCGCGTATTTATATGCATTCTTGTAATCTTCTCCCGATCGGCATATCGACTCAAGATCGGAATACACGTTATATAAAAGCTGGCACGTATGCTCGGATGCATCCCTTTTCAAAAGCTCCGACATGATCTGCTTTGCGCTTTGCGTGTTTCCTTTAGCCATTTCGTACCTTGCGTGAATATGCATAACGTACGATTCGTTTGAAAAAAGCGGAAGCTCCGAGGCGGAAAGCGCATATTCCGCACCGCCCGATTCGATAAGCTTTAAGCAGTAAACGTATAAGTATTCGCAAAGGCAGTCATTTCCGAAAAACGAGTCATCGGAAAAATCCGCAAAGTCACCCGCATATTTTCCGAAATAGAAGTTTATTAAATTCATATACAGCTTCGCATTTTTGCGTAGATTGTCGGTATTGTATACTGTCTTGTCGCATCTGCTTATGCAGGCGCAAAAATATTTTTCCGCACTGATCATATCACCGCTTCGGTATTTTTCAATACCCAATTTGAGATAACAGTCTGCAAGCATACATGATATCTCATCTCCGTAAACTGCTGCCTCACCGTTTTTTTCGCATCTGTGCACCAACTCTTCATATTCGCCGTTTGCGTACATACTTTTCAAAAGCTCCAGCATCTGTGAGTTTTCGTACTGCTGTGTATCGTCCTTTCCCGATATAAGAAAGCCTTTCGGCAGATTAAGCCTCTCGGTTATATATTCTATTGTTGCCAAAGACGGCGATGCACTTCCGTTTTCTATCTTCGAAAGCATATTGCGGGTTATAAACGTGCCCGCAAGCTGTGACTGCGTCAACCCCTGCTTTACTCTGAAATATTTTATTTTTTCACCTAAATTCATATAACCACCGACAACTTTTATTTTTAAACCATTTTATCACAAACACTTCATTATATCAACAACAATGTTTTAATAATTCGGAAAATAAAGCATTGAATTTTTATAAAATATATGGTAAAATAAAATAATAATACACTAAAAGGTTTTTATATGAAAAAAGACGAAATAAAATCGGAAAGAAAAAGTTATCTTTTATATTCCCGGAAAAGTCTGTTTGTTGACAAGCGGTCTTATATAATACTGTTTATATCCGTCATTTGCATGGTGGTTATGAGCATGAATATCATAATTTACAATTCATCCGTCAGTAACGGAGAAAATGAGACCGTGTTGCATCAATACGGAAATTATCATGCATATTTCAAGGGTATAGAAAAAGAGGATTCCCTGTTTATC
This sequence comes from Eubacteriales bacterium, assembly GCA_045636245.1. Lineage (GTDB taxonomy): Bacteria > Bacillota > Clostridia > Oscillospirales > CAG-272 > RGIG7213. Next base: position 6,641 of record JAZTXA010000192.1, on the reverse strand, counting down.
GATATGTACGAACATCTCGGTTCATCTGCAAATGTTACGACAATATGCCCTGTTGCAAATCCGAACACCGCATCTGAAATATCATATGCCACGCTTGCAGGGTACAGTAATGACCTTGACTGTCTTTACATAAAATGCGAAAGCGGTGATTTTCCGAACATCGGGCAGATAATGATAAGCGATGATGTCAGCCGTGCGTTTTCCCTTTATGTGGGCGACACGGCAGAGGTGCGTGTCAGATACAGCGGATATGTTCAGGATAAACAGTATACTGTCAGCGGTATATTTTCAGGTGCTGAATCATCGCTCGGATATATGTTTATTTCTGAAGATGAGCTTCAGAGTATACTTGATATTGACTCATATTCGGGCTCACCGACAGTTGACAAATACATCCGCTTCGATACAGATAATTCCGCAAAGATAATGCGCTACACCGATGATATCATAGAGTATATCAGAGATGACTTAAAGAACGAAGAAGGTGAGGAGCTTGAATATTACGATGAAGAAAAGCAAGAAATACGCTCCCTTTATCTTAACCGTTCCGTCGTTGACTTAAAGAAATTTTACGAAAAGCCTTCCTTCTTGATAACTGTTTTGATAAGCATTCTGCCTGCAGGCGTTGCCATGCTCGTTTTTGTAACGCTTGATATATTCAAGTCCATGAAGGAGCTTTCGACCCTTTCAATGATAGGCACAACGCCGAAGCAGTTTTTTAACCTTTTGCTTATCAAATACTTTTTGATATACATCACCGCATTCCCCGTCGGTGTTTTGCTTTCCTCACTTTCAATAAGGCTTTTGTGCCTTTTCTGTGACGGAATGAACAACAACGAAAAAATTTATCTTTCATATGATATGGATATTGCATCTGTTATCATTATGTTTTTCCTCTGCCTTATGATTTTAGGCGGAATAACGTACTACGTTTCAAATAAAACGACGTCCGTATCATACACTAAAATGGTATCCTCCGCAAACAATGCAAACAACATTTTTGTTGCAAGCTCGGCAAACCTTTTGCTGACAGGCGGTAAGAAGCTCCGTACACTCGGAATTGCATTTTTTGTAAGAAACAGGCGGGTAAATATACTTTTCTGTGTTGTCATCGCATCGCTTATGGCGATATTTTCATATTTTTCTATGGTGCTTTCCTCACAAGTCGGAAGTATTCCAGTGGCGGTTGACAGAGGCGATTTCACCCTGACAGGCGACACAGCCGTGGGTGTACAGTACAGCACTATTGCAGATGTGACGGCTGAGAAGATAGAGTCGCTTGACGGGGTCAAGCGTGTTATGCGTTCATATTACGTTACGGATTTTTATGACTCTGCTTCACCGCTTATACGTTTAAGTCCGATAAAAACGATATCAAAGCCGGAGCGTAAGGTAACATCCACGCTTCAGAAAACATTCGTCACAGATCTGCTTGTTTTTTCCGAAGAACCCGACAGGGCTGAATTTCTTTACGGAAGATATGTTGTTTCAGGCTCACTTGACAACATATTTGACGGAAGCGGACGTGTTGCAATATTCGTACACGATTGGCAAGACACATCTGACTTTTACCGTGCGGGCGACACGGTAGATCTCCGCGCATCGTATATCACAGAAAACGGCGAAACGGTTGTAAACACCGAATACGAAAGCTATACAGTCGGCGCGGTGCTTTATGACAAGCTCGATAAATACGAAAACATTGACGTTGTAAGACTCTTATGCGACAAAGATACATTCAAGACCTTAACTTATATGACAGAGCCTGCATGTCTTGAAGTTGTGCTTGACGACAATTCACCCGAATCAATGGATAAAATGGCAAAGACGTTGAGGGAGATATGCAAAACGGACGGCATGCGTTACACCGATTCGCGCACGGAATTTTTACAGGACAGAGCGCAGATGATATCCTCCGTTATCTTCTACACATTTATGTGGATAATAATACTTTGCATCGTCGTAATGCTTCTTGTTTCAATGACGAATTATTTGCTTGATTCGCACAAAGCAACAATATCTACAGTCTATATGATAGGCTGCGGAGAAAAGGGACTGAACAGTATATTCGGCACGGAGTTTTTAACGCTCGGCGGTGTTTCGGCTGCATTGGGCACAGTTTTGTCGTTTGCCGTCATGCTTTTATACGGAAGCGTCGTAAGTATACCGTATAACGGATATATTTACGCAATACTCATATGCTCCGTTTTACTTCCGTCGCTTCTTTCCGTATTTATACCGCCGTTTATCTGCCGTATACATTTCAAAAAAGGAAAGCATATCAAAAGATGATAGATGACAGAACGACCGCAAACGAGGTGCGGTTTCTAAAGGCACAGGACGAATATTTTGGGGGCGAGCACAAAAGATACAATATCGGCACGCTTTGTGAGGGCACACTTCACATGATGCTCAAATATTTCGTCTGCCCCGATATGGCATACCATGAGGTTCCCGTGTGCGGTTATATTGCCGACATTTTGGAAGGCGACACAATAACCGAGATACAGACGAGAGATTTCAGAAAGTTAGACAAACAGCTCGAAGCTTTTTTGCCGTCATACAAGGTTGACGTTATCTTCCCTGTGGCATATGTTAAGCGCATATGCAAAATTGACAAAAAAACAGGTGAGATATCAAAACCGCGAAAGTCACCGAAAAAAGGACGCGCACAGGAAATTTTACCTGAACTGTTTTATATAAAGAAACATTTGTCACACCCTAATTTACGTATTTACATCTGTTTTTTTGAAATAACGGAATATAAATACGATAATCCGAAAAGGCGCGGAAGGACTGTGAGATATGACAGAGTACCGACGGCATATGTTTCGCATATGTCGGTCGGGGCGGGCGAATACTCAAAGCTTTTGCCTGCCGAGTTACCCGAGGAATTTACAAGGGCGGAATTTTCAAAATACTCCGACCTTTTCGGTATCAATCTGTCATCGGCGATCAATGTGCTTCGCGGGTGCGGAGCAATAACAAAATCCGGCAAGCGAGGAAGAACCTACATTTACAAAATAAATTAACCGCCGAAAGGATAATATACAATGACACATCTTGAATATTTTTATGAAATAGCAAAAATCCCCCGTTCATCGGGTGAAGAAGAAAGAATTGCAGATTATCTTTGCGATTTTGCAAAGAGCCGCGGGCTTGAATATTACCGAGATGCAGGCAGAAATGTGCTTATAAACAAGCCCGCATCGGCAGGTTACGAAAACGCACCCGTTTTCTGTATACAGGGACATACCGATATGGTATGTGAAAAGGAGCTGAATATTGAGCACGACTTCACAAAAGACCCAATTGATGTATACATCACCGATGACGGAAAGCTGAAAGCACGCGGCACAACACTCGGTGCAGATGACGGTGCGGCTTTGTCAATTATGCTGGCACTTCTTGCATCAGATTATGAAATGCCCCGTTTACAGTGTCTTTTCACAGCCGAAGAAGAAACAGGGCTGTTCGGTGCAAGCTCTTTTGACTACAGTTTGATAGATGCCGAATATATGATAAACATAGACGGTGAGGAAGAGGACGAAATTCTTGCCTCGTGTGCAGGCGGTTTACGTGCAAAGCTTGATAAAAAATATCCCACGTCGGACACAAACGGATGCTTTAAGATAACCGTAAACGGCTTGGCGGGCGGACATTCAGGCTCCGACATACACAAAAACCGTGCAAACGCATCGATTTTGATGTTCACCCTTATTTCAAAGCTTGCAAAGCACGGTGTGCGCCTTGCATCGTTTGAGGGCGGAAGCAAAGAAAATGCGATAACTCCGTATGCGGTGTCAGTTGTTGAATGTGACAAGGAAGCACTTGAAAAAACCGTTAAAAAATTTAAAGACGAGATTTCAAAAACACTTTCAGATGAAGACAAGAACTTTGATATAGTCTTAGCAGACACGGAAAATATCCCCGCAGTATCAGCCGATGCAACACAGGAGCTTGCAACACTCGCCGCATCTTTAAAAAGCGGCGTTATCAGAATGTCAAATGACGTTGACGGCTTGGTAAGTGCTTCATCAAACCTCGGAGTTGTAAGAGTTGATAACGGCAAGGCAAGCCTTTACTATTCGGTACGCGCTGAGGATGATGAAGAAAAGCAGGCAATTTGGGAAGAATACACAAAAATTGCCGAAAAGTCAGGCTTCTCATACGAAAAAGGACAGGAGTATCCGGGTTGGAAATTCAAAAAAGAATCCCGTCTTCGCACGCTTTATGCCGAGGCTTATAAAGAGATCAGCGGAAAGGATATAAAAGTCAATGCAATCCATGCAGGACTTGAATGCGGCCTTATATCCGGTGCACTTCCCGACCTTGACATAATCGCAATAGGTCCGCAGATGGAATATGTGCATACAACGGCTGAAGCCATGCAGATCGATTCCTTTAACCGTGTATTTGAAACAGTCAAGCTTTGCCTTAAAAAAGCGAAAAACCTATGAGCACACCTATACTGAACGAAGATATTTACAAGCGTTTCAATGCGTTTTTGCTTGAAAAATTAAGCTACATTTTAAATCACGTGCCCGATTTTATTTCCGAAGAATTTATAAAGGAGCTCTCGCAGGACGGGAAAATATCGGAACGTGATATATATGCTGCAGTGCTTGCGCGTGCATCGGGGCTTGATATCGACAAGATCCCCGCACATCATGAGCTTTATAAAAATTATTTTTTCGATACCGTTCATCTGCTTGATAAGGATGAATACAAAAACGATCCGTATTATAAGACGGTAAAATTCCCCTCGGTAAGAGGAAAGAAGTGGTCATTCGGGGAAGCATCGTATAAACCTTATGAAATCTTTGTGTGTGATGATTTCAAATATATGCCCGACGGACGTGTTATACCGCAGATAGGATTTTTCGACAGTCACTTTTCATATCCCGTAGTATACGAAAACGGCAGAGAATGGATGACAGTGACACCGAATGAGATAAATACAATGAAAAAGCCGATACAAAAGGCGCACGGGAGTGTGCTTACGTACGGTCTGGGACTTGGTTACTACTCATTTATGGTGTCAAACAAAAACGAGGTTGACACCCTCACAGTCGTTGAACGTGACGAGGAAATAATAAAGCTTTTCAAAAAGCATCTTTTACCGCAGTTCCCGAACAAAGATAAAATAAAAATCGAAATGAGCGACGCCTTTGCATATGCAAAGGAAAAAGCGCCGCATGGAAATTTTGATTTTATTTTCACCGATATCTGGCACGATCCGTCGGACGGTGTGATGCTTTACAAAAAGATGAAGCAGTACGAAAACCTCTGTCCGAATACGGAATTTATGTATTGGATCGAGGAAACGATAAAATATTATCTGTAAAATTTCAAAAACGCCCACGGCAAGCATGTTGCCGTGAGCGTTTTTTTGTTTTTAAATTTTAGGATACGCTTTACTCTCTTTTTCGCTGACATATTTGCCGAGTATACCGCCGGCACATATCATAACAACAAGTCCCAAAAGGTTGTTTAATATTACAAGTGCATACTGCTCTGCAAAATAAAGGTAATGTGAAAACTCCTCAGGTCTGCCCGCAGATGCGATCTCCATATACGTTGACACACTTCTTGCGGCAAGATCGCACACAAGACTTACAGAGAAAAAGTGAAGCGCGAGCTTTGAATTTATTCCGTTTTTACCGAATGCTTTTTTTAAAAATGCGCTCTTTCCTTCTCCGTTTGCGGGTGCAAGCCATACGGCATCATCATTTTTGCGCATCTTCTTCACAGCGAAATGCGTGTAAAAAATCAGCACACCGTTTTTCGACACCATAAATATACACATAATAACAGCGGCGAGGAGCGAAACGAAGCTTCCCTCATCCGATACATCGAACATGACATATCCGTTTGCAATACAAGTGCATATATAACTTACAAAATACAAAAACAGAACACCGCCCATAAGGCACATTATTCTGCCGAAGCTTTGCTTTAAGCCGTAATAATACACCGACAAAACAACCGCCGCATATGAAAAATAAGCGGCACAAACGGATATAAGCGGAATAAAATACGACAGAAAAATGTCAAGCGCTTTTAAAGTATAGTCACCGCTTACATAAAGGTTATGCAAAAGCGAAAATACACCGTCATTAATAAACGGAATGATAAAAGCGGAAAAAACGAGCGACAGCGTAAGAAGCTTTGAAAACATATACTCCTTACGCGCCGCCTCTTTATCGTGAAGTATAAAGGGTTTGCGTTTTTTTAAAGCCATTTAATTACATCTCGATTGTGTTAAGCAAATCCTTGAGTCTTTTAAGCTCATCTGCGGAAAGTGTGATTCCCTTGCCCATCTTTTCGTGAGCATCATCCCATGAACGGATGTCATACTTTGCCTCATTGCCGTTCCAGCTTACAAGATTAAGTTCTTTTGCCCAACCGCCTTTTTCATCGGAAATACAGCCAAATTCCTTCTGAATTTCAAATTTAAGCTCTGCCATGGCAAAATCCTCCTTTATTTTAATTATAATAATATGTATACAGTCATCATAACGCAAGATAATTAAATTAATGTTAATGTGCGGTAACTTTTTAATATTATTTATAAATAATTATAAAATATTCTGTCATAATGCATTTTCGGCATCAAATTAATTGACAAATCAAGCGTT
>JAZTXA010000191.1:0-10421 GCA_045636245.1 Eubacteriales bacterium | reverse complement strand
GGCACGTACTGAAGCTCGACACGCTTATCGCGGGCATGCTTATGAAATCGGGCAACGATGCGGCATATGTAGTCGCCGCGGGTGTCGGTGCTGTTATAGCAGGAGATGATGACATCTCCCCGAAGGAAGCCGTCAACATTTTTATCCGCGAAATGAACAAATTCGCAAGGGAAAACGGAATGACGGGCTCGCATTTCACCTGCCCCGACGGATACCACGATGATGAACACTACACAACAATGCGCGATATGCTCACAGTGGCAAAGCTTGCGCTCAAAAACGAAGTCATTATGAAATACACGCAAACTGTTGAAGAGAAGTTTTTCTACGAAAGCGGCGAAAATATAACGTGGACAAACACAAATGCTTTGATCAACCCGAACAGCGCCACTTACTACAAATACGCAACGGGACTTAAAACGGGCACGACGGATGCCGCAGGCAACTGCGTACTTGCCACAGCCGAAAAGGACGGACGTGTGCTTGTTGCGTGCATATTCCGCCACCCCGACTCAAACGGAAAATTTCAGGATGCCAAAGCACTGTTTGCCGCTGTGCTGGGCACAAGATAAGAAAGGACAGCCATGATAAAAATTCTACACTGCGCGGATATACACCTTGACAGCCCCTTTTCGCTGTCCGATGTAAAAAAAGCAAACACCCGCCGTGCGCTTCAAAGAGGCACATTTACCTCCATGATGCTTTACGCACGCACAGAAAAAATAGATTTAATGCTCTTACCCGGTGACATTTTTGACACCGAATACGTTACACGCGACACAGGTGCACTGCTTATCAAAGAATTTGAGCAGGCGTCTTCATGCCGTTTTGTCATCGCCCCCGGCAACCACGACCCGTTTACGGAAAATTCCCCCTATGCAAAGCTGAAGTTTCCGCCAAACGTGTACATTTTCAACTCTCCCTCGCTTACAAAATTTTCATTTGATGATATAAACACAGACGTTTACGGCTTCGCCTTCACGTGCGACTCAATGGCTGTAAACCCGTTTGCAGGGCAAAAGCCTCAAGACAGCGGAAAAATAAATATTCTGTGCTGTCACGGGGATATTTCATCCTCCTCCCGCACGTGCCCGATATCACTTGCCGACATTGAAAATTCGGGATTTGACTATGTAGCGCTCGGTCACATTCACAACTCTCAGGGTGTGCAGAAGGCAGGGGACACATATTACGCATACAGCGGCTGTCCTGAAGGCAGAGGCTTTGACGAATGCGGTAAAAAATCCGTCATTCTTGCCATTTTCGACAAGGAGGACGGTCACTTCAGAGGCGAATTTGCCGCAAAGCCGATGACAAAGCGCCACTATGAAAAGATAGATGTCGATGTAAGCGGTGCGGAAAATACTCCCGCCGTCATCGATGCGGTAAACAGTGCCGTTAAAGAAAACAAATTTGATGCAGATACAACGCTCCGTGTGACACTCACGGGCGATGTTCCGCCGTCGCTTATCATTTCAACCACAGCAATCGAGGAAGCCGTCACGGGCGTTTACTACATCGAGGTACACGACAAAACGCGCCCATGTCCCGAAATTGCCGACCTTGAAGCCGACCCGACGATAAGAGGCGCATTTTACAGTGAGCTTAAAGAAAAACTGCAGTCGTCCGACCCTGAGGAAAGAGCGTGTGCCGAGCGTGCGCTCCGTCTCGGTCTGTCAGCGCTTTACAGAATGTAGGAGGTTATCATGGTCATAAAAACAATACACATAGATAATTTCGGTAAATTCTGTGATACCGACATAAACCTTTCAGACGGACTTAATATAATCGAAGGTAAAAACGAAGCGGGCAAGTCAACGCTCGGCGCGTTTATAAAATTCATCTTCTACGGGCTTGATTCAAAGGAAAGATCAAAATATTTTCCGTGGGACAAAAGCACAGCGGGCGGTTATATAAAGCTGTCGCACGGCGGTAAGGACTACACGGTGCGCCGTGACATGGTGCTTTTACAAAAGGGCGTAAAAGAGGATGTAACAATAACAGACGATGAAACCGGCAGTGCCGTTTTCAAGGATTCAGCCCCGAACGAGGTATTCCTCGGCGTAAACGAAAAGGTATTTTCAAGCACCGTTTTTGTCGGTCAGATAAACGGCGCATATGTTGACGGGGCAAAGCTTTCCGACGCTGTGGAAAACATTCTGTTTTCGGCGGATGAGGTGACAAACACATCAAAAGCCCTCAAAAAGATAGATGAAGTGCGCACATCGTTGCTTTACAAAAACAAAAAAGGCGGACTTATCTATGAGCTTGGCGAAAAAATAGCCTCCCTTGAAGTGAAGGAAACCGAATGCAGACGCGCAAACGAGTCTGTGTTTGAGCTTGAGGATAAGCTCCGTCAGGCAAAGCAGAAAAAAGAAGAAAACATAAAAAATACAGAGGAGCTTTCGGCAAAGCTTGAGGAATACGAGGCATACTCCGCCATTGAGCGCAAGCAGCGCACAGCGGAGCTTGCAGAGGAAGCGCACCAAGCAAAGGCAAAGTGCGACGAGCTTGAAAAGTCCCTTTCAAAAGACGGGTTTTTCCCCGACAGCACATACGTTTCAAAGCTTTATTCGTTACAGAATGAGATAAATGAAAGACGCGGTGAGCTTAAAGGTGCCGAGGAAGAATTTAAAAACGCAGAGGGTGAGCTTTCGTCATTCCTTGACGAAGCGGAAATAATCGATAAAATAAACGCCGAGGGCGGTAAGTCAAGCGTTGAACAACAGCTTTTGACACTTAAAAAACAGCGCAAAACGCTCCTTATATTCGGCATAATATGCCTTGTGCTCATCGCTTTATTCCCGCTTGGCATCGCACTTCTGGTGATGGCGAAGAAGAAAAAGAAGCTCATTGACGAATTTCCCGCAAAATTCGGCTGTAATTCCGAAGAGGAGCTTTTGGAAATACTCGACGGCATCGATGAGCGTGAACGTGAAATTACAAGACTCCGAATGAAGATAGAAAACGCAGGCACAAAATGCAGTGATATCAGGGCAAGAATTGCCAAAACGGAGCGCGACATTGAGGACGTAACGGACAGATACCGTCCCGTCGGTCAGATAACGGACACATCCGTTTCCGACGCCGCAGAGGAAGCGCAGGCGGCGATAAACGCACTTGCAAACGCACATTACGAATATGAAAAGAAGCTGTTCGCCGCAGAAGCCCTCAGCCGCGAAACACAGTCGATAAGCATCGACGAGATGAAGTCGAAAATAAGAGGCAGGCTGAAGCTGGGCGAGGTTGAAGGCTTTGACCCCGCAGAGCAAAAAAGAAGGCTTACATTCTTGCAAAAGGCGACGGAATCCTTAAACGAAAAGATACTTTCGCTTGAAAAGGAATTTTCCGCCTTGTGCGCAACAGTGAAGGATCCCGCTTCAATTGCAGATGAGCTGTCATCCCTGCGTCCGCTTTATTCCGAGGCTGTCTGTGAATACAAAGCGTGCATACTTGCATATGAATCGCTTGAAAATGCATCGAAATCCCTTCGCAACGGCATCTCCCCGAAGCTTGCCAAAATTTCGGGCGGCTTTATGGAAAAGCTGTCGGGCGGTAAATACACATCGCTCGGAATTGACGAAGAATACGGCATAACATTCACGGAAAACGGCAATCCCCGTCCTTTATCGTCATTCAGCGCAGGCACAGGCGACCTTGCGTATCTGTGCTTACGCTTTGCCCTGACGGACATACTTTACAGAGATGAAAAGCCCCCGATGATATTTGACGATACGTTTGCGAGAATCGACTCCGAAAGGCTCACAAACATTCTTGCAACGCTCATTTCCATGGGCAAAATGAAGTGGCTGCAGCCGATAGTATTCACCTGCCACGGCCGCGAAAGCTCCTTATCCGAATCCTTCCCCGGTGTCAACATCATAAAATTATAATTTCTTCAAACGGGCGGATTGCAGTTGGCAAAGCCAACTGCTTGAATCACGCCCTTACGGCATCACGCCCGAATAAATAAAAACCATATTTCCGCAGGAAATATGCGCATCCCCCGGTGGGGGGTCCGGGGATGCGCCATCACGTTGAATTTGATGAACGCAAACCGATTTAAAACACCCCGATTATACACAACGAACAAAAAATTATGAACACAACATATTTACAATTCAAAGAAAAACTTATAAACGTATTTACCCTTTCCGGTATTGATATACCGAGTGAGGAGAAAACGGAAAAGCTGTTTGCTTTATCCGAAAATCTTACAGAATACGGTAAAAACGTCAATCTTACGGCTATCACCGACACGGACGGCATTATTTTAAAGCATCTTGCCGACTGTGCTTTGCTGTGTCCTTTTGTGCCCGAGGGCGCAAGAGTTATTGACGTAGGCGCCGGCGGCGGATTTCCGTCCTTACCGCTTGCAATACTGCGTGATGACGTGAGGGTGATATCCCTCGACTCAACGGCAAAAAAGCTGACGTTTATCGACCTTATGGCAAAAACACTCGGTCTGCCGAATATTTCAACGCTTCACGGCCGTGCTGAGGAGATCGCAAACGGTGAATTGCGTGAATCGTTTGACTTTGCCTGTGCAAGAGCCGTGGCATCGCTTCCCGTTTTATCGGAGCTTTGCCTGCCGTTTGTAAAAAAGGGCGGTTTGTTCTGTGCGATGAAAGCCGACAGCGGGCAGGAGCTGCAGATGTGCAAAAACACCTTTACAAGACTCGGCGGAACGCTTGACGGCGTTTCGGAAAAGACGCTTACAGACGGCAAAGAGGAGCTTTTCAGAACGTTTATACGTGTCAGAAAGGCATCCGACACACCGAAGCAATACCCCAGAAAATTCAGTAACATAAAGGCAAAGCCGCTTATCTGATATGAAAATCATCGATCTTAAAACAAACACGGAAATAAAAAGTATTCCTTTTAAAACCTCAATTGCCGTGGGCAATTTTGACGGTGTTCACAAGGGACACAGGGCACTTTTTGAGTGTGTGAAAAAAACAGCCGTATCGCTCGGCACAAAAAGTGCGGTTTGGAGCTTTTGCGATTTTTCCCCGAAAAGCAGGGGCAGATGCATCACACTTCCCGACGAAAGGTGTGAGCTTATAGCCGAATGCGGTATAGACTACCTCATACTTTACGAATTTGACAGCGTGAAGGACTTACCGTGTAAGGAATTTATATCTGAAATTCTTATAAAGGCGTGCCGCGCGGAGGCGGTGGTATGCGGATTCAATTTCCGCTTTGGAAATAAAGCTTCGGGCGACTCTGAAACGCTGAAAAACATAATGAAAGAAATGGGAAAGCACGCCTACATCATGCCTCCTTACGAAATTGACGGTGTAACCGTCAGCTCCTCCCTTATAAGAGGACTTATCACAGACGGCAAGCCCGAGCTGATTGAAAAATACCTCGGCCGTCCGTTTTCCGTTTTTCTGCCCGTTGTTCACGGCAGACACCTCGGACGCACCATTGATTCCCCGACGATAAACCAGAACTTCCCACCCGATCACATCGTGCCTAAATACGGTGTTTATGCGTGCTGTGTCATTATTGACGGCAAAAAATACGGCGGCGTTTCAAATGTCGGCGTGCGCCCGTCGGTGTGCAAAGGCGATGTTTGCGTGAACTGCGAAACGCACATTTTTAATTACAGCGGAGATCTGTACGACAGGGAAATAAGAGTCGAATTTTTACATTTCATAAGACCCGAACAAAAATTTCCGTCAATCGACGAACTCAAAAAGGCAATATCAAACGATAAGATAACGGCGAAAAATTTGTTGGGAATATAAAATGGAAAACGAAAAACCGAAGCGTAAGCACCCGCGCATAAAAAATTACGATTATTCGGATGTCGGTGCGTATTTTATAACGGTGTGCACATCGCAAAGACGAAATTATTTCTGAAAATCCGTCGTAGGGGCGTGCATTGCACGTCCGCAAAACCAATATGATATCAAATTATCTGAATACGGAAAAACCGTAGATGATGCAATAAACAATATTGAAAAAATATATCCGAATATAAAGGTTGATAATTACGTAATTATGCCGGATCATATTCATTTGATATTGATAATTCACGCCGATGAATACGGACGTGCGATACACGCCCCTACAGTAATGCGTGTAATTCAACAAATGAAAGGATATGTTACGAAACAAATCGGCTTGCCGATATGGCAAAAATCATTTTTCGACCACATCATCCGTAACCGTGAGGACTATGAAAAACACATAAAATATATTTACGAAAATCCTATGAAATGGGGTTTTGAAAAAGGACAAACGAATGGATAAAACGAACATTCCCGCCCCGTCGGCGCTGGCTTATTACGGTGACTCTGTAATTGAACTGTTGGTGCGCGAGAGGCTGATAAAAACAGGTATATCGAATGCGGGAAAGCTGAACAAGCTTTCACGTGAATTTGTCACCGCACAGAAGCAAAGCGAATGTGTTGAAAATATTTTGCCGATACTCTCCGAGGGCGAGACCGATATTTTCAAGCGCGGGCGCAATATGCACGGAAACCACCCGAAAAGCGCAAGCGTGTCGGATTACAGACGTGCAACGGGCTTTGAGGTGCTGATAGGTTATCTTTATTTTACAAACGAAACACACCGCGCGCATGAGCTTTTTATGACAGCCTATGCACAGGAGCTTGAAAAACTGAATAACGATGAATAAATTTACCTACATTCCGAAATTACAGAGATTTTTCCCCGCAACGCTTTCGTTTTTGCTGTTGCTTATTTCCTCTGTTTTTTCATATTTTTCCCTTCATACAAAATATACGTTTTGCCTTACCTTAATTGCGGCATTTTTTGTAATAATTTCATTTCAGGTATTTTTCAGATTTTGCCTGACGGAGCATATTTATACTATTTATAACGGTATTCTGACCGTTACAAGAAAAACGGGAAAATACGAAACGGTGATATTTGATTTGCCCCTTTGTCCCGAATATGAGATTTTGCCGAAAAAAGACGGCAAACGCCGCATAAAGGCGGAAAAATGCAAGGTCATAAACCGAACGGCAAATTTATTTCCGAAAGACAAGTATTACATTTTTTATAATAACCGCGCCGTGTGCGTGGAGATAGATGCGGAATTTGCAAAGAAAATTGAGAATTTTTATAATGGACAATAAAGAAAAAGATCCGAAACGTAAAGATTTGCGTTTAAAACAATACAGTTACAGCACACGAGGTGCATATTTCATAACAATATGTACCCAAGACAGAAAAAATATTCTTTCAAACATTGTAGGGGACGGCGCCCACGACGTCCCGTTTGTCGGCGTCCACGACGTCCCGTGTGAAACCGATAAACAAAAACAAAATTTTGCAGGCAATATGCAGACAAGATTAACACATTTGGGAAAAATGATCGAAAAAAATCTTTTGTCGAGTGAAAAAATATCGGGTGTAAAAATTGACCGATATGTTATAATGCCTGACCATATACACGTTATCATATTTATTGATTCCGATAAATATATTTCCGGGTCGTCGAAGGCGCCGACCCCTACAAATGAAATGATACCGCATATTATTTCAACGTTCAAAAGATTCTGCGCAAAAGAAATCGGAGAAAATATTTTTCAAAGAGGATATTTCGACCACATAATCCGTAACCGTGAGGACTATGAAAAACATGTGAAATATATTTACGAAAATCCTTTGCATTTTGTATGTGAATAAAATTTACAAAAAAAACCTACTTTAAATAAGAATATAATATATAATTTAAATAAGAAACATCACAGGAGAAGATTTATGGGATTAATGACAAAGCTTTTCGGCACTTACAGCGAAAAGCAGATCAAAAAAATAACGCCGCTTGTAGATAAGATTGAGTCGCTTGCGGACGAATTTTCAAAGAAAACAGACGAACAGCTGAAAGAAATGACCGCCATTCTCAAGGACCGCCTTGCAAAAGGCGAGACGCTTGACGACATTTTGCCCGAGGCATTTGCAACAGTCCGTGAGGCTGACTGGCGAGTTTTGGGTAAGCGTCCTTTCCGTGTTCAGCTTATCGGCGGTATCATAATACATCAGGGACGAATTGCCGAAATGAAGACGGGTGAAGGTAAAACGCTTGTGGCAACGCTCCCTGCATATCTTAACGCTTTAAGCGGTAAGGGTGTGCACGTAATTACTGTCAATGACTATCTTGCAACACGTGACTGTGAGGAAATGGGAAGAGTTTACAACTTCCTCGGCCTTACCTGCGGACTTATAATCCCCGGCGGAAAGAACGCCGAAAAGCGTGCGGCATATGCATGCGACATAACATACGGTACGAACAATGAGTTCGGCTTTGACTATCTGCGTGATAACATGGTCATATACAAGGAACACATGGTGCAAAGAGGCCATGCGTTTGCCATTGTTGACGAGGTGGACTCGATTCTCATTGACGAGGCAAGAACCCCGCTTATCATTTCGGGCCAAGGCTCAAAGCCGACCGAAATTTACGAAAAGGCAGACAAGTTCGTAAGAGGCTTGCGCCCTTACAAGATAAAGGAAATAGACACAAAAGAGGATATGGACGAAAAGACCGAGGGCTATGACTATATCATAGATGAAAAGGCAAAAACGTCCGTTTTAGCAAAGCAGGGTATTGAAAAGGCTGAAAAATTCTTCGGCATTGACAACCTGTCAGACCCTGAGCATACAGAGCTTGCGCACCACATCAACCAGGCAATAAAGGCGCACGGAAGCATGCACATTGACGAGGACTACGTTGTAAAAGACGGTGAGGTAATCATCGTTGACACGTTCACAGGCCGTCTTATGTACGGCAGAAGATACTCCGAGGGGCTTCATCAGGCGATCGAAGCAAAAGAGGGCGTAAAGGTCGAAAAGGAATCGAAAACACTTGCGACCATCACGTTCCAGAACCTTTTCCGCATGTACGATAAGCTGTCGGGTATGACGGGTACAGCGCTTACAGAGGACGACGAATTCCGTGAAATATACAGTCTTGACGTTGTGGAGATACCCACAAACCGTCCGATGGTAAGAAAGGACCATAATGACGTGGTCTACAAGTCCATGGATATGAAATTCAAGGCTATCATCGAGCAGATAAAAGAATGTAACGCAAAGGGTCAGCCCGTGCTTGTAGGTACGGTATCCATCGAAAAATCGGAAGCCCTTTCGCAAAGACTCAAAATGAACGGCATCAAGCACGTTGTACTTAACGCAAAATATCATGAAAAGGAAGCGGAAATCGTCGCACAGGCAGGCTGTCCGGGTGCCGTCACCATTTCAACGAATATGGCGGGCCGTGGTACCGACATCATGCTCGGCGGTAATGCCGAATTTCTTGCAAAGCGTGAAATGCGTAAGCTTGAATACCCCGAGGAGGTAATTGCGCAGGCAACGGGAAGCTCCTTGTCCGTCGGTGAGGAGGTCCTTGCCGCACGCGAGGTATACAAGACACTTTACAAAAAATTCAAGGAAGAAATTGAGCCTGACTATCAGAAGGTAGTAGAAGCAGGCGGTCTGTTCATACTCGGTACGGAGCGTCACGAAAGCCGCCGTATCGACAACCAGCTCCGCGGCCGTTCAGGACGTCAGGGCGACCCCGGTGAGTCACGCTTCTTCTTATCCTTTGACGATGACCTTATGCGCCTTTTCGGCGCTGAGGAGCGTATGGAAAGAATAAAGAAGATAACCCCCGACGATACTCCCATTGAAGCAAGTATTCTTTCGGGTGTTATCGAAAGCTCACAGAAGCGTCTGGAAAGCGTCAACTTTGAACGCCGTAAAAACGTCCTTATGTATGACGACGTCAACAACCAACAGCGTAAAATTATCTATTCACAACGCCGTGAGATACTTGAAGACGGCAATATGAGAGATAAGATAATCGACATGATAGAGCAGGCTGTGGAAAACGCAGTTGCAGTTGCCACATCTGCCGACGAGCGTGAGGATTGGGATTTTGCAACTCTCAAATCGAAATTCCGCGGCATCATCTGCACGGATGAGGACTTCAACTACACCTCCGACGAGCTGAAGCATCTTAAGCCCGCGTCGCTTACAGAAGAGCTTTACCGCCGTGCCGTTGCAAGATACGAATATCAGGAAAGTGTATTCGGCGAGCAGATGAGAGAAATCGAAAGAGTTGTCCTTCTGCGCTGTATAGATGAGCTGTGGATGGACCACATCGACTACATGCAGGATCTTAAGGGCGGTATCGGTCTTAACGCATACGCACAGAGAAACCCCGTAAACGAATACAAGCTTGTCGGTGCGGAAGCATTTGACGATATGATAGCAGAAATAAGAGAAAACACAGTCCGTGCCATTTTGTCCGCCGTTCCGAGAACGGAAATAAAGCGTGAACAGATGGCAAAGGAGCAGTCGGCATCGATTGAAAACATCGGCGGCGACAAGCCCGCAAAGAAAAAGCCGATGGTTAAAAAAGCGGCTGAAAAGGTCGGCCG
>JAZTXA010000190.1:0-6429 GCA_045636245.1 Eubacteriales bacterium | reverse complement strand
ATAAGATAGGATGAAAGCTTGACATAATCGTCATATTTGCGTTTTTCAAGCATATATTCGATCTGCTCTCTGTGCATGCCGGATATTGCACGTTCATTTTTAAGCGCGTACATATAGCGTTTTTTCGTATTCAGATACGATGCGGCTTCGCCTACAGAATTACACATGATAAGTTCCTTGTAATCATCTTTTGTCAGGCGGTCGGCATACATGCACCTTGCCTTTGCGGCGGCGGCATTTTCACCGCCGGAAAAACGTAATGTACAGCCTTCTTTATTCATTTGGCGCATCATGTACCTTCAATGACTTTTTCGGCAATATCGCTTGCCCACTTCTCATAATTCGCGCTGTAAGAAAACCGCAGATCATCGCCGAGCTTTTTATATTTTTTACTTGCATCGTCCCATGACCTTTGAGCCTCTTTTCTTTTTTCTTCAAGCTGTCTTTTTATTTCTTCCTCTGCGGCAGTCATATACTCTTCTTTTATTTTGTTTTTTGCTTCCGTTATATCAGCCTCAAGATGGGCTTTTTTATCCTCTGTCGCCTGAGATTTTTTTCTTGCTTCTTCATCGGCTTTAAGAATCTTTTCGATAAGTTCGTTCACAATTTATTCTCCTTCACATGAGAGTGAGCAGATGCCCATTTTCGTTCACTATTACAACAGTGACATAATTCACGGCAATTTCTTACCGCAGTTATTGCAATACTCAAAATCAGCACCGACGGGAGTTCCGCAATATGGGCAGAACTTGCTGTCGCGGCCGTTATTTTTTTGTACTGTGGTTTGTGAAATTCCGAAGCGTTCGTTCAAGGGATCCGGCTCCTCATTTGAATCGGTAATATCAAATTCAGAGTACCTGTTCTTATTTGTGGCATTTTTAAAATTATATACGGTAATTACAACGGCAATACCCGTCCAGAGAACTCCGAACAAGGCAAATATACCGCTTGCCTGAGCAGCAAGAACCGTCCATAAAATACCAAAGCCTATCATAAATATTCCGACGATCCCACTCATCATTGACGGGCCTCGTCCGGGCTTTATACTTTTCATTTCAAAATCCTTTCAAAAACCATATACACCGCTAATATTATACTTAATTTGTTTTTTTTTAAAGGTTAAATATTAAATTAATTATGAATACACTTGCATTTTTTACCAATTTGATATACAATCCCGATATAGTGATCCCAAAAACAATTGAAAATGGAGTTAAAATTGGCTAACGAAAGATTTGATGCTTTAATTTCTCAGGTACGGCGCGGTGCATCGGTAGCGGATATCGGATGTGACCACGCATACGTTTCCTGTAAACTTGTAAAATGCGGTATTTCAAGGCGTGTTTATGCTTCCGATATACGCAAAGGCCCCCTTGAAGCGGCAAAGTCAAACATTGAAAAATACGGTTTTTCCGAATTTATCACCGCACGTCTTGCTGACGGACTTGACGGAATAGAAAGCTTTTCCCCGGATGATATTATAATTGCAGGTATGGGCGGTGAGCTTATAGCGAAGATAATAGACAAAAGCGCATATACAAGAAACGTAAATGTAAATCTCATTTTACAGCCTATGACGTGCGTATATGAATTAAGACAGTATCTTTCTCAAAACGGATTTGAAATAAAAAATGAGATTTTGTGCCGTGACAGCGGAAAAATATATGAAATAATACTTTGCTCTTATACAGGCACAACTTACAATCCCGATGAAGTATTTCTTCATATAGGAACAAAAACTCAAGGTGATACTTTATTTTGCGAATTTATCTTAAATAAAATCGGCAAGCTTGAACATATAATCAAAGGAAAACAGCTTTCGGGAATCGACTGCGTATATGAATGTGAAATTGCCGAAAAAATGAAAAAGCTGATAAATGGAAGGACGGAAAAGTGAAAAAATTTCTTTCTCTTTTACTGATAACGGTGTTTATTCTTTCTTCGTGTATAACAGATATTAAAACATCTACCGATACACATTATACTGCAACAGAAAATGAAAAAGACACCGAAAGCATTACACAAAACGGAGCTGTCAGTAATACATTTCCCGTTAAAGCATTGACCGTCGGTGACAGTGACATAGCACTTTATACAGTTGTCTATGCAGAAAATGCGTCCGACACGGTAAAATACGCAGCAGATGAGTTTGTTTCGTATATACACGCATCAACAGGTATACATTTGAAATGCGAAACTTATGAAACCTGCACCTCCGAATACAAAATACACATTGGAAAAACAGATCCTCTACCGAAAAAAATAACACAAAAGCTTACCCGTATGGGAAATGAAGGATATTATTTTTTGTGTGAGGAAAAAAATCTTTATATAACAGGTAACGGCGAGCGCGGAACGCTTTACGGTGTTTACAGTTTTTTGGAAGATTATGTGGGTATAAGATATTACACCCCAAGCTGTGAACGCATACTCAAATCTGAAAAAGCAACAGTTCCCGCAGATCTTGACGTTTACTTCAAGCCTGCATTTAGATTCCGCGACTGCTTCTGGTATGAAGCATTTGATCCCGAATTTTCGGCAAAACAAAAAATAAACAGCTGTGTTTCACGTGACCTTGACAGCTTCGGCGGGGGTGTTACATACGCCGATAATTCCGTGCATACTCTCGGTGCCTTGGCGGGCACCGGAAATATTCCCCCGTGCCTTACAAACGAAGATGTTTACGGCAATGTCTTGAATAATGCAAAAAAATGGCTTGAAAGCTATCCTTCGGCAGACATCATTTCAATTTCGCAAAACAATGGAAACGGAACTTCAAAGATGTGCACCTGCGAAGAATGCAGTGCAATAAACAGCAAAGAGGAAACATCGGCAGCCGCATTTCTTATGTTTGTAAACAAGCTTGCGGATGATCTCAAAAAGAATGATCCGGATATATATATTGATGCACTTCTTTCGGAAAACGTCGGACGTCCTCCCAAGACCGTAAGACCCGCAAGCAATGTTATCATCCGTCTTTCAAGTGTTGATGCATGCTTTTCTCATGCGGTAAACGAATGCTCCGCAAACAGAATTGACGAAGATATACAGGCTTGGGGAAAGATCTGTAAAAACCTTTATGTTTGGGACTATACTACAAATTTTATGTTTTATCTTTCGCCATTTCCGAATTTATTCACGATATACGATAACATAAAATTTTATGCCGAAAATAATGTCACAGGGGTTTTTGAGCAAGGAAATTACCACTGTGAAAGCGGTGAATTCGGTGAGCTTCGCGCCTATCTTCTTTCAAAACTTCTCTGGGATCCGACAATGACAAAAGAAGAATATATAGGTCATATGTGCGACTTTCTGGAAGGCTACTACGGCGAAGGCTGGGAATATATTTATGAATACATAAATAAAACCTCCGAGGCCGCCGCCGAATCTCATATGCTCGTTTCCACCGGCGTTAAAAATATTATGGGAAAAGGAAAAAGCAGCGAAGAACTCGCCGCTTTTGCAGTTGAACTTTCAAATCTGTGGACACGCGCATACAATGCCACAACGGAAACCGTTTGCCGCCGTCACGTTGAAAAATCAAAAATTCAGATTGATTACTACACAATGTACATCACTTGGAACGAAGAAAAGCATCCCGCGTTACTCGAAAGCACGTATGAGATTATGAAGAAATACAACATAACACATTTCAGAGAAGGAAAGGAAATTCCCTCTTTGGATTCATTTGATTCATCCCCGTCAACCTGGTAACGGTGAAACCATTGTAATTATAATATTTCCGTCATTATCCGAAGAAATAACGGCTGACTCAAAGCTATGAGGCAGAAACGTATTCTTCGGATCTTGTTTTGTTATAAGATAATCTCCGTATCTGTAAAACTTACCAAGCTCAAAGCCGGATATATATTCTTCAAGCGTAAGCTTATTCAGCATGATTATCTCCGCATGCGGATATCCGACGTATCTTATATGCCACGGCTCATACCCGATTCCCGTAATTTTTTCGCCGTATTTCGGATATCGGATTATAAATCCGTATCTATAACATTCGGAGTTGACGTATTTGCCCGTATCCGTCTGTAAAAACGCCTCACCTGCGTAATATCTGACATAAACATCAAGGGCAAGCCCTGCCCTGTGCTCGCTCTCGTTGACACCTGCCGCCTTTTCTCCCTCTTCAGTAATAGCTTGCTGCTGTTCTTCCTTTGTTCTGTATGCACTCATAACAAACAGCTTTTCCGAAAATTTTTCACTGATATCCGCAGAAAGCCTTGCATAATCACTATGCATACAGCTGTTCATATAAACGTCTGTATCTTTATACTCTGAAACATCAAAAACATCATCATCCGATATCGGGTGAGTTTGATTTATCAAAAGCAGAGATTCATCAAAAACTATTTTTTCAAACGTTTTCAACTCTTCATAAGTATACGCTGTTAAAGTGCTTTCTTCACAGCCTGTATCTATCGGTAAAAAATCATTTTCGCCTGAGCATGCACACAAAAGCACAAACGCAATAAAGACAACAAAAAACGTAATTTTTTTCATGTTACCGTTATTTTTCTTTCTTCAGAACAGTCTTTACGAAATAAAGGAAAACGGGAAAATTGAGGACAAGGACCGCGCCGAAAATAACAGCGGAAATAATATACGAAGCTATACCGGGGACAAATACCATAACTATACTCTGAACCGTTAAAAGCGCAATATTAACCATTGTTTTGGTAAAAAAAACATTGTACTTTACGTATTTAAGCGAGAAGTTCGTAGCGATAATGTATACAACAACATAACTTAAAACCGTGGCAACAGCCGCCCCCATCGCACCGTATGCTTTTATAAACAGTATATTACAGATGATATTTATTGAAGCGCCGCATGTTGAGCATATCAGAGAATTTACACTTTTCTTTTTGACGTGGAAGATAACAGAAATAAAGTTCACCATGCTCATACACACAGTAGCCACTACAAGCAATGTTGTATATTTCCATGCAACATAGAAATCGTTTCTTATGAGTATTCCCGTTATTACCTTTACAAAAAGAATAATTCCCGAACCTGCAATAAACAATACCGCTTTATAGCTTTCAAATATTTTTGTCAGGAATTTACTTACAGAGCCTTGATTGTTCTCCTCTATAAGCGACATTTGCCATGCATCTGAAAAAATGCCGGTAAGCATCGTGATAATATTGGGTATCTTATAACTCATGGCGTATATACCGCTTGCAGATTCGTCTATCATGTAAAGCACTACATATCTGTCTGACATATTCGTTATCCACCAGAAGATTGTTGTGGGAACAAGCGGAAGCGAATATTTAAGCATCTCAAAAAGCAATCCAAACGAGAACTTCTTTATCTGAAATGCATCGATAAGATTTCCCACACGGAACATATAAAGCACCGTAAAGAAGTCAGCAAGTATATTTGCAACAAGATAACCGGTAACACCGAGGGGAAAAACGAGCAACAAAAGAATATTAAAAGCAAGAGTAAAAACCGTGCAAAGCACACCTTTAACGGCAAATTCTTTAATTTTATCGATTCCGCGCAAATACTGACCGCACAGTGTATGAAGCCCGTACATAAACACATACAGACCGAAAAGAAGCATATATTCGTCAAGAACGTATACCTTTTTGAATAGGGGGATGAGAGCTGCGAAGATCACCATTCCGAAAAGCAAAAGGATGAATCCCACCGTAAAAACAGCCTCATGGTCACTTTTTTTGCCGCACGCAAAACGGAAAACAGCCGTGCATATTCCAAGCGTTACGATCGGCATAAGCAAATTCGACGATTGCGCTACGATATCGGCAACACCGTAATCGGCAGTTGACATGACCGATGAATACAGCGGCAAAAGCAAAAATACAAGTATTTTCGACAAAAATGCACCCACACCCATTATGGATGTGTTTTTAAGTAATTTCGTGTATTTATTCATTTTCTTTCGAGTCTGCAGAACTTGTCATTTGTTCAATGTAGTCCACAATAAGCGCGGGAGTACGAAGATCTGTTATCGCTTCATCAGGCACGGTAAGACCGTATGTATCCTCAAGTGCCGTTATTATTGAAACAATGTCAAGTGAATTGGCACAAAGATCTTCAATAATATCGCTTTCAGCACTTACAAGCTCCTCTTCAATGGCAAGCTCGCGCGCTACAACTTCAATAATTTTATTTATCATGATAAATTCCTCCAAGTTTTCGTTAATCATACTACATTTTTCATTCATTTTCAAGTGCTACAGCGAAAATTTCAATTATTTTCACGAAAAAAGCTGTGAAGCATATACTTGAAAGAGGCACGAATAACAATCACATACAAGAAAGGTGTTGCTTTTGAAAAACTTCAACTGTATTCTTAACGAACCGTATCCCAAAGCCGAATCAACTTCAAAAAATAAGGAGCTTTCCGACAAGCTGACAGTGCTTTCTTCCGGCAAAGAC
>JAZTXA010000189.1:0-4982 GCA_045636245.1 Eubacteriales bacterium | reverse complement strand
GTCAAAGTTTGCGCCGATACAGTCACCAACAGCCGCGCGCAACTTCAGAAGTGTTTCTGTGTTATATACGCAAAATCCGGGATGCATTTCAAACGCTATTTTTGTTACACCGTGCGCTTTGCAAAATTCAGCCGTCTTTTTCCAATAAGGTATCAGCACCTCATTCCACTGATAATCAAGTATGGCAAGAAAATCCTCGGGCCACGGACATGTTACCCAGTTGGGATATTTTGCACCGTCATGGTCACCGGGACAGCCGGAAAATGTAATAACTGTATCTATACCCATTTTTTCGGCAAGGAGAACCGTTTTTTCAAAATCGCTGTGGAACTTTTCTGCGATCTCCTTATTGGGATGCACGGGATTTCCGTGGCAGGAAAGTGCAGACACCGTCATATTGTACTTTTTAAGAAGCGCTGTAAAATCGTTGTATGCACCATCATCGTTAAGCAGTTTATCGGGTGAGCAGTGAGCATCCCCCGGATAGCCTCCGCAACCAAGCTCAACCGCTTCAACACCGAGCGATGCAAGATACGGAATAACATCTGTTATAGGTTTATTGCCGTAAAGGTTTGTAAGAACTCCAAGTTTCATTTTTATCTCCTAACCAAATTTTATTTTCTGTAGTATTTGTAGAACACTGTAACTGTTCTGTATTCGCCGTTATTTTCTTTGTCAGGGCCTTTGCACACAGCACCCTCAAGGGACATAAGTTCGTATGCTTCAAGCTGTTCAATATCCGTTCTGAACAGCGTTTTTTCCTGTGAAGAAACAGTAAATTCACCGTTTTTCATATAGCATATACCGCCCTTGCCGATTATGATATCCCCGTCCTCGATATTATCTGACGGCTTTGTAATATATTTAAGCGGATGCTTACATATTTTTTCAGCCATCTCTACTCGAAAGCGTAAGCTTCCTTCTTTTGGTGCAAACAGTCTTTTGAAAGGATTAGCCATCGCAAACACCCTCTGCACATTCACAGCAACGAAGCACAGCAACCCAACTATCTTTATACACCACAATCTGATAATCATCGTTGTCCTTGTATTTACTTTCATACATTTCTCTGTTCGAGCTATATCTTAAATCAAGAACGATATACTCTGTATGTGTTGGTGATTTTTGATAATTGGAATCGTCAAGGCTGTAAACCTGTCGTCTTTGTGAACACTGCGTAACAAGCATCGTACTTGCCGCAACAGATGCGTCTTCCGGTATCTCGGCAAGCACTTCTGTTACATAGTCATGGTTTTCTTTATTCGTCAGATAATTATCAAGATAATTCGGCTTATGCGCCACTGTTCCTGAGAAAAACAGCATAGATGCAAGGGAGGCTGTAACAGCGGTGGTTCTCTTGAATTTTTCCGAAAGTTCCGAATAATTCAAAACCGCAAGATAGAATAAACACGCGCCCGAACCGTAGGTATATTGGAAATAAAGGCTGTGCTGATAAACATAATCGGGCATAAGATTTACAAGCACAAACGGCCCTAAAAGTATATATCTTGAATATTTTTTCGTAACAAAAGGTAAGAAACAAAGCGGTGTAATCATTGAAAGCATAAAGCCTATTTTGGAGCCCACGTAATCCGCCTCGGGATCTAAAACCTCTCTTATTACATTTGCAGGGCTTATCAGAACGGATTTGATAACAGACACAAGTCCGCCTCCGTCTTCGTATATGAAGTTGTTGTATCTGTTGGACATAATGCCCGAATAGCCGTATGTTTCAAGATAAGCAACAACACCTGCGAAATACACAAGTGCCATAACAAGAAGGACAGTGCCCTTTTGGAAATCCTTTTTGGAAATAAGCAGATATATTGCAATAAATGCAATATAAACGGGCGCATCCTCTTTTACAAGCAAGGTAAGAACTGAAAATGTGATAATTCCCCACCACTTGTTTTTCTCGATAAAAAGGAAAAGCCACAGCATGATGGGAAGTAAGAATTTATTTTCGTGCAAATCATAATAGCATCCGCCCATAACAGTCGGATAAAATGTGTAACAGACAGTGAAAAGCGCCGTTGCTTTATACGAAAGCGCAAGCTTTCGGCACAAAAACACAAGCGGAATTATGCCCGATGCAAGCAATAAGGCTTGACATACAACAAGTGTTTCGGGCTTCGGTATTATCGCAAATATCGGCAAAAACAGATAGTAAATGGGGGATACATGTACGTCGAAATGCGAAAGCAAAACTGCCCTTTCGCAAGTTACCAAAGGCTGTAATGTTTCCTTCATATAGTAATACATCTGTGAAAATATACCGAAGTCAAAGCACGGTGTACTTTGCGTTTTAACACGGCATACAGCCTGCACAGCCAAAAAACCTATAAAAACACATCCGCAAATAACAGCTGTTATTATCATTCCCCATTTGGGAAATTTAAAATTCACAAACTCATCTGTGTCACCGAGGGCATATTTACAGATGAGGAAGAGCACAGCGCATATGCCGAACATGACCCATATCGCATCCGCCTCTGCAGAGGCACACAAAAATGCATACGTCAAAAACGAAAACAGCAGTATCAGCTTTTCTGCCTTTTGATTTTCAAAAAATGTAAATACAACAGTCAAAGCCGCAAACAACACACAAACGGTAAGAATGTGCACAGCAAAGCTTACCGATGCAATAGATGTTTTTTCAAAATACAAAAATTCATCTTTCGGTACATTTGATGATACCGCCGAAACAAAGCAAGCAAAAAACCATGAGGTAAGCAACCTGCGTACTGTTTTTTCAATAGTAAATCCGTCAAAAATCCTCTTCAAAAATTCCATATTACATCCTGTTTACCGTGTATCCCTTTTCTTTAAGCAACTCGACAATACCGCCGTCACCGCACACATGTGCCGCGCCGACAACGAAAAAGACACATTTTCCGTCTTTCATATAGCCGTCGGCAACATCAGCCATATTTATATTGCGCTCTGTCATCATTTTGGTATTGTAATCCTCATATGCCTGTGCATATTCCCCTTCATCATCTCCGGAGTACAGAAATGTCATGCCGTTTGTCATACGGTCAATAAGGTCATCCCGTCCGCGTTTCCAAAGGTCTATCATATACGCATACTGCATGGAAACGCTGTCCTTTGATTCTATCATTTCCAAAATGGAATCGTCATACACTATATCTTGAAATGAAAGAGTCATTTCAAGCTGTGACTGTTCGCTTTCAATTTCAAGCACATCTTTTCCCACTTCTCTTGCGAGCTTTATAAGCACCCTGTCAACACCCATCTCGGTATTGTATCCGGAATCCTCAACTATAAGAGAATTTACAATACTCTGCCAAAAAGCAGGTACAAAAAGATCCATTTGTTCGTTGTAAACACCCTTCTGCATAAGGTAAGCACGTGCAGTATTATACGTTTCCTTACTGAGGTGATTTTGGATATTGTCACCGTCCTTGTACATATACTGTGAAAGATACATTATTCTTTCGCTGTCGGTCCAATTTTCTGCACGCTCATCAGCGCTTACAACATCATATTCAACCGCAAGAGAGTCGCACTTTTCAAATGCCGAATTTATCCTTTCATCAAACGGATACATGTTTTCTTCTCCGATATGGATAGAACCCATGATATACATTTCTTCCCCGTTTTGTCCGACCACCTGCCAGAGGGCGGGTCTGTACTCACTTTGAAGAACACCGCAGGAAGAAAGAATACAAGCCACTATACCTATGCAGATAAATACCGATATGAATTTGCTTTTTAAATTGTACTTCATATTAAATCCTTTAAATAAAACTTTTATTTAAGTATATCATAAACACTTTAAAAATGATTAAAAAATTGTAAAAAAACGGAATTATACACGTCAAAGTTTTTCTGTACTCCTTATTGTTAAAATTAATTTAAAGATTTAAGCCAAATTGGGTATTGCAATTATTGATAAAATATAATATAATAGACAGACTGAATACGGAAACGGAGGAAAATGATGTTACCGTCAATAAAAAATTTTGCAATCGCATTTGCAGTTTCCATTATAATTTTCGGGACACTCGGTTTCGTCATAACACCGCTTCTTAAAGATGCTACAAGCGGATTTGATGCCACATCGAAAAAGGAAAGCGCACAGGAAACCGAAATACAATCGCCGAGCGAAGACCCAAACGAAGACGGTGAAAAAGCACCTGCGCTGAATATAGACGCAAATTCATTTACGATGCTTATAATCGGTACGGATTATCAGCCCAATATTTTCAATGATTACCGTGTCTTTCTCCCCTCAAATGCAAAGGCGGAGGATTATGTGCGAAATTCAAGGCATTATACAGCCGACACGATACTTATCATTCATGCAAACAAAGAAGCGGGCGATTTTCTTATAACATCCCTGCCGAAGACAACAAAGGTCACATCGCACGGTGTTGTAACAACTCTCGGCGAAGCATACGAAACTGTAACCATAGATTACTTTAAACAGCTTATAACATCGATAATAAGCCTTTCCATTGACTATTGCATAGAAATGCAGGTCAATATGGCAAGAGAAGTTATTGACTTTATGTACCCAACGGGTATACCGTATGAGGTACCGTACAATATGTATTACGTCAATGAGGAGGAAAGGGTGCTTATGCCCGGCACTTCCCTTGATGACTATGAATACGAGTACGATGAAAACGGCAATATTATCAACTTGCCCGGTACACCTTTCACGATAGATCTGAAACAAGGTATGCAGAGGCTTGACGGTGAAAAATCCACTCATCTTTTGCGTTACCACCTCCACAAGGACGGCGAGGGCAAGCGGTGCGAAATCGCAGTTAATTTCTTCAAGACTATTGCTGATATGAGTTTTTCTTATTCGGATGAAGACGTTCTGGCAACAATGGGCGGACTTAATAAGATAATTGCAAGTGATGACGGAAAAACGGACATCAACGAAAATGATGCCGCAAATATACTTGAAATGTTCAAAAATTACACTTTGTTTAATGTAAAGACGCTGA
>JAZTXA010000188.1:0-6628 GCA_045636245.1 Eubacteriales bacterium | reverse complement strand
GGTAATGCGCCTCTGCCCGCTTATCATACCTCAAACTCCCCGTCGAAGCCTTTACGCCCCCATATAATGGGAAGTTATACGGTTATTCGTATCTTCCGTTTGATTTTTCATATCTTTCGATAGAACGTGCCGCCTGCTTTTTAGCATCAACCTCACGCTTATCGTAAAGCTTTTTACCCTTGCAAAGCCCTATTTCAAGCTTTACATATTGACCTTTAAAATAAAGCGAAAGGGGGATTATCGAAAGCCCCTCCTGGCCGACTTGCCCCAAAAGCTTCATAATTTCCTTTTTATGCATCAGAAGCTTTTTTTCACGCAGAGGGTCTCTGTTGAAAATATTACCTTTTTCATAAGGACTTATATGCACACCGAGAGCAAACATTTCACCGTTTTTGATGTGGCAAAACGAATCCTTCAAGTTGACTGTGCCTGCGCGTATCGACTTTACTTCCGTTCCGAAAAGCTGAATACCTGCTTCGTATGTGGAAAGCACATAGTAGTCATGATATGCTTTTTTGTTTGTCGCAATTATTTTTTTACCGTCATTATTTTTCGGCATACCAAAACCACCTCAACTTTCTTTAATATGATATCATAAAAAAATAACTTCTGCAATAGTTTTTGATAAACAAATATTTAATTTCATGTTACCTGAATGGGGAATAAGGTGAAAAAATGCATATAAACGTAATTTGCTGACAAAAAACTTATGTGGGGTATTTTTTATAAAAACGGTTTTAAAGGTGATAAAAATGGATATTGAGAATTATTATACAGAAAAAGGGCGGGGGAAGGATTGATTGCGGACACCTTATAGCGGCAGGGTAATACGAACAATTCAACTGTGTTGTTGCTGATTTTTAAAATAAAGACAAAAAAACTGCCCGTAGGCAGTTTTTTCTAAGTACCTGAATAAATTATTCAGCAGCAGCTTCTGTTTCAGCAACTGTTTCAGCAGCTGTGTCTTCAGCAGGAGCTTCTGTTTCAGCAACTGTATCAACAACTGTTTCAGCAGCTGTGTCAGCAACTGTTTCAGCAGCTGTATCAGCAACTGTTTCAGCAACTGTTTCCTTTGCTGTATCAGCGGATGTTTCCTTTGCATCACCGCCGCAAGAAGCGAAAGAAAGTGCAAGTGTAGCAGCGAGTGCGAGAACGATAAACTTCTTCATCAGATAAAACCTCCTATATTAGAATATTCAATGCGCTTATTTTTCACATCGATGCGAGCATTATAACACTTTGATTTTCATATGTCAATATTAAAATACCACAATTTAACAAAAATATAAATACTGTTCATAGAATGTTATTAAATGAAAAAAAAGACAACTCTTTAAGTCTTAAAAGGGAATACAGAAGTTCTCCTTGATATATGGCGAATTCTGCCATGCTTTCTGAATATATCGCACTTTTCATGCGCACTATGGATGTTTCAATGTTTTCTATCTCGCGGTAATCATATAAATATACAAATACATTCTTTTTTCTTTTCCATTCGTTGTTGAGATGCTCAAAGGCGTTTTTTTGTGTATCCGACGTGCCGGCACTTGCGCTTAATTTTTCCGCACATAGTGTGAGTGTGTCTATCGTTTTGTGTGTATAAACGGAATTCAGTGTAACCCCTGCCGTTACTATGATAAGCAATAGTGCAGATATTATTACAGATCTCATTCTTTTTCCTTTTTTATAATATTTATATTACCTGCATCGTCGCAGGTGAAAAGCAGTATATTTTCAGCAGACGGAATATTTCTTTTTTCAAGTTCTTTAAAAATGAACCCTTCTTTTTTGCCGGATGACTGTAAGTTTTCGTAGCATACCTCGCCGTCCACAATAAGCGCATGTGCAATTCCTTTTTCTTCGCTTTGTAAATTCATATCCTCAAGTGTACAGGGCTGGTACTTTGATTTTTCAATTACGGATATCTTTCCGTTTTTTTCCATGATGGCGTATTGAACACGGGAAATATCGGGGATGTTCTTCTGACGAAGCTCTGAGGCAAGCTCCTCAAGCGACAATCTGTTTTTTTTCATTTCCTCCATGTTAAGCTGTCCTTTGTCAATAAGCACACTGATGTCGCCTGTCATAATTTTTTTGATTTTTTTGTTTTTCGTAATTGCAAAGGAGAGGATGACCTCAAAGGAAAGTATTGCTGCTATAGGAACAAGTCCGTAAACAAGAGGAATACTCCCGTCTGTGACGGGCTGCGATGCCACCTCTGATAAAAGCAGGGTGGTTACAAGCTCAGACGGCTGTAATTCGCCTATTTGTCTTTTTCCCATAAGCCGAAACACAAGCAAAAGTACCACATATGTGATAAATGAACGCGCGAATATTACCGTCATGTTTTCACTCCTTTGCTTCAATTATTTCCCGATATGGTAAGCTTATGCCATAAAAAGCATTTTTTTCTTCATTACTGTTGAAATTGAGGAATAAATGTGTTATAATAAAGTGAAAATTTATAATCATGGAAAAGGTGATGCTTTATGGGAAAAATTTTTGAATGTAACCATCCGCTTATCAAACACAAAATAACAATACTTCGTAATGAAAACACAGGCACAAAGGATTTCAGAAACATAACCAAGGAAATCGCAATGCTTATGGGATATGAAGCGTTCAGAGAGCTTCCGTTGGTTCTTGAACCTGTTAAGACTCCCATTTGCGAAACAATGGCTCCTGTCATAGAGGGGAAGAAGATTGCAGTTGTACCGATACTGCGTGCAGGTCTTGGTATGGTTGACGGAATTTTGAGTCTTGTTCCCGGTGCAAAGGTGGGTCACATAGGTCTTTACAGAGATGAAGAGACACGCAAGCCTCACGGATATTACTGCAAGCTTCCCGAAAATATCGAGGAAAGAACAGCTTTTATACTTGACCCGATGCTTGCAACAGGCGGTTCTGCTGTTGAGGCGGTAAGCCTTGTAAAGGAAAAGGGATGTACATCAATAAAATTCCTTTGTATGATCGCCGCACCCGAAGGCATTAAAACACTTTCGGAGGCACACCCCGATATCGATATTTATATCGGAAATGTTGATGAAAAATTGAACGAAAATGCATATATCGTTCCCGGTCTCGGCGATGCGGGCGACAGGATTTTCGGAACAAAATAAGGTTATTAATAATTGGAGAATGAATATGAGAATAAGCAAAATAATGTGTGAGCATATGCTCTGCGACGAGGTTTCATATAAGAAGTCGCCTGTTTGCATTGATACCGAAACACCCGTATTTTCCTTCGCAATTGAGGGGGATGAGCATAATGCAAAAGTAAGATGCTGGAAGCTTATTGTTTCATCAAGCCTTGAAAAAGTACAGGCAAAGGAAGGCGATGTGTGGGATTCGGGACTCGTTTACGGTGACAATATCCACGATATTCTTTACGACGGTGAAGAGCTTAAGTCAAAAACAACGTATTATTTCAGACTGTTTGCGCTTTGCAGTAAGACAAAGCTTGCAAGTAAGGTCGGTATGTTTACAACGGGTCTTTTGCTTCCTTCGGAATGGAAGTGCGGATTTATCGGTATACCTGTTGATAAAACACCGAAATTTGAGTGCGAAGAGGCTGACAAGATCGGTCTGCCCGCCCCGTACCTCCGCCGCAGCTTTGAAGTAACAAAAAATGTGGTTTCCGCAAAGGCATATGCAACGTCATACGGTGTGTATGAGCTTTATGTGAACGGCGAAAAGGATGAAAACTACGTGCTTGCGCCTGAATGGACGGATTATACACAGAGCTTACAGTATCAGTATTATGATCTTACAAACAAAATAAAGCAGGGCGAAAATGTTATCGGTGCTGTTATCGGTGACGGATGGTTCAGCGGTAATATCGCGATCGTCGGAAGAAATCAATACGGTGATGCGCCTCTTGGCTTTATGTTCAATCTTACAATAACATACGATGACGGTACAGAGGACATCATCATAACAGACGGCAATTGGAGAGGCAATACAGGTGCTATCGTTTATACCGATAACCAGACGGGAGAATATTACGATGCAAGGCTTGAGATGAAGGGCTGGTGCGCTCCGGGCTTTGACGATTCCGATTGGATGGAGCCTATCGGCGTATATCCCCCCAGAACATCAGGCGCAAAGCTGAAAGCTTCCATTGGTCCTCAGGTCAAAGTCATGGAATATGTGACTCCCATAAATGTTACTACCGATAAAAACGGTTTCTGCATCGTTGATATGGGACAGAATATGGTCGGTGTTCCCGAAATAAAGATAAAGGGAAGTGCCGGTCAGAAGGTAGTTTTCAGATTCGGTGAAATGCTGAATGTTGACGGTACACTCTACACGGAAAATCTGCGCTCTGCGCTTCAGACAGATACGTATATTTTAAGCGGTGACGAAAACGGTGAGGTGTTCCATCCTCATTTCACATTCCATGGATTCAGATATATTGAAATATCCGGACTTGACTATGTTCCTGTAATCGAAGATATAAAGGGCTGTGTGCTTTATTCCGCTTGTGAGCGTACAGGATATATCGAAACGTCAAATGCGATGGTAAATAAGCTGTTCAGCAACGCTCTTTGGGGACAGAAGGGTAACTTTGTGGGTGTTCCTACAGACTGTCCTCAGCGTGATGAGCGTATGGGCTGGACGGGTGATGCACAGGTATTCTGCCGTACAGCATGCTACAATATGGACTGTTACGGATTTTACGATAAATACGGTGAAGATCTTATTGAATCTCAGAAGCCCAACGGCGCAATAACGGACGTTGTGCCTCATGTTAAGTGGGGTCGCGGTGTCGGTAACGATCTTGTGGGTAATGCTAATGCCGCCTGGGGTGATGTTATGTTCATAATGCCGTATACGGTTTATACAATGTACGGCGATGAAAATATTCTTTGGAAATATTATGACGCTATGGAAAGCTATTTTAAGTGCCTGCTTGGCACAACAGACGGTCTTCTCCGTCCCGATTTCGGTTACGGCGACTGGCTTTCCATCGATGACGATACACCCAAGGATGTGCTTTCTACAGCATATTTTGCTTACGATGCTTATCTTATGTATAAAATTTCCGATATTCTCGGAAAGGATTATGAGAGAGTATATTATGCAAGTATGTTCGAAAAGATAAGCGAAGCTTGGCGCAACGCGTATATGGATGAAAACGGCATTATCAAGGGTGATACACAGTGCTGTTACGTTCTTGCACTTAAGATGAAGCTTCTTCCCAAGGAGCAGAGGGCGCGTGCGGCAAAGCATCTCGTGCGCACCATTGAAAGAAAGAATTACCACCTTTCGACAGGATTTGTCGGTGTTTCTTATCTGCTTCCCGTACTTTGCGATTGTGGCTACAGCGATATCGCATACAGACTTTTGCTTAACGACACATACCCGTCATGGGGATATTCCATCAAGAACGGTGCTACAACTATCTGGGAAAGATGGAACTCTTATACAATAGAAAACGGCTTCGGTGACGTCGGCATGAACTCGTTCAACCACTACTCACTCGGTTCTGTTGTGGAATGGATGTACTCTTATATGGGCGGTATCAGACCCGCAAAGCCCGGCTTTAAGGAGTTCTTTGTAAGACCGTATTTTACAGATAAGCTTGATTTTGTAAACGTAAAATACGACAGCATCAGCGGTATGATAACATCCTCTTGGAAAAAGACAGCTGACGGATTTGAACTTACTATAACAGTTCCCGTGAATACAAAGGCATACGTTGCACTTGATCCTGCAAAGACCACACTTGTAACAGAGGGTAAGTGCGCTAAACGCACCAAGGGATTCGTTGTTCCGTCTGGCAAGTACGTTTTCGAATATAAAATCTAAATAAAACAAAAACAAGGTCTTTCGTGATGATTGACCTTGTTTTATTTCACTTACATATATCGCCTTCGATTTTATTTCGTATTTTCTGCATTTTTAAATCAAGGGTGTTGCTTAGTTCGGCACATTCCAATAGTTCATCCTCAGTCTGTTTCAGGAGCTCTTTTGAAAGATTCTTTTTGTATCTCATTCTGTGTTCGAGCCTTGCCCATGTTTCCATGGCGATCGTGCGGAGCTGTACTTCAACCTTTACAAATTTTTTTTCGTTTTTTAAAAATATCGGTATTTCAACAATGAGATGAAGGCTTCTGTATCCGTTAGACTTTGGAGCTTTGATATAGTCCTTTGCACAAATCAGCTTTACATCATCCTGAGATATAAGACAGTCGGCAAGCATATATATGTCATCGATAAAACTGCATATGACGCGCACACCTGCGATATCACTTAAATTTTCCTCTATGGACTGTACGGTAAAGGGGATATCTTTGCGTTCTGTCTTTTCTCGTATGCTTTCCAAACTCTTCAAGCGAGTTTTTATGCTCTCTATGGGATTTCTTTCATGCTCTATTGAAAACTGCTCATTGAGAACACGGAACTTTGTTTCTATCTCAAACATGGCACAGCGAAAATATGACATGAGTGTTTTCATGCTGTCAGTCATTCCCTTAAGCTCTACATCCGATCTTTCGGAAAGAAAATCTATAAACCGCTGTTTTTTATTTATTTTATCCATACTGCTCAAAGCTTCGCCAAACAGCGCTTTATCGGTATACCTTGTTTTGAAAAATTCGCCTCATATTCTGTCATTATGTTTTCT
>JAZTXA010000187.1:0-5406 GCA_045636245.1 Eubacteriales bacterium | reverse complement strand
GAAACAAGTTTATTCGATAAATTAAGACAGTTTGATATGTACATACTTATTCCTGCGGTGGTTCTGACCGTTTACGGAATAATCGTTCTTTCGTCTGCCGTGAACTATATGGGTGCAAACAACCTTGTCACGGTTCAGATTCTGGCATCCACCATTGGTTTTTTTGCAATGGTATTCATGGCGCTTATAGATTACGACGGTTTGTTGAAAAAAATGGCAATACCGATGTTTCTTGCATCGTGTGTGCTTTTGATCCTTCCGATTGCAGAGGATATACCGAATATGCTTCACGGTTCATTCGGTAACAACGACAGCTGGATAGCGCTTCCGTTTGTCGGTGTTAATCTCCAACCCGCCGAGGTAGTTAAGATCATGTTTATCATGACTTTCGGATATCATCTCGGTATCCTGAAACAAGGAAACATAAATGAATTGAAAAGTCTTGCCGCCATATGTATTCACGGCGGTATAATCATGGTTTGTGTAATGCTTGAAATGGACCTTGGAGCGCTTATTTCCTTTGGTCTTATATTCGCCGTTATGTGCTTTTGCGCAGGGGTGAGCATGTGGTATTTTGCAGGCGCCGCGGGCTTGATGGTCATAGCATCTCCCATAATGTGGAAAGTGCTTAACGAATATCAGCGAATGCGAATACTTGTAGGCTTTGATCCCACACAGGATCCCGAAGGCTACGGATATCAGGTACTTCAGAGCATGAGGGCAATTGCAAACGGCGGTATCAGCGGATGCGGATATGCAAGCGGTACAATAACACAAAGCCCCAGCGAATCAACATTACCCGCAAGACAAACGGATATGATCTTCGCTGTTTTATGTGAAGATTTCGGCTTTATCGGCGCACTCATATTTTTTGTGCTTATAGCCGTGTTGGTTCTGCGTATTCTCGTTATCGCACGCAGAAACAGAGATAACTACGGCATGTTCATATGCGCAGGTGTCGCATCGGTGTTTATATTCCAAACACTTGAAAATATCGGTATGTGTCTTGGGCTTTTGCCCGTTATCGGTATAACGTTGCCGTTTATAAGCTACGGCGGTTCATCAATAGTCAGTCTGTATATGTGTCTCGGCGCTGTTATGAGCGTCGGTGTTCATAGAAAAAAACAGTTTATTTCGGAAAGGAAAGGTAATAAAAATGAAAATAGAAACAAAGTGTCTGCACGCAGGATATAAGCCCGAAAACGGCGGTCCCCGCGTAATGCCCATAGTTCAGAGTACAACATACGTATTTGATTCAACTGAGCATATCGGAGAACTTTTTGATATGCCAACCGCGCACATGTACTCGCGCTTTTCAAACCCGACGGTCGAAGTTGTTGAAAAGAAGATAGCAGAGCTTGAAGGCGGTGTCGGTGCAATGTGCACATCATCGGGACAGGCGGCTTCCCTTCTTTCCATCCTTAATCTCTGCCACAGCGGTGACAGCTTTATCGCCGC
Organism: Eubacteriales bacterium; assembly: GCA_045636245.1. GTDB lineage: Bacteria > Bacillota > Clostridia > Oscillospirales > CAG-272 > RGIG7213. Next base: position 3,948 of record JAZTXA010000187.1, on the reverse strand, counting down.
ATCTGAAATATACGGCGGAACTGTAAACCTCTTTGCTTACACACTTAAAAAGCTCGGAATTGAATGCATATTCGTAAATCCCGAAGCTGATGAAGAAGAAATAATGAAGGCATTCAAACCTAACACAAAGGCTGTATTCGGAGAAACGCTTGCAAATCCCGCACTTACCGTGCTTGATATTGAAAAATTCGCAAGAATTGCGCACGCAAACAATGTTCCGCTTATAATTGACAACACATTCCCCACACCTATTCTTTGCCGCCCGATTGAGCATGGCGCAGATATCGTCGTTCACTCAACAACAAAATATATGGACGGACATGCACTTCAGGTCGGCGGTGTTATCGTTGACGCAGGAACATTTGACTGGAAATGCGGTAAATTCCCCGAATTTACCGAACCCGATGAATCTTACCACGGTGTTGTGTATGCAGACTTTGCCGCACCTGCAGCATTCATCACAAAGGCAAGAATGCAGCTTATGAGAGACTTTGGCTGTTATCCTGCCGCACACTCGGCATTTTTGCTCAATTTAGGACTTGAAACGCTCCATGTAAGAATGAAACGCTACTGCGAAAATGCAACAAAGGTTGCAGAATTTCTTTCAAAAAGTGATAAGATCGAAAAGGTCGTATATCCCGGAATCAATTCAGACCCCGTAATGTACGAAAGAGCTAAGAAATACCTCCCCGACGGTTGTGCAGGTGTTGTTACATTCTTCATCAAGGGCGGAAAAAATGCGGCTGTTAAATTCATGGACGGTCTTAAGCTTGCTTCAAATGAGGTTCACGTAGCGGATATACGCACATGTGTTCTCCATCCCGCAAGCGCAACACACAGACAGCTGACAGATGAGCAGCTTGTTGCCGCAGGCATAAACCCCGGACTTATCAGATTCTCTGTCGGTCTTGAAAATGTTGACGATATAATTGCGGATATCGATCAAAGCCTCAAAAATCTTTGATAATTTTATAAAAGGTAAGATATTAACAGGTGCAAAACTCCCACGGCAGATGTTTTCATATCCGCTGTGGGAGTTTTATGGTTATTTAAATATCTTGAATTTACCTGCACACCCTTTGTGCAATATTAACAATTTTTCACACTGATAATAGCACTTATCGCCGAAAATTGTTTATTCACACTGTATTAACACAAATAAATACTTATTGTGATAGAATAATATGTATTTTTAACCACATAACCGAGGAGGTATTATGAAAAATTTTAAAAGGCTCACAGCTTTACTGTGCGCATTTGCCTGTGTATTTTCCTTAACGGGTTTATTCACAACAGCAAATGAACAAAATCTTTTAACCCCGCTTTCGGGTACGGGGCTTTATGTTTACCGCATGAACAATACAGCTTATTTGTGCGGTGTTCCTTGCAATTCAAGCACTGAAAGCGTAAAGAATCTTCTTAAAGGTGACTGCGAGGTTTATACAAACACAGAAACATTAAAAACAGGTGATACGGTAACACTTTTTGTTGACGGTATTGCCAAGGAAGAAGCAACTATCATCATAAGCGGCGACATCAACGAGGACGGTTTTATAAACGGAAAGGATTCCGTTCGTTTCAAAAAATTGATCGGCACAAATATAAGTCCTGTACAAACACGCTGTATGGATATTAATAATGACGGCAAAGTTGATGAAAAAGATTTGTCGAAGTTAGTTTCGATGTGTTCACCGCATATTAAATCCGTTGAATTTAAGGGAAGTCCCGAAAGAACGAACTACGAAGAAGGCGAGAGATTTTCTTCTGAGGGAGTATATGTAAATGTTACATATACAGACGGCACCGTCCTTTCATACGGTGACGGCTTTGATATTACATACCCGTCGGGCGGCAAATACTTAAGCCAGACCGATACTAAGGTAACTCTTAAATACGGCAATACATCAAAGAATATTACAGTTAAAGTTGCAGCTGTAACTTCATTTGATGCAAGAATAACAAAGGCTAATTCTTCCCTTTCGATTGCATTTGCCAACACCAATGTTCAGCTGTCAAATACAGCTCTTAAATCATCACAGATATGGACATTTACAAAACAAACAAACGGAAGCTATGAGATCAAAAACAAAGACACCGGAAAATGTATTGAGGTTGAAAGCTCAAGTGTTTCAAACGGAACAAATATACGCGTGGCAAACGATTCAAATTCCACAACGCAGCGTTGGAATCTTGAAGTAAACGATGACGGCTCATACACAATTAAATCCGTCCTCGGCGCATACGTCATGGATATCCACGCAGGTAATATTGCAAACGGCACAAATGTTCAGGCATATACACCAAACGGCTCCAACGCACAGTCATTTGAAATTGAACGCATTACAGATATAGAAAATCAGGTTGAGCAGTCAGCAGTTGACCTCGGCACAAACTTTATTGCAAGTGTCACAGGTGTAATATCAAAGAATAATGTCGGTGTTATTGCTACAGGTTCATCAAATGTGGCAATGAAATCAAGTGAAAAAACAGTACGTCAGCTGTGGAGATTTGCAAAGCAAAGCGACGGAAGCTATATGCTTATAAATCAGGAAAACGGAAAAGCACTTGATGTAAGCTATTCGGGCGCAACTAACGGCACAAACGTCGGTGTATACGATGCAAATACAGCAGCAAATAACCAAAGATGGTTCATAGTGGGAACCTCAAGCGGTTATACGCTTGTACCCAAATGCTCATCCTCATGCGTGCTTGACATTTACAGAGGAAATGTTGAAAACGATACAAACGTACAGATCGGAACTTACAACGGCAGGGTTTCTTCACAGCAGTTTAAAATAACAACATTCTCAGGTGATTATATGGAATACACAGCACCTGTGAATATCGGATCGCATTTCAATGCAAGAATATTGCCTTCTTTCGCAACCGGTAAAAGAATATCCCTCAGCGGAGGAACAAACGTAATACTCTACGGCGCAAGCGAACACTCCGAACAGGTTTGGAGGTTTGAGCGTCAGTCTAACAACTCCTACAAGATCGTAAACAATTCAAACGGTAAAGTTCTTACAGTTCCAAACAGCGATACAACAGCAGGAACAGCTTTGCAGGTTACGACCGACAATGGCTCAAATGCACAGCGCTGGTATCTGTGTCCGAAGGAAGACTCTTTCATAATTCAGTCTGTTTTATCTAAGAATGCGGTTGTCGATATATACGCAGCAAGCACAAATGACGGTACAACGATCGATGTTTACACACCGAATTTGACCGATGCACAGATATTCAAGATAGATAATTCACAGCATACAGCAATGTCCTACAATGTGTACTGCGGAAATGTAACAAACGAAAGAATGAGCAGAGTTGTCACAAAAATGAAGAAATACATGCCGGATACGATAGGTATTCAGGAAGCAACACCCACGTGGATGAATTATCTGCAGGCAAACCTTGGAGATACATATGCCATTGTAGGTCTTGGCCGTGACGGCGGTTCTGCGGGCGAACATAGCTCAATTCTTTACAACAAGCACATTTTCAACCTCACAGGCTGGGGAACAAAGTGGCTTTCCGCAACTCCCGATACCGTTTCAAGATACCCCGAATCAATGTATAACCGTATCTTCACATATGCATTCCTTCAGAGAAAATCCGACCTTCAGATGATACTTGTAATAAATACGCACCTTGAGTATACGACCGATGCAATAAGACTTAAACAGCTTGCAATAATCCAGGACTTTGTAGACAAGCACGGCAACGGCTACCCTGTTTATATTTCGGGTGACTATAACGCAGACTTCGGAAGTGCAGCATGTACGAAGATGGAGCAGTACGGATATACAAACGGTTCCACCGCCACAACAAGCATAACAGGCGCAACATTCACAAACTACGGCGCAGAAAACAGAATACTCGACTATATCTATTATTCAAACAATGACTTCAAGCTTAACTATTACAGAGTTTGCAATGAATATGTAAACG
>JAZTXA010000186.1:0-15476 GCA_045636245.1 Eubacteriales bacterium | reverse complement strand
CTCTTTGTCAAACATCGAAATATACTGCGCCTGAGCCGTTACGTCAGTTGCGTAATACACCGTATTTTCGTGCTTTTCCTTTGCCGATTCAAGATATTCTTCAAGTGTGTAATACTTGCCGTCCTCCGTTGCGGACTTGTAGATAACGCACTTTTTCACTCTGTCATTGAATTTTTTGTCGCGTATGGAGCTGTATTCAACGAACATTTTAAGGTCGTCCCACAGCTTTTCATATTCCTCACGCTCATTATTGAACATCGAATTGAGCTTGTCTGCAACCTTTTTAACGATGTGCGCCGATATCTTTGATACATAACCGCTGTTTTGTAAGTAGCTTCGTGATACATTCAAGGGAAGCTCGGGACAGTCAAGAACACCCTTGAGCATCAGCATATATTCCGGAATGACCTCTTTGATGTTGTCAGCGACAAATACCTGATTATAGTACAGCTTTACCTGACCTTCGAGTGAATCATATTCATGGTTCAGTCTCGGGAAATATAAAATTCCCTTGAAATTAAGCGGATAATCGGCATTTATGTGAATATGGAAAAGGGGTTCCTTGTAATCGTTGAACACCTTTGTGTAGAAGGACTTATATTCCTCCTCGGTGCACTCTGAGGCGGTTCTCTGCCACAGGGGGTGGGTGTCGTTTATAGGCTCATTTTCCTCTTTTTCCTCACCTTCGACAACAAAGTAAACGGGTACGGGCATGAAAGAGCAGTACTTTGAAAGAATTTCGCGTATTTTGCCCTCGGTAAGATACTCCGCTTCCTCGGAGGATATCTTCATTATAACATCTGTTCCGCGTTCTTCGCGCTCGCCGTCATAAAGCTCGTAGTCGCCGTCAGAGGTGCATACCCACTTGACGGCAGGGGTACCGGTGTACGATCTTGTTTGTACGGTCACCGTGTCGCTGACCATAAATGAGGAATAAAATCCGAGTCCGAAGTGACCGATTATACCCTCGCTTGATGACTCGCTCTCGCTGTTTTCGTACTTTTGTATAAACTCAACAGCACCGGAGAGGGCTATCTGACAGAGGTATCTTTCAAGCTCGTCCTTCGTCATACCGATACCGTTATCGGAAACGGTGAGTGTGCCTTCTCCCTTGTCGAGCGTTACGGTGATCTTGTAGTTGTCCTCGGAAATATCTGTCTGACCGAGGGATGAAAGCCTTTTCAGCTTTGTCACGGCGTCCGATGCGTTTGAAACGATCTCACGCAGAAAAATCTCTTTTTCGGAGTACAGCCATTTTTTAATGATGGGGAAAATATGTTCTATATCGACGGATATACCGCCTTTTTTAACTTCTTCGCTCATTTGAATTTATCCTTTCACTGTTATTTACAGATAAAATCTGCTCACGTGTATAAAATGCCGTTATGTGGTGAAAATATTTCATACAGCCCGCAAGGGCAAATACACAAAACGGAGAAATGCATATGGAAGAAAAAAGAAACCTTGAAAAGCAGGCAAGAACGCTGTATGTCGTGCTTGCCGCCATGCTTGTCATTATTATGGTGTTTTCCGTAATAACTGCCGTAAACAAGCGCCGTGACAAGCAGAATCCGCCTGTCGTAACGGACAGTGCCGTAACAACAGCGCATAAAAATGAAACAAGACCGCCCGTGACAACGAGAGTGCCCGTTATTATCCCTGATGAAACAAAGCCGCCCGAAACGGTTATATTCACCGAAAAGCCCGCTGATGTTGATGTGCCCGTGGAGGATGAGCCCGTGTCCACACCCCGTGTTTACGTGATGCCCACGGAAGGGAATGTTATCAAAAGCTATTCCGTTGATCTGCCTATATACTCTGCAACGATGAACGATTACCGTTCACACACGGGCGTTGATATCTATGCCGAGCCCGGCATGCCCGTTTACAGCTTCACAGACGGTGTTGTAAAGGAAGTTTACAACGACCCGATGATGGGTATGACGGTTACGGTTGACCACGGCGACGGACTTGTGTCATACTATCAGAATCTGAATGAACAGCTTGCCGACGGTATCAATGCGGGTGTCAAGGTCGATGCGGGAGATGCACTCGGCTGTGTGGGTGAAACCACGCTTGTAGAGCTTTCCGATGCTTCCCACCTGCATTTTGAAGTAAGATGTGACGGACGAGCAGAGGATCCCGCGGAATATCTCACAACGCTTAAAGAAGCGAATGCAGAGGTCGCAGAATAAATATTGGTCTTACAAACCTCCCGCTGATTGTGGGAGGTTTATTTTTTTCTCTCGTTTTATTCAACGCGGTGCCGTAGTGCCTTGTTTCATCTAAATCTTTACAGTATCGGCGCCATGCCTGCCCCTACGGTTATAACGTTATTCGCACAGCGAATAACAATTCATGTCACGAAGTGACAATTCATGCCGAAGGCAATTCATTTAAAAGGTAAAACCCATTTTTGCTCATTTAATTCGGGCGTGTCTTGAGGAACGGTGTCATGTTTAATATACCGTCTGTGACGGTATGCGCCCTCGCCCGTGGCGGTTGACAAAGTCAACCGAGGGGGGGCGGGCAGGGCGCCGTTTGAAACCCGTTTCCGTTTATTTCATTCGGGGTTTTGCCGTAGGGCGTGGGTTTATCTCCCGCCGTTTTAAACCCGTTTTATTAACACCTCATCCACCGCGAGTTACACAAATTGTTGTGTAATCTCGTCGTCCCACCTGTCCCCCACCGGGGAAGGCGTTTGATACGGACGTGCAATGCACGCCCCTACATACTTGTATATTCGGGTAAATTCCCATTTCCGTTTGCTTGCAAATAAAATGCGGCGGGAGCAAGCCCCCGCCCTACATTTTACATATAATTTTTTGTGCTGCGGAATTAATACATACCGCCCATGCCGCCGGGAGCAGCTGCGGGTGCGGGATTTTCTTCCTTCTTATCCGCAACGAGAGCTTCCGTTGTAAGAACCGTGGAAGCGATGGAAGCGGCATTCTGAAGTGCGGAGCGCGTTACCTTTGTCGGGTCAACGATGCCCTTTTCAAGCATATCTACATATTCTTCGTTGTAAGCGTCAAAGCCGTATGCGATCTTGCCGCTGTTCTTTATCTTGTCAACTATAACAGAGCCTTCAAAGCCTGCGTTGAAGGCGATCTGTCTGATCGGCTCTTCCAGCGCTTTAAGAACGATCTTAACACCGATCTTTTCGTCGCCGTCAACCTCGTCAAGCAGCTTTTCAACAACAGGGATTACGTTAAGGAATGCTGTGCCGCCGCCTGCGATGATGCCTTCTTCAACAGCCGCCTTTGTAGCGTTGAGAGCATCCTCAATGCGGAGTTTCTTTTCCTTCATTTCAACTTCTGTTGCCGCACCGACCTTGATTACTGCAACACCGCCTGCAAGCTTTGCAAGTCTTTCCTGAAGCTTTTCGCGGTCAAAGTCGCTTGTTGTTGTTTCGATGCCTGTCTTTATCTGGTTTACTCTTGCGCGGATCTCGTCCTTATCGCCCATACCGTCAACGATAATTGTGTTATCCTTGTTGATCTTGACCTGTCTTGCACGTCCGAGCTGTGCTACGGATGCGTCCTTGAGTTCAAGACCGAGATCGGAGGATATAACCTCACCGCCTGTAAGGATAGCAATATCCTTAAGCATTTCCTTACGTCTGTCACCGAAGCCGGGAGCCTTGACGGCAACGCATGTGAATGTTCCGCGGATCTTGTTGAGGATAAGAGTTGTGAGCGCTTCGCCCTCAACATCCTCAGCGATTATAACGAGCTTCTGACCTGCCTGAACGATCTGTTCGAGCAAGGGAAGAATCTCCTGAACGTTTGAGATCTTTTTGTCTGTGATAAGAATGAGCGCATCGTCGATAACAGCTTCCATCTTATCTGTGTCTGTTACCATGTAAGGGGAAATATATCCTCTGTCAAACTGCATACCCTCAACAACCTCGGAGTATGTTTCGGCAGATTTTGATTCTTCAACTGTGATAACGCCGTCTGCCGTTACCTTTTCCATTGCGTCTGCGATAAGGTTACCGATAACCTCATCTCCTGCAGATATTGTACCTACTCTTGCAATGTCGGATGTGCCGTTTACCTTCTTGGACTGTGCGATAAGCGCCGCTGTTGCCGCCTCTGTTGCCTTTGCAATACCCTTGCGGAGCACCATGGGGTTAGCGCCTGCTGTTACGTTCTTCATACCCTCTCTGATAAGAGCCTGAGCAAGAAGTGTAGCTGTTGTTGTACCGTCACCTGCGGCATCGTTTGTCTTTGTTGCAACTTCCTTAACGAGCTGTGCACCCATGTTTTCAAATGCATCGTCAAGCTCGATATCCTTTGCTATTGTAACACCGTCGTTTGTGATAAGGGGAGCGCCGTATTTCTTGTCAAGAACGACGTTTCTGCCCTTCGGTCCGAGTGTGATCTTAACTGTATCGGCAAGCTGGTCAACGCCTCTTTGAAGGGCACTTCTTGCTTCCGAACCGTAAATAATTTCTTTAGCCATTGTTATATTATTCCTTTCTTAGGTGAATTCAGTCTTCTACGCAAGCGAGAATTTCGCTTTCTCTTACGATTATATATTCTTCGCCGTCGCATTTAACTTCCGTACCGGCATACTTGCTGAGTATTACCTTTGCGCCGACACAAACGGTCATCTTAACTTCCTTACCGTCAACCATGCCGCCGGGGCCTACTGCGATAACTTCTGCCACCTGGGGCTTTTCTTTTGCGGATGCTGTGAGTATTATTCCGCTTTTTGTTGTTTCTTCAGCTTCGACCTTTTTAACTACAACGCGGTCTGCAAGCGGTTTGATCGTCATTTTATATTCCTCCGGATTTTGTTAGATATTGTCCGTTTTTGGCACTCTTAACCTATGAGTGCTAACGAACAATACCATTGTATCACGCGATTGTGAAAAGTCAAGGCTTTTTCTGCAAATTAACAGTTATTTAACAAAATTTACCGCTATATGAAGATAAAACCGCCGCCGGATTTGTAAATTTCCATTATAAGGTATTGACAAAATCATTCGTGTAGTGTATTATTATTGTGTCCAAGACAAAGAATATAAAAGGAGGATTATTAACATGAAAAAAATTATCTCATTATTTGTTATTGTGACAATGGTTCTTTCTTGCATGGCTCTCACAGCTAATGCTGCTGAAGTATCTGTATCTTCCGTAGCACAGTTCGTTTTCGACGGTGTAACTGTAAACAAGCTTACAGCTGACATCACAGAGCCCTCTTACCTTCTTCTCGAAGATGGCAACAACCTTATTGTTGACCTTAACGGTCACAAATGGACATCAAGTGACTCTGTATTGAGAGTTGCAGGCGGCTCTTGTATCGCTTATGTATACGACTCATCTGCTGCTAAGACAGGTGCTATCATCTCCACAAGCAACGATGCTATCAACGTTTCCAATGGTGAGCTCACAATCGAGAACATCACAGTTAAGGGCGGCGACGGCAACATGGACGCTGTTATTGTTGAAGGCGGTAAAGTTACTATCACAAACTGCACACTTTCCGCAGGTAAAGCAGGTATCAACGCTGACAATGCAAGCGAAGCTGCAGGCGTTGCTGCTGATATCCTTGTTGTAGGCGGTAAGTTTGCATCTTACGCAAACCCCAGCGACAGAAACTGCGCTATCGAGCTCAGAAAGAGCGGCGCTAACGGCCCCAAGCTCACACTTACAGGTGCTATCGCATTTGAAAATGACAAGATTTTGGCGCAGGATACGTACAAGAAAGCAATTTCTGAAGGTATCGTTGCAGGTGCTGATGCTACTGTTGCTTTCGGTGCTGAAAGCACAGCTACTCTTTCGGGTTACAGCTACAAGGTATGCGCAATTAACTACGCATACACAGGCACAGGCGAAACACCTGATGCTCCCTCAACACCCGATACACCTTCCAACCCCGAAACAGGCGATTCATTCGTAGTTGTTACAGTTACAGTTGCTATGATCGCTCTTGCAGGCGTTGTAGTTTCCAAGAAGGTTCGCGCTTAATTTACGCTGAGTAAATAAAAACGGAAAGCCACGGCTTTCCGTTTTTTTTTCGCCTTTTTCGCCATTCAACGCGATATCGTGCAGGGTGGTGGATTTGCAAATCCACCGCCTGTTCCCGTTTTCTGTTCGTTTTCGGGGGCGTCACAATTCACGCAAGCGTGAATTCGGCGGTGCGTGCATAGCTTTACTGAAACTGTTTATAATTACGCACCGTCGGTTTCGCAAAAGCGAAACGTGACGCCCCTGAATGACGCCCATTTACGCTTGGCGAATACATCGTTGGCTGAAGCTTGCTCATTTTTATAAAAAAAACGGGAGATGATTCTCCCGTTTTTGACTGATTAAATCAAAATGCTTTATTTTCAGTTTTTTACCTTTATTGCTTTGTGCTCTGATTTAAGTATTTCGCCTGTTTGAGCGTTTATTTCATACTCGTATTTTTCGTTTGCTGTTTTAAGCGTTACTTCGTAGATGATGGTGCCGTCTTCTTCGTCAAGCTTTACCTTCTGCTGTGTCGTCTCAGCGGCATCTTTTCCGCTGTCATTAAGCGCAATTTCAAGCGCTTTGTCCTCACCTATAAAGCTGTCCTGTATCAGCCCGCCTTCGGGGCGGTTGCCGTGACCGTTGCCGTTGTTTTCGTTTTTGTTTCCATCACCCAGGGTCTTAACGGATTCTGAAAGAATTTCGCCGCTTACGGCATCAACATCGTACTCGTATTTCTTACTGTCTGTCTTTATTGTTATTTCGTAAATGTATATACCGTCGTCCTCGTCCAGCTTCACCTTGGAATCAACTATGCTTGCTGTGTCAATCTTTGCAAATGCTTCCTTTGCCGCAGCTTGCGCCGCATCCTCGCCTATAAATGACGATGTATCAACGATGGGCTTTTTGCCTTCTTCCTTACCGCCCTTTTCGTCGTCTATCTCAAAATCGAGGATTTCGCCTGTCTGAGCGTGAATTTCATATTCGTATTCAATGCCGTCAACGGTGAATTCCACCTCGTAAACCATTGTGCGGTGATCACAGTCCATTTTAATTTTCAGTTTGGTTACAGCGTCTTCTGTTACGCCCGCTTCCGCAAACGCACTCAGCTTTGCCGCCTCGTCAGTTATATACGTTGCATCCGTCGCCTCGCCCTTGCATTTGATACCGTCAAGCTGAATGCCGTTTTTCTGTATCAGAAGGTTGAGGTCGTTCATCGGAAGCCCCGCCAGCTTATCTATGGTAAGCAGGCTGTCTTTTTCCATTATCTTCGCTATAAGCTTTGCTTTGCCGTGGGAAAGACCGTATTTTTTCGCAAGCTCCTTTGTGCTGTCCTCGTCGGATATCGACTGTGACAAAACGGCGGCAGAGCCGTGCTTTTTGTCCATTGATTCGTATGCGGAGTTAAGCAGCTTATCAGAAAGAGTATCCGCTTGCTGTTGGTTCTTGTTTTTAACGGATATAAGCACGGAGTTTTTGTCGCCGTCTATATATCCCTTTTCCCTCATTGTATTGAGTACGTTTTCCACAGCCGTCTCAACAGGCATGCCTTTGACGTCAATATCCTTAAGTATTTCCGTACCGTCATCGTTTATAGCTGTAAACGAAACAACCCTTTCTTTTTTGTTAAGCTGTAATTCAACACTCGGATTTACATCTATCGACACGACTGAATCAACAGCATTTGCGTTTGTGTGTATCATGATACCGAACACGGTGCCGAATATAAGAGAAAATGCGGCAGCCGCGGCAACGATTGGTAATATTTTTCTTTGTTTTTTCATTTTTGCACTTCCTTTCACATCTTTGCAGGCGGATAAAATACCGTCAAGTACATTCGGTGTGGAATCTTCAATTTCTTTTTTCAATCTCTTTTCAATATCCATTTTTATCCCTCCAACATATTTTGCAGTTTTTTTACGGATCTGCTGTATTTCGAAAGCACCGTTGACACGGGCAGACCGAGAAGCTTTGCAATTTCCCTGTGTTTAAGCCCCGATAAGGCGTGCAGGGTGATTATCTGCCTTTCCTCATCCGACAGCTTCAGCATTGCATCGGCAACGGAGAGCTTAACGGCGGAATTATCTGAAAAATCGGCACTCTGCATGTTTGCTGTCTCCTCTTCGGAAACAAAATCCTCACGGCTTTTCTTTCTTATCAGCATATATGAAATATTTTTCGTTATTTCAAGTATCCATGCCATGGGTTTTCCCGATGCTTTGTATGTGTAAGCATAACTGTATATTCTTATATACGTGTCCTGAAGTACATCCTCCGCATCGTGAGCGTTTTTTAAAATGGACAAGGCAAAGCCGTAAACCGCACTCTTTGTTTCCTCGTAAAGACTTGCAAGTGCATCCGTGTCGCCTTCGGCTGCTTTTGCAATATACGATTCAAGCAAAAGATTTTTGCAGTTCTTTGTATATTCGTTTTCTTTCGGCGACGAAATGATCCCGAAATACAGCATAGCTTTTTTCCTCCGTCATAATATAAATGCATAAGATGTGTGTTTTATTGCACAAAAAAATTATTTTCTCGATTATTATACAGTATGTCTTGCAATCTTTTCAATTCTATTTTTTAAAATTTACATTCACATATTGAAAAAAAACAAATAATGTGGTAAACTGAAGTGATCACTTTTTTCAAGGAGGTAATTATGCCAATAAAAATTCCCGACGGGCTTCCTGCGGCAGAGATACTCAGAAGCGAAAATATATTTGTAATGAACAAGCTCCGTGCCGAAACACAGGATATCCGCCCTTTACAAATTGCGGTGCTTAATCTCATGCCGACGAAAGAAGTGACCGAAACACAGCTTGTACGCTTGCTTTCAAACACTTCCTTGCAGGTGGAGCTTACGCTTGTCCGTGTGGACAGACATAAATCAAAAAACTATTCCGAAGAGCATATGGGGCTTTTCTATGCCGATTTTGACGATATATGCACCCGTAAGTTCGACGGCCTTATAATAACGGGCGCACCCGTTGAAAACCTCGATTTCAAGGAGGTCACATATTGGGAGGCACTTTGCAGAATATTTAAATGGGCTGAAAAAAATGTTTGCTCCACAATATTTATATGCTGGGCTGCGCAGGCGGCACTTTACTACTATTACGGTATAAACAAATATCCGCTTGATAAGAAGGCTTTCGGTATATTTGAGCATAAGGTGCATGAGCCGAAGCACCCAATTGTCCGCGGCTTTGACGAAACGTTTCTAGCGCCTCATTCACGTCATACGGCAATAAACGAGCATGAGCTTGAAGCCGCATTCAACCTGAATGTTTTGGCATCATCAGACAAGGTCGGGGCATATCTCATTTCCGACGATGCGAAAAGCAGATTTTTCATCACGGGACACTGCGAATATGACTATAATACGCTTTCCCTTGAATATTTCAGAGATAAAAATAAGGGGCTTGATATCGACATTCCGTATAATTACTTCCCCGATGACGACCCCGAAAAAAGACCGCCGAACAAGTGGCGCTCACATGCAAATTTGCTTTTCTCCAACTGGCTCAACTTCTTCGTATATCAGCGCACACCGTTTGATCTTGACACACTTTGACAATAAAAAACGCGGTTTGTAAGTAAAAAAATTGGAAAAACTATTTACAAATGCGTTTTGTTGTGATATAATAACGCTCGGTATGGCATAAACGGATACACGGCTTACGGGCAACAGGGCACATTACCGAAGGTGCGTTTCACCCGCCGTATTCCTTGTATCTCGAATTTATTTTTGAAAGGTGATAAAAATGCTTAAAGAACAGAAACAGGATATCATATCCAATTACAAAATTCACGAAAACGATACAGGCTCACCCGAGGTACAGATCGCGATTCTTACAACAAGAATCAACACTCTTAACGAACACCTCAAGGTGAACAAGAACGACCACCACTCAAGACGCGGTCTTCTTAAAATGGTTGGTCAGAGAAGAAACCTTCTCGGCTACCTCATGAAGAAGGACATCAACAGATACCGCGCTATCATCGATAAGCTCGGAATCAGAAAGTAATAAAAAGGCTCTCCCCCGCTTGCCATACAGCGGGGGAGAATTTTTTCATTTCGGTATGTTTATATAAACGAAGTATTTTGTAGGGACAGGCGTCGACTGTCCGAATAAAACCCATTTTCATTCGTTTTATTCGGGCGATTCGCGGTTCGTTTTGCGAACTGCTTGAATCTTGCCCCTACAAAACATATTCAAAAAACACATAGGGCGACTCATTTTGAAAACAATTTTCAAAAATGAGTCGCCGCTTTTTATATTATGCTATATGCATACATCTGCGTTTTTTTACGGTTATGCCCACACCGAGTATTGATATAAGCAAACAAACAATAACAGGTGTTACACTATCCCCCGTTTCGGGATTTTCTGTATTTCTTACAGATGCACGGTACATAAACTGTTCTGTTGCTTCTCCGCCCGAAATCCGCCAGCCATTTTCGGTATACTCGAAATCAACCTCTTTAAAGCGCCCTTCTTGGTCCATATTACGATAATCGGCTTCAAGTAAAACCGTGTCATTGTCAACCAATGTTATATGGTCTTCAAGCGGAAGGTCACATCCGCACAGATGCGGAAACCCCGGCACCTCCATATAAGCTACAGGATCTGCCATATACACTTTATCGCCAAGCTCGATAAGTCCAAAATGCAAAACCACGTTGTTTTCAACATAGCTGTCCGTCATAAATTTTTTTATGTGATCATGCCAAAAAGAAAGTGTACCATATTCACCGTCAGGCAGTGAGAAAAGTTCCATTTCGGGATAATAACGGCCGCTATATAATTTTTCACATATTTGCTTATATACAGCTTGATCTGTTACAAGTGTCCTCGGAAGACTGCCTAAAAATATATCTGTATTCGTGCCCCCAATCGTTTCTTTGAACTTATACATTTTGTCAATAAGCTCTGCCGCTTCCGTTTTCGTTATTGACTGCTCGGCATTTGCAGATATTAAAAGCAAAGGCGAAAACAAGGTGACACAAAGAAATAGAGATATTAGCCTTTTCATAACGATATCCTCCGCATTTTTATGTTATGCTATATTTTTGTATACCTACGTTTTTTTACGGTTATGCCCACACCGAGCATTGAGATAATCAAGCAAGCGATAATAACCGTCACACCGTCACCCGTTTCGGGGTTTTGTGCGTTGCTGTTTTTCCAAGCATAGCGAAGAAAGCTCTTTGCCCCCTCGCCGCCCGAAATACGCCAACCGTTTTCCGTATATTCAAAATCTATTTGGCGTTTTGTATCTTCATCGTTGTATGATGCTTCAAACATTACCGTATCATCGTCAATAAATGTTATACAATCGCTTATAGATTTTCCGTATGCCAAAGTCGGATAACCCGGCGCCAGATCATACGCTATGCTTGATACAGTATATGCATTTTCTCCTACCTGAACGAGTGCATAGTCAAGCTTCAAATTCTCCTCGACATATTTATCAGTCAAAAAATTTCTCAATCGGTCAAACCAAAACGATGCCTTGCCGTACTCTCCCTGAAGCTCGTAAAATATGATACCAACATGACTTTCATCAATTCCTGTTTCTTTGCGAAGCGCTTTTAAGACGGCTTTATCAGTAACAGGCTCACCTCGGAAGTTTTGAATGTCTATTATATATTCGCTGTCCTTGATGTCACCCAAAACGGTATATTTGTAATCAACCATTTGCCGTATAAGGTCTTCCGCTTCATCCAATGTTATTTTTGGAGCAGCAAATGAAGTTATAGTTATAGCTGATAAAAGCAAAATAGAACAGAGAATAATGGATAGTATTTTTTTCATAATATTATCATCCTTTCGTATATTTTAAACACAAGATATGTTTTGAATTTAATATACACGCATTATATATTTCGGTATCAGTAACCGTGAATTCTCCGAAATACGAATCGTTATAATTACAATCACGTAGTATATATTTATTTGTTAGTGAATCATATCCTACGAGAGTAATATAATGCCCTTTATCTTGACTAGAAGGATAATAGTTTAATCGAAACGGTTCACGTGCAGAAAAAATCACCGGAAATCCATGGGTCAATGAATTGTTTAAAAATTCATTCATTGTAGAAATTGAATCTATAGCTTCTGCTACTTCACCCCCCATGCTATTTCCTTTAGTATAAAACTGATAATCGTGTGTAGGATATATGCCGTATGACGGTTTGCATATTTCATCTTTTATCAAATACATATAAGAATCAGCCCCAGCATCAGTGCTTGTTCTTACACGCTGGTATATTCTATCTTGAGCAGAATTCCCAGTACCGGGAATCTGGCTGTCTGTTATGCCGAAATAGCGCAAAACTTGAAGTGTTGAAGCGGGACCGCAATAATAATTGGTTTCTTGTTTTATTATCGGAACATCCATACCTACCTTTGTCAAATACCACTTGTCGCCGTCGGAGATCGTTGAGGGGCGGTTTGAAAGAGAATTATCATTGTTATACGTAAGATATGACGAAGAGCTTCCAACATTGACAAACGTATATGAAGTTCCTATGGAATTGTACACTATATGCCATAATCCATAATTATTATAACTACCATTGCTATTTGTAATTGAAGATACCAGAGAAATATTGTCATTATCGTCTGCTTGCAGATACATATTTTCTCCTTCTGTAATTGCAAAGGAAAGTGTATATCTGCCATTTCCGACATAATTTATCGCAACGTACTGGCTTTGCGGCTTTGTTGAGCCTGTTACGTTTATCACACCCTGCACCGAAGGAATATGAGATGATGCGGACTGCGTTCTCGTAATATATCTTTTTGTGGTTTCCGTTGTGGATATTCTGTACAAGCTCTTATCACTTATCCCTGTAGTCGGTGTATTAGAGAATGTTTCTCTGTATCTTACAACGACATATGGGCGTCCTTCAACGTTAGAATATTCCATAGAACGGACATACATATAATTAGCCGAGGACTCATCGCTCGATTTCAGCATTATTCCGTAATTAGGACTTCCGCTTTTCCATGCAGAGAATATTCCTTTAAGGTTGATACCGATGTAACTGTATGAACCTGATGCCGGAATCATTACAGCCCCGCTTCCTAATGTGTTATAAGCTGAAAACAGCGTAGTTGAAACAGAAGTTGACGTACTTCCCCACGATTCAGTCATTCTGTAAGCATACAGCGACGGTATAGGTGTACTTGCGTTGTTACAGCAATACATATAATACTTTACAGATGTAACATCTGTTATACGATCTATTCTGTTTATTACATAATTTGCCGCTGACGGAAGCTTTATGATCATTCTTTTTGCAGGATCCGAAGAAGTTGTTTTACCTATTATTATTCTTGAAGATGATGGGTTCATACTTGTGCTTCCGGATTGTATTTGTGAATCCACAATATCTGATGTTGCCGTATACAATACAGCAGGGTCAACCGTTACGGGATAAGATGCAGTCTGCAAAAATGAACTGTCAACGGTTATTGTATACTGAATACTTCCGTTTTCGTTCTGAACTGCATTGACAGCTCCCGTGCCCTCGGCACCGTTTGAATCATAAATAACAAGCTCGCCGAAGTATGCCTTTACATCTCCGTTTGTATCAACAAGCACGTATTCGCCGTCTATACATACAAGCTCAAGACCGACGGCTTCTACAGTAAACTCAAACTCATTATCAGACGGAAGTGAATTAAGTATGATATCTTCCTTAATTCCGCTGAACAAGGGGGTATATACAAGCTGTGTTTCATTTCCGAATACACCGTCATACCTTACGGTATTTTCAACCTTAACGCCGTCAGCATCTGCACCGTTCGGCATAATATCTATTTTGAATCCATCGTATGCTACCGATACAGGAGTATTTGAGCTTATTTTATCAGGAAGTCTGACATTGATATTATTGTCGGGATTTACATACGATGATGTTGCGCTGTTGAATTCAAGACGGTTTGACTTATCCTTTACTTTTCCGTTTTCGTCTTTATATTTGATATTCTCGGAAAATATCATCTTTGATAATGTTCCGTCTTTATTTTGATAAACAAGCGCATTTAATTCTTCTTCTTTATTTTGTAATCGTTTGACAGAATCATTTTCTTCAAGGAAGCTTCTGTCAACAAAGCTCGGCACGTCGCTATCCGAAAGTGTTGCTTTTTCAAGCTCTGCCTTTGTCATTGTGCCATTTTGTAATGCCAAGGAATCAAATAACTCGCCATCTTTAAATGATTTAAGCGACAGCGGGGTAGTGTCTGATGCGAAAACTACCGATGAAAACGGGAAAACTGACAGCAAAATAGCTGTGATGATTAAAATTGATACGATTTTTTCATTAGCTTTTGTTCCTTTCTTTTTTTAAAATTTTGTTCACTTGTAGCCGTGATGGAAAATTGTACTTGCCATCGGTATCACCTCTTTCATAATTTCGGCTTTGTGAATCTTAAACGAAACATTATTGCCTTTTCTGTGTTAATTATAGCATAAAACTTTTTTTCTGTCAATAAATTCCTGATTGTGATTTTTGACAAAATTTAACTTTAGTACTTGTGCAAAAAACACAACAGTGAGAGTGTTAAGGTGTCGACCCGCACGGTATTACGCTGAATGAAATATACGGTTATGGATTTTACGGTTAGGGGAAATATTACAAAAAAATTAAGAGCACGATAAATATTTGAAAAAAATATTGATTTATTATTTTATATGGTGTATAATACCCCTGTTAAATATAATTATTTATTAAGGAGAACAAAAAATGGCACTTGTTACAACAAAGGATATGTTCAAAAAGGCATATGACGGCGGATACGCTATCGGCGCTTTCAACATCAACAACATGGAGATAATCCAGGCTGTTACAGAAGCATGCGCAGAAGAAAAATCCCCCGTTATCCTTCAGGTTTCCTCCAGCGCAATGAAATATGCGGGTAAGGAATATCTTATGGGCATGGTTAAGGCGGCAATGGATACAACAGGTATCGACTTGGCACTTCACCTTGACCACGGCGCAAGCTTTGAAGCTTGTAAGGAATGTATAGATGCGGGCTTTTCGTCTGTTATGATCGACGGCTCACACGCATCATTTAAAGAAAATATCGCTCTTACAAAGAAGGTAGTTGAATACGCACACGCTCACGGTTGTGTTGTAGAAGGCGAGCTCGGCAGACTTGCAGGCGTTGAAGACGACGTTAACGTTTCTGCTGAAGATTCATCATACACAAGACCTGAAGAGGTTGAAGAATTTGTAACACGTACAGGTGTTGACTCACTTGCTATCGCTATCGGTACGAGCCACGGCGCATATAAGTTCACTCCCGAGCAGTGCACAAGAAACGAAAACGGAATCCTCGTTCCCCCTCCGCTTCGTTTTGACATTCTCGAAGAAGTAGAAAAGAGACTTCCCGGATTCCCGATCGTTCTCCACGGTGCATCATCTGTTTCACAGTCAGCTGTTGAAGAGATCAACGCAAGAGGCGGTAAAATGCCCGATGCTATAGGTATTCCCGAAGA
>JAZTXA010000185.1:0-2460 GCA_045636245.1 Eubacteriales bacterium | reverse complement strand
GTAGTAGCCAAAATTCTTGATATACTCGAAACGAACCATATCGCCGTGCTTTTCTTTTTCGTTCTTTTCTGCTGCTCTCTTTCTGATTTCGGGATAAAGGTCGTTACCATCTTTATCCTGAATTTCAAGGAGCCAACCCATATGGTTAATACCTGCAATAAGCTCCTTTCTTCCCTCCATCTTATCCTGCATACCCAAAAGCTCCAAAAGACCTGCAGAGCATACCTGAACGCTGTGGCAAAGACCAACCGTTTTGACGCCTGTGTATCTGAGCATAAAGCCTGTAAGCATTGCCATGGGATTTGTATAGTTAAGGAAAAGCGCATTGGGGCAAACCTCCTCCATATCCCTTGCAAAATCATCCATAACGGGGATCGTGCGGAGCGCACGGAAAATACCGCCGATTCCGAGAGTATCGGCGATAGTCTGGCGCAGACCGTATTTCTTGGGTATCTCAAAGTCAATGACCGTTGACGGCTCATAACCGCCGACCTGAATGGCATTTACAACAAAATCAGCACCGCGCAGGGCATCCTTTCTCTGTTCAACACCGAGATATTTTTCAACCTTGGCTCTATTCTCGTTTATGTTTGCGTTAAGCGCATTTACCATTATAAACGATTCTTCAAGTCTTTCACCGTCGATGTCATAAAGTGCTATTGTAAAATCGCGAAGCGATTCTGTAAGCATGGCATCGCCCAAAACATTTTTTGCAAAAACGGTGCTTCCCGCACCCATAAAAGTAATTTTTCCCATATTTTTGCTTCCTTTTTAAAAACTTTTGAATGACGCAGGCAGGCAAAATATGCCCGCAAAAAGCCATTCAATTACACAATTTAATTATAAACACGGCTTTAAAATTTGTCAATCCCCTTACGAAAAAAAGTATAATTTCGAAAGGTTTACAATATATATATACCAACGCCCCAAAAGGGCAAAAACACGAAAGGACGATTTACACAATGAAAGGAATACTATCGGTCTTGGCGGCAACGGTTGCCATCTCCATACTTGTTCCCTTAGTTCTGGCAAACGCCTATTATAAGGATGAAAAAGAGGGTGATGTGCCTGTTTTACAGGCAGATACACCCGACAGCACACAGCTTTCGGAAATAGTGGCAGGCTTTGAAGAAAAAGAAAAAGCCCCCGTGCTTGAAGCTGTGCCCGACGGTGACGAAACGGAAGATGAGTTCATTTTCGGCTACGACGAGGATGATTCCTTCGCACTTTCTCCGCTTTTTCAGGTTCTTGACAAGCTTGATAAAGAGCAGGTAGAAGAGGAGTCCGAGGAAACAAGAGAGCCTGAGCTTCCCGAAAAAATGCCCGATATCACAATATCCGTGTCGGGAAGTGCGGCACAGAGCGACGACGAAAGAAATCTTAAGGTCTATCTTCACAGCTCCAAAAAATACGTAACTTTGTCTATGACAGAATACCTTTACGGTGTCGTTGCGGCGGAAATGCCGTCATATTTCGGCACTGAGGCACTCAAGGCGCAAGCGGTAGCATCAAGAACGTACACACTTCACAAGATGCTCAATTCCAACTTCCATTATTCAGGACACGGAAAAGACGGTGCGCACATTTGCACAAACAGCGGCCACTGCCAGGCATATATTTCAAGAGAAGAGGCAGAGAAAAAATGGGGCAAAGCATATGCCGACCAGATATTTAATGCTATTTGTCCCGCAGTCGATGCAACAAAGGGACAGGTAATGCTCTACGACGGCGCACCCATCTTCGCGGCTTACCACTCCATGTCATATAAATTCACTGACGACGTTGAAAACGTCTGGGAGAACGGTGATTATCCGTATCTGAAATCAGTCTACTCACCCGAGGATGACGGCTTCGGCGGTCTTTGCGATACGGTCACATTCAAAACAGCAACATTCAAAAAATATATAAGAGCACAGTCAAAGAACGCGGAATTTTCCGATGATCCTGCTGATTGGATAACGAGCCGCACACTTAACAGAAGCGGAAGAGTCGAAACATTGACAGTCGGCGGAGTTGAGTTTACCGGCCGTGAAATACAGTCAATGTTCGGTCTGCGCTCGTCAAACTTCACTGTGTCTTACGATGAGGAAATCGAAAAATTCGTTTTTGAGGTCAAGGGCAGAGGCCACGGCATCGGTATGAGCCAGTACGGCGCAAATCTCCTGTCTGAAGAAGGATATACGCACAGTGAAATACTTAACCATTATTATACAAATATCACTATAGGAAGTTACAGCTTTAAAAGATGATACTTAAAATTATGGCTTTGGGCGATGTTGTCGGTCCCCAAGCAGTCGAGAAGATAAAAAACAGTCTGTGGAATATACGCAAAAGCGAAAAGATCGATTTTGTTGTCATAAACGGTGAAAACGCCGCCGATGGCGGCGGAATGGATATAAAAAGCACACACACGCTTATAAATTCGGGTGCTGATGTCGTAACGGCGGGAAACCATACGTT
>JAZTXA010000184.1:0-8357 GCA_045636245.1 Eubacteriales bacterium | reverse complement strand
CGGAAACCGTTATAAATGTCGGCGTTTCAGGTCCCGGTGTTGTAAGCTCTGCAATCAAACGCGCAGGCAACTGTGACCTTTCAGCCCTTGCCGATATAATAAAGAAAACTTCCTTCAAGATAACACGTATGGGACAGCTTGTTGCACACGAGGCATCGCGCAGACTGAATGTTCCCTTCGGCATCGTTGACCTTTCGCTCGCACCTACACCCGCTGTCGGTGACTCGGTAGCATACATACTTGAAAATATGGGGCTTGAGCAGTGCGGTGCACACGGCACGGTGGCAGCTTTGGCACTTCTTAACGATGCAGTCAAAAAAGGCGGCGTTATGGCATCATCACACGTTGGCGGACTTTCGGGCGCTTTCATTCCCGTTTCGGAGGATGCAGGCATGATCGCCGCTGCAGAATCAGGCGCGCTTTCGCTTGAAAAGCTCGAAGCCATGACAGCGGTATGCTCTGTCGGACTTGATATGATCGCGATCCCCGGCGATACACCCGCAGATATAATTTGCGGAATTATCGCGGATGAAATCTCAATAGGCGTTGCAAACACGAAAACTACGGCAGTACGTCTTATTCCCGCATATGGAAAGACCGCCGGAGAATCGGTGTCTTTCGGCGGTCTTTTGGGATATGCTCCCATTATGAAGGTCAACGGTAAGTCATGTGCGGAGTTCATCGCAAGAGGCGGACGAATCCCCGCACCCATACACAGCCTTAAAAATTAATCAAGAACGGCTAAAACGGTCTGTGCGTAGATCGCCGCAAGAAAATCATTCGGATGGTTTACGCAGTTGCCCGTCATATCAAAGTAAAATTTATTCTTCAACAGCTCTTTGTGCACGCTTGTAACGGGCGCCAGCACAACAGAGCTGTATTCTTTGGCAATTCTTTCAAGTATTTCTTCCTGCTTATCCTGTCCGTTAAAGAATCCCTTTGCGTAAGTATTTGGAAGCATTGTTGATACAAGGATAATTTCACAGTCGGGATTTTTCTCCCATATAAATTGCATTATCGTTCTGATATTTTCTTCAAACTTCGGGTTTGTAAAATCGTTCATACCGAATGCAACGACGAAAAGATCGGCATTTTCACCCTCGTGAAGAGTTTTGAATTCCTCCACACCCCAGTCGGATGTCTTGCCGCCGACGGCGTGGTTTATGTAGGAAATTTTTCCGCCGTATCTTCTTTCAAGTTCATTACAAACTGTTCTCGGCCAAATGGGTGCATAAGGCGGAACATTTATCCAGTCCGTACCGCTTGAATTCGCGCCGACAGTAATGCTGTCACCGAAGAATGCAAATGTGAAATCCTCACCCTTTTTGATTTTTTCGGACATTTTGGAAAGCTTTCCGTCGGGACGCTTCGGAATGATACCCCCCCATTTTCCGCTGTGTGTATACTTTACCGTATACTGTTTGTCGGATATTGCAGAAGATTCGGAGAAAAACAAATATTTACCTGCAACAGATGCTTCGATATTGAGCTGTGAGCCCTCCTGAGGTTTATCGAGTATTATTTCCTCCCACGGGGTCACTTGTATTTCGGAGGTATCGGGTATAACTATAAAGCCATCCTCGACTGTATAATCACGTCCTATAACAAATTCTTTCTCAAGGCGTGAATTGCAAAGACTTATCACTTCATCAACCGGGTATGCAAGTTTTATCTTTACCTTTCCGCCGTCTTTTTTTATCGGCCAGAACATTTCCATTTCGACCGTATTTCCGAGCCAGATTGGTTTTGTATAAGCTTCACTGCTGTATGTTATCATTTTTAAACCTCACTTTTTGATACTTCGATACAATTAAACCAAATCAGATTATGTTTGTCACTGTATTTAATGGGCGAAAGTGTAAATATTGTGTTACAAAACAAAAAAATAATATTTTTTGCTTGTTATTTTAACTTTCTATACATATAATTAAATTCAACAATGACAGGAGGTGTAATATGTTTTTGAATCATAAAAGAAAAAAGACTTCAAAAAAAAGCAATGTTTTTAAGCCTTTACCCGAAGACAAAAAAACACCGCTTATAAAATCGATAGAACGTATTCGCCCCCGTGATATTCCGATCTCTTCGGGTGCGAAAGCACGAAAAACAACTCATCAGCTCTTTATAAACGCTTTAAGGTACACTATTCTCACGGCAAGTTCCCTTATGTTTTTGGGCAGCTTTATTGCTATTATCTTATATGTACTTTCGTATGTACAGGCAAGTGAGCAAAACAAGCAAATGAGTGATGTTTTCCATGGAAACACAAGTCTTTCATATGTCACCGTGGACACTCCTTCCAGATCAAATGTGGAAACGCTTGATATTTCACGGTCTCTCGCGGGTGAGGTCATAGACATTGATTATTCAACGGGAGTCTACAACGAAGAATTTGAAAAAACACGTTCAAAAATTCTTGATCTTAAGCGTCAGAATCCCGATGTATGGGGCTGGATAACCATTGCAAACACAAACATAGATTATCCGATTATGTTCAGCGGTGACAACGATTATTACCTTTTGCGTTCTCCCAACAGAAAAACGAACAGTCAAGGCTCGATATTTGCCGACGGCAGAACAAAATCTAAGCTTGAGGACAACAGGGCGCTCGTTATATACGGTCACAATATGTACACAACAAACACGATGTTCGCCGCACTTATCAACTTTACAAGAGAAGATGTATTCAACAACCGCCGTGTGATAATAACAACGCTTGACGGTATATATACCTTCGAGGTATT
The DNA here is from genome assembly GCA_045636245.1 of Eubacteriales bacterium. Taxonomy (GTDB): domain Bacteria; phylum Bacillota; class Clostridia; order Oscillospirales; family CAG-272; genus RGIG7213. The sequence goes on along the minus strand of JAZTXA010000184.1, from coordinate 5,613 downwards.
CTCCGTATACAATTCTTCTCCGACATACAATTATATACGCACTCAATTTTACAATTCAAGCGACTTTTTGAATTTTGTGAGCACTTGCGAATCAATGTCACTCTTCCACAAAAACATGTCATTTACAGAGGACGACATGCTTCTTACACTGTCCACATGTACCACGCAAAGAGACGGACGCCGTTGGGCTATCCACGCAAAGCTGATTGCAGTGTCCAAATAAAGAAAGGCATTAATTATGAAAATATCGGTCATAATACCTATGTACAATGAGTCTTCTATAATTGAAGATTCAATAAACCAGTTTCACACTTACATGACAAAAACATTCGAGGATTTTGAGCTTATATTTGTCGATGACGGCTCAAAGGACGGATGCTCTTCATTTGTCAAAAATGCAGAAAAGGAAAAGCCCGGTGTGCGCCTTGTCCGCTATGAAGAAAACCGCGGCAAGGGTTACGCCGTAAGGACAGGTATGCTTGCCTCAACAGGCGATATTGCCATGTTCACCGACTGCGATATTGCATACGGTGTTGATGTAATAAAGAATGTTTATGACTTCTTTGCCTCCGATAACGAAAAGGTAAAAGCAGGAGCCGGCAGAACATCTGTTGTTGTCGGTTCACGTAACCTTACAAAAGACGGATACGAGGGATATACATTTATACGTAAGCTCGCATCAAAAATATACATAAAAGTACTGTGTATAACCGCAGGCTTCAATCTGTCGGATTCCCAATGCGGTATGAAGGGATTCCGTACAGATGATGCAAAAAAGATCTTCTCCGAATGTGAAACAGATGGGTTTGCATTCGACTTCGAAGTATTGCTTACCGCAAAATCAAAGGGAATGAAAATAGATGAAATTCCCGTTAAAATAATCAATCACAGAGAATCCAAGATAAATGTTTTATCGGATACATTCAAAATGCTCGGCGATCTTATAAAAATTAAGCGCCGTGTCAAAGCAAAGAACAAAAAAACAACCTCATAACCGATGGTTATGAGGTTAAGAAAAATCAAAATCCTTTAAGTTTAGATTTCGGCATTTTCCATAAGATATGTTTCTTTCTGTGCATCATATGTTTCAAGCACAGCATCTTCGATTCTCTTGCGGAAATCGGAGTTGATGGGGTGAACAATATCACGGAATGTATTGTCCGGATTTTTTCTGCTGGGCATCACGATAAACTTTTTGCCACCTGCGTCTATTACCTTAATGTCGTGTACAGCAAGCTGGTTGTCAAACGTGACAGATACGATCGCTTTCATAGGACCGTCTTCAAAAATTTTTCTGATTTTGATATCTGAGATATCCATGGCTGTGTTTCCTCTCTCTTGGAATTAACGGTGTATAAATATGCATTACAACCGCCTTGTTTGTTCTTTAATTTTAACCTATTTATGTGTTTTATATCTGAATTCAGATTAATTATTTTGTAAAAAAAATACGAATTAATTATGTATAGCGCTATTGCAAGTAATTTTTGTCGCTTTATCTGTTTTACACACCTGTGTGTATTTTTTTATTTTTGAATTATGTGGGGTTTTTATGAAAAAAGAAAGAAAACATTATTCACCCGATGAAATAAGGGAAATACTCTCGTCCCATAAAAATGTATATTTTATCGGCATTGGTGGCGTTTCCATGTCCTCTTTAGCAATAATATCGAAAGAAAACGGACTAAAAACAGGGGGAAGCGACAGAACCTTGTCAAGTGTCACGGATATGCTTTCAGAGCGAGGTATAGAAATACAGGAAGGACACAGCGTAAAAAATATAATAGATTTTTCTGTAGTTGTATATAACGCAGCAATCCCCACTGACACACCTGAATATTCATACGCTGCAACGCATAACTTCTATATGATATACCGTTCTGATTATCTGGGATATATCATTTCGGAATATCCTTCTTCAATAGGTGTTGCGGGCACACACGGCAAGAGCACAGCTACAGCAATGATCTATAATATATTGAAAGGTGCTCAAAAAGATCCGTCAGTTATGAACGGTGCGGTCATTTCGGGAATAAATTCACAATATTATATTGGTAAGGGCGACACGATAGTATTCGAAGCCTGTGAATACAAGGATTCATTCCTTTCATTCTTCCCCACCGTCGCGGTAATTCTGAATGCGGAATACGACCACGCAGATTATTTCAGGGATTTTGATGCATACATCAAATCGTTTAAAGAGTATTTGAAACATGCGGAAGGCGGTGCGGCATGTGTAAACTTTGACTCTCCCGGTGCTGTTTTGGCATCAGCTGATTATAAGGGTGAGTTGTATTCATACGGTATTGAAAACAAAAATGCACGTTTAACCGCTGTAAATATTGAATTTGAGAAGGGAAAGCCTGAATTTGATATTATTTTTGACGGCAATTTCTTTTCACATGTAAAGCTGTCCGTATTCGGCATGCACAATGTATACAACACATTGGCAAGTGCAGGCGTTGCACTCGCTTGCGGCATAACAGACGGTGATGTTTTTGCAAGATCAGCGCAGTCATTCATGGGAATAAAACGCAGATTTGAGTACAGAACATGTGTAAACGGTGCCGAAGTATATGACGATTACGCCCACCACCCGACGGAGATCACCGCAACGCTTTCAGCCGCACGCAACATTTGCACAGGTAAGCTGACTGTTGTTTTCCAGCCACACACATATTCAAGAACAGCGGCACTTCTCGACGATTTTGCATCATCTCTTGAAGGATGTGATGAAGCAATAATTGCCGATATCTATCCCGCACGTGAAACAGATAATCTTGGTATGTCGGCAGAGCTGCTGGCAGGTAAAATATCAAAGGGCAAATACGTCGGTGATTTTGAAAAAATTGCCGAATACATCAAAAAAACAGCCGCCCCCAACGACACCGTTATCATCATGGGGGCGGGAGATGTCAACAAAATAATCGATATTTTCGAATCAGGTAAATGATTTTTCTTTGAAGGTTGCACAAACCGTGTCGCTTGACGAGGTGGCATATGACGGCCCTATTGAGACCTTATTTGCCGTACAGTAGCATTCGCCGTCATGATATACGCAATTTCTTACATCACAGCCGATTCCTTTTATATGCTTATGATTTTTGTCTTTGATTTCCATTTTATCTCTCCTTTCTGATTTCTGAAAAAAGTATGTGCAGGTATTACCGATTTTATACGCACTTATGAGGTATGTATGGCAGTATTTGTGATAGCCGATCTTCATCTTCCGTTTGGCGACGAATCGAAAACAATGGAGGTTTTCGGAGGAAGATGGGTAAATTACACCGAAAAAATAGAGCAGAACTGGCTCGAAAACATAACAGAAAACGATACCGTGATACTCGCGGGGGACACCTCGTGGGGAATGGAGTTTGATACAGCATTACCCGACTTAAAATTCATAAACAGTCTGCCGGGAAAAAAGATACTTCTTGAAGGCAACCACGATTTTTGGTGGAACACTGTCAAAAAAATGAATTTGTTTTTTGAAGAAAACGAGCTTGATTTTTCCGTTTTGCGTAACAACGCATACGATATGGGTGATTTTATTCTGTGCGGCTCAAGAGGCTGGTATACAGACGAAAAAAACATTCCCGAATCAAATGCTGACAATACAAAAATAGTCAACAGAGAGAATATGCGTTTGAGAATGAGCCTTGAAGAAGGACGTAAGATTTCGGGAGAAAAACCGATAATCGCAGTACTTCACTTTCCTCCCGTATACGGTACTTATCTTTGCGAGGAAATAACGGGAACGCTTGCCGAATACGGTGTAAGACTGTGCTTTTACGGTCACATACACGGCATACACAGAAGCATGCCCGACATAATACACAACGGGATCACATACAAAATGGTATCGGCAGACCATTTGAATTTTAAGCCGTATAAAATAATTTATTAAAATTTTTAAATTTCTGTTGACTTTATTTTCCACTTGTGTATAATGGATTTATTATATATTAAATTAACGGAGGACTGAAAAATGAGTCTGAAAAACGTATCAACTCCCGAAGTAAATGTAAGAGAGTTGGAAATTTCCATAGAAAAGGCGGCTTTTGATGCTGCTGTTGCACGCGCTTATAAAAAGAAGGTCGGTTCGCTTGCTATCCCCGGCTTCCGCAAGGGTAAGGCACCCAAGTCCGTAATTGAAAAAATGTACGGCTCCGACTTTTTCTACAATGATGCACTTAACGATATTCTTCCCGCCGCTTACGAAGAAGCTGTTAAAGAATCCGGTCTTGCACCTATCAGCCAGCCCGAATTCGATTTCGGTGCTTTTGAAGGTGAAGAGATCACAGTTAAAGCAAAGTTTTATGTAAAACCCGAGGTTGAGGTTGCAGATTACTTCGGCTTTGAGCTTGAAAAGACGATCACACCCGTTAAGGATGAAGATGTTGATTCCGAGCTTGAACGCCGCCGCCGCGCAAACGCGCGCATGGTTGAGGTAACTGACAGAGCCGCACAGAACGGCGACACAGTTACAATTGACTACTGCGGTTCTATCGACGGTGTTGAATTCGCAGGCGGTAAGGATGAAGGACACAAGCTGAAGCTTGGCTCCGGCAGCTTTATTCCCGGCTTTGAAGCACAGATCGAAGGACACAATGTTGACGATGCATTTGATGTAAGCGTAACATTCCCCGAGGATTACCACGCAGAAGACCTCAAGGGCAAAGCTGCAGTTTTCGCTTGTAAACTTCACAAGATCGAATTTGAAGAACTTCCCGAGCTTGATGATGAATTTGCAAAGGATGTTTCCGAATTTGATACACTTGATGAATATAAAGCTGATATCAAGGCTAAACTCACAGAAAGAAGCAATAACATCGCAAACAACATGCTTGAAGAAAAGCTTGTTGATGCACTTCTTACAAAGACAACAGTTGAGATCCCGCCTGTAATGATCGAAAACGAAGTATTCAGCGAGCTTCGCAACTTCGAAACACGTCTTATGCAGCAGGGCATGAACCTTGACATCTACATGCAGTACACAGGTACAACGATCGACGACCTTAAGGAACAGGCAAGACCCCAGTCAGAACGTCAGGTAAAGACAAGACTTGCGCTTGAAAAGGTTGCAGAGCTTGAAAAGATCGAAGTTTCCGATGAAGAAATCGAAGCAGAATACGCTTCCCTTGCAGAATCTTCAAGTCTTGAAGTTGAAAAGATCAAAGAACAGCTTTTGAAGGAAGATGTACACTATCATCTCACACTTAAGAAAGCGCTTGATATGCTCAGAGAAAAGGCAGTCATCACAGAAAAAACAGTAACAGAGTAAGAAAGGAACTTTATGCATAACTCCATAACTATACCTTACGTCATCGAACAAACCGGCAGAGGCGAGCGTTCCTATGATATTTTTTCCCGTCTTTTAAATGACAGAATCATAATGCTGTCGCAGGACGTCAATCATGCAACATCCGCAGTTATAGTGGCGCAGATGCTTTATCTCGAAGCGGTTGATCCCGACCGTGACATTTACTTTTACATCAACTCCCCCGGCGGTTCCATAACCGACGGTATGGCGATATACGACACGATGAATTACATCAAGTGCGATGTTTCAACGATATGTATAGGTATGGCGGCAAGCATGGGCAAGTCGGA
>JAZTXA010000183.1:0-7004 GCA_045636245.1 Eubacteriales bacterium | reverse complement strand
CCATGTACGACGAAAACGACGATTTTTGGGACATTGAACGGATACTGCCGCCCGAAACAGGAATAACATTTGATAATGTCGATACACGCGGGGTGGAAATATCCTTCGGAAGCGGTGAAAAACAGTCGGGCACTCCAATCCCCGAAAGACGCAGGCGTGCAAAAAATATCATTGAAAGCTTTGAAAAAAAGACCTCGCGGTTGCTTTTCTCATACAAGCCAGACATCCCTCTGTTCGATGATGTCAGCATATATGCATGGCCCACAAGATATCCTTTTTATGAAAAATTCGTAAGCGACGGGGAAAAATATTACCGTGCCACATACACGGACTGTGTGTACACACCGTTTTTTTCTTACATGCCGCAGTACAATCAGCTGACAATCAATCAGCTCAGATACTATCTGAAATGGCGGTCGGGACTTCGCCACGGACACTTTTTAAAGGCTGATTTCAGTTACATTCTGCTGTTTATTTACGAGCTTTTAAATCTCGAAAACGTGTCAACTCCCGAAAAAAGACTGACAGCACTTTGCACAGTCTGGCTTGCTTACAGGGGTATTTATCCGAGGCTTGACCCGATGCTTGCCGAATGGGTGTGTGATTTCTGTTTATTTCATAAGCTGCCGCCACCAACCGAAAAGCTGTCGGCTGTGATATCAGACATCGCATCGGTATCAACACTTAAAGAGTTTTACTGTCCAGATTTCAACGTATCACTTGAAAAATTCATTTCGGCATCTTCTTCGTATAAATACAATAAATCATCGTATTATTTAAGAAACAAAGCTGTATTTGATGCACACGTCATCCGTGCGGCAGTATATGCATTATCGTTGGCTGATAAAGCACAGGCAGGCGATGTTACACCGCGCAAAACGAAAGTCAGCCGTGATATTTACAGCGGTGCGTTGTGCGTAAGCGACGTTAAATGCAGGATTGATATAGAATATTATTCGGTAAGCCGTGATACAAAATATAAATCGCAACTGACAGCACTTGTCAAATACTGCGAAAACGGCGTGCGTGCACACCTGGGGATTAAAAACAGGCTGTCATCTGCAGGACTTTCGGATGAGCTTAAAAATTTTGCCGATGAATATTTTGAAAATAACCTCCCTCCTGCACACACATCTGTAGAAAAGCGGAAAAAGGACGAGGACAGAAGATACGCACTTTACGAAACTGACACATCGGAATTCACCACAGACGATGCACTTGAAATAGAACAAAAATCGTGGCAGATAACCAAGGAGCTTGTTCCCGATTGGGAAGAAGAATTTAAAGAAGAAATACCCGAAGAAATCACAACCGATGAAAATATTTCCCCGTATACACTTTTGCTTCTTCATCTGTCAGAGCTTCAGCGTGAGGTTTTGAAGCTGATATATGAAGAAAAATATAACGAAGCTGATGCAAAATGCAAAAAAAACGGTGCGATACTGTCGGGAATAACCGATGAGATAAATGACATTTCCGTAAACGATACGGACGATATAATAATAGAAAACGGACAGATCATAGAAGATTACAGACAAATGCTGACCGAAGCATTTACAGAAAAGGGGTAAATGAATGGATGAAATAAAAATCCCAAAAAGAATACTGACCTCGCTTATCAATTCCATTTCCGCAGGCGTCGTGCCTCGCACAGGTGCGCCGTTCATCGCCATAGGACGTGAGGATGAGATAAAGACCTTTGCATCCGACCTTGAAAATGTCGCAGACGGCGGCGCGGGTATGCGATTTATCATAGGAAAATACGGCTCGGGCAAAAGCTTTCTGATACAGCTTATGAGAGGTTATGCCCTTGAACAAGGCTTTATAACAGCCGATGCCGATCTTTCCCCGGAAAGAAGACTGTGCGGTACAAAGGGTACAGGACGTGCGACGTTTAAGGAAATAATGAAAAACCTTGCATCGAAGTCATCCCCCGACGGCGGTGCACTCAACGGAATAATAACAAAATGGTTTTCCAATCTGCAGTATGAAGCAACCTGCGAGGGCTTCTCACCCGACAGCGAGGGTTTTGAAAAAGCGGTCACAGCAAAAGTTGTATCATCACTGCGTGTACTTCAGGAAGAAGTCGGCGGATTTGACTTTGCCCGTGTGCTTATGAAATATTACAGGGCACAGCACGAGGGTGACGATGAAATGTGCGCCCTGTGCTTGAAATGGTTCAGGGGCGAATACACCACCAAAACGGAAGCAAAAAATTATCTTTCAGTCGGCAGTATAATTGACGACGAAAACTGGTACGATTACATCAAGCTGTATGCCGTTTTCTTCCGTCTGATAGGCTATAAAGGCTTTGTCGTATTCATCGACGAATGTGTTAACCTTTACAAAATTTCAAACAGAATTTCACGTGAGAATAACTACGAGAAAATACTTTCAATGTTCAACGACACCTTACAGTGTAAGGCCGTGGGGCTTGAGCTGATACTCGGCGGAACACCGCAGTTTTTGGAGGATTCAAGACGCGGTGTGTACAGCTACGAAGCACTCAGAAGCCGTTTGTTCGACGGAAGATTTGAAAATACCGAATACAAAAATCTGATAGGCCCCGTCATAAGACTCAAAAGACTTTCCGATGCGGAGCTGTTTGCACTTATCGCAAGAATAACACGGCTTCACGGACAGCTTTACGGCATAGAGGAGCGTATAACAACAGACGAGATGCGCACATTTCTCGAGCTTTGTTTAAAACGTGCGGGTGCTGACGTTATGATAACACCGCGTGAGATAATACGTGACTACATCACACTTTTAAATATTCTCATGCAAAACCCAACGGCAGACGTTTCCTCTATCCTTAAAACAAACGTCATAACGCTTAACACCGAACAAAAGGAAGAATCATCAAATACGGACTTTGATCCGGAAGATATTGAAATATAGGAGAATTAAAATGAGTGATATTAAAGATATAAATTTGTACAAATCGGGTAATGACAAAATTGATTGGGTATCGTCATATATGCCCGTACTTAATCTTATAAAGGCTGATTTTGAAAAAAACAAACCGTTTGAAGGCTTGCGCATTTCAATGTCAATACATCTTGAAGCAAAGACGGCATATCTTGCAAAAACACTCCGTGCAGGCGGTGCCGAGGTATTTGTCACAGGCTGTAACCCGCTTTCAACACAGGACGATGTTGCAGCAGCCCTTGCACACGACGGATTTGAAGTCAATGCCGTGCACGGCATTGATATGGCAGGATATGAAAAGCATCTTGAAAAGACACTTTCCTTCTGCCCTCACCTCATCATTGACGACGGCGGCGATTTTATAAATCTTCTTCACGGCAAGTGCCGTGATTACGGCAAAAATCTTATAGGCGGATGTGAGGAAACAACAACAGGTATACACCGACTGAAATCACGTGAAGCGCGCGGTGAGCTTGATTACGTTATGATAAACGTAAACGATGCCGACTGTAAACACCTTTTCGACAACCGCTACGGCACAGGACAGTCAACGCTCGACGGCATAATGAACACAACAAATCTTATGATCGCAGGTAAAACCGTTGTTGTTGCAGGCTACGGTTGGTGCGGTAAGGGCTTTGCCATGAGAGCAAAGGGCATGGGCGCAGTTGTAATAGTAACGGAAATCGATCCCGTCAAGGCACTTGAAGCAACAATGGACGGCTTCCTTGTTATGCCGATGGAAAAGGCAGCCCCCCTCGGTGATCTTTTCGTAACACTTACAGGCTGCCGTGACGTTATAAGGCGCGAGCATTTAGAGGTTATGAAGGACGGTGTTCTTCTTGCAAACTCAGGTCACTTTGATGTTGAAATCGACAAAATAGCTCTTGCTTCAATGGCAAAGCGTATGTGGGAAAGAAAGCCCAATATTATGGGATATGAGCTTGCCGACGGCAGAATTTTGAACCTGCTTGCCGAAGGACGTCTTGTAAACCTTGCCGCAGGAAACGGACACCCCGCTGAAATTATGGATATGTCATTTGCAATTCAGGCAAAGGGACTTGAATATCTGGCAAAGAACGGCAAAAACATGGAAAAGAAGCTTTACAGCGTTCCGACAGAAATCGATACATATGTTGCAAAGGCAAAGCTTAAAGCAGGAAATATCAGCATTGATACACTTTCCGAAGAACAGGAAAAATATCTTAACGCATAAGGAGAAGTTATGAAAGCTGTTATAGGAATAGATGTGGGCGGAAGCACCACAAAGATCGTCGGCTTTGACGAAAATAAAAATCTTATAGCGCCGATGTGTGTAAAGGCAACCGACCCGATAACATCCGTTTACGGCGCATTCGGCAAATTCACACAGACAAACTCTTTGGAGCTTTCGGACGTTTCAAGGGTAATGATAACAGGTGTCGGCTCATCGTATCTTTCAAAACCGATCTATGGGCTTGAATGCTGTCACGTTCCCGAATTTGAAAGCGTGGGACTCGGCGGACTTTATCTGTCAGGTCTTGAAAATGCAATTATCGTCAGCATGGGTACAGGTACATCCATCACGCACGCAACGATAAAGGACGGTAAATATGCCTTCAATTATCTCGGCGGTACGGGTGTCGGCGGCGGTACGCTTTTGGGACTTTCAAAGCAGATGCTCGGTGTCGGAAGCATTGAATCGGTCGTTATGCTTGCCAATGAGGGAAATATCGAAAATATTGACCTTCGCATCAAGGACATGACGGAGAAAAACATAGGTCTTGCAGAAAATTTGACGGCATCAAACTTCGGTAAATTAAGCGACCTTGCAACAAAGGGCGATATTGCCCTCGGTCTTATCAACCTTGTATTCGAAACTGCGGGAATGATGAGCATTTTTGCCGCACGCACAAACGGCATACGCGACATTGTTTTGACAGGACACATGACAAGAATTCCGCAGGGTACAAAGATATTCCCCGCTTTGTCGGAATTGTTTGACGTTAATTTTATAATCCCCGAAAACTCCGAATACGGCACGGTAATAGGAACTGCTCTTCTGGACGGTAAAAGATAATGAACGAAGTACTGAAAAACAAAAAGCTTTATATATTCGATATGGACGGCACAGTTTATCTTGAAGACACCGTTTTTCCGTTTGCCGTTGATTTCATACATAAGCTCCGAAATTCGGGGCGGCGCATACTGTTTTTTACAAACAATGCCTCAAAAAATATTTCGGTGTATTTTGAAAAGCTGAACAAAATGGGCTTTGGTGTATCAAAGGACGAAATCATGTCATCGGCAGATGTTTGTACGGAATTTCTGAATAAATACAGAAAAGGTAAGAGTGTGTATCTGCTCGGCACACCTGCACTTGAAGAGCATTTTGTAAATCACAATATTCCATTATGCACGGATAAACAGCCTGACATTGTCGTTGTCAGCTTTGACACGACGCTCACATATGAAAAGTTGAAAAATGCCTGCACATATATTCGAGGCGGTGCTGAATTTCTTTCAACACATCCCGATTTCAACTGTCCCGTAAAAGACGGATATATCCCCGACAGCGGTGCTATCTGTGCGGCAGTGACGGCATCGACGGGAGTAAATCCCCGATATTTCGGCAAGCCTTATCCCGAAACTGCCGATATGATATGCTCTATCACGGGCATTGACAAAAAGGATATGTGTATATTCGGCGACAGGCTTTATACCGATATAGCACTCGGAAAGTCAAACGGCATCACCGCAACTCTCGTGCTTACGGGTGAAGCAACGCTTGACGACGTAAATAATGCACCCGCGGACTCAGCCCCCGATTTTATATATCCCTCTTTAGCAGAGGTTGATAAAGAAATATTTGAATAAGAAAGGAATACCGAAATGATCTGTGAAAAAGTTTTTTATCCCACACCGGGAGACGACAGTGTACATCTTACCTGCTATCTTCACGATGAATCACCCGAAATGAAAGGTCCTCCCCGTGATGCCATACTCGTTCTGCCGGGCGGAGGATATAAGATATGCTCCGACAGAGAGGCAGAACCTATTGCCTTGGCGTATATGCACTACGGTTTAAATGCATTCGTTTTGCGTTATTCCGTAAAGGAAAATGCGGTATTCCCCCGCCCTCTTAACGAGGCATTTCTTTCCGTTAAATTTATAAAGGACAATGCAGAGCGATTCAACATCAATCCTGACCGTATATTTGCAGTAGGATTTTCCGCAGGAGGTCACCTGTGCGCTTGTCTTGGCACATTCCACAGCTCACCGTCGCTTTTGAAGGAGCTTGGCATGGAAAAAGGAGAAAACCGTGTATGCGGCACGATACTTGCATATCCTGTTATCTCCGCAGGTACGTTTTCACACAGAGGAAGCTTTATGGGCATCCTCGGCACGGACACACCGACAGACGAACAGCTTGATCTTTATTCCGTTGAAAAGCACGTAACACCCGACAGCGCACCCTCTTTCATCTGGCACACGTTTGAGGATAACTGCGTGCCCGTTGAAAACTCGCTTATTATGGCTAAGGCTTTGAAAGAAAACAACGTACCTTTTGAAATGCACATATTCCAAAAGGGCGTTCACGGTCTTGCGCTTTGCAATCATATAACAGCATCGGTACACGACTTCTTTTTAAACAAAGAGGCAGAGTGTTGGCTTGATATGTCAGTCAAGTGGATGAAAAACCAGTAATGGTAATTGATTTTCACACCCACATTTTTCCCGATACGATAGCCTCACGTGCCGTAACGTCACTTGCCGAAAATATAAATTATCTTTATCAGCCCGTTACGGACGGCACAAAAACAGCACTTGTAAAAAGAATGGACGAATGGGGCGTTGATGCTTCCGTATCAATGCCCGTAATTACAAAACCGTCACAGCACGCAAAGACAAACGATTTTGCAAAAAGCGTTACCGACAGCCGCGTTATTTCATTCGGCGGGCTTCACCCCGACACGGACGACTATAAGCGTGATATCGATTATGTTGTCTCTCTCGGTCTTAAAGGTATAAAGCTCCACCCCGAATATCAGAATTTCACACTTGACGAGTCCCGTATGATGAAAATATACGAT
>JAZTXA010000182.1:0-9201 GCA_045636245.1 Eubacteriales bacterium | reverse complement strand
CAAGCCAAGTGTAAGCTGGCGTTCGGGTCTTACGTCCATAGGAACCTGATATGTCGAACCGCCTACACGGCGAGCTTTAACCTCAAGCTTCGGCATAATGTTATCAAGTGCGCCCTGGAAAGCTTCCAAAGCACTCTTTCCGGACTTTTCTTCTACGATAGCGAAAGCGTCATATACAATTTTCTGAGCAACGCCCTTCTTGCCGTCATACATAATATTATTGATGAGCTTTGTAACAAGCTTAGAGTTATAAAGCGGATCCGGCAGAACGTCTCTCTTGGAAATTTGACCTCTTCTCGGCACTGTACTTCCCTCCTTCATTAATTTTCATGATATCATTGGTACTCGAAAGTATAACTTTTCGTCCGTGCAGAAAGCTGTCGGGTATGATAATAAACACCTTATTTTTGAATAAAGGATATTCCCGGCTTTTGCATTTCTGAAAGCTGAAACTTTTTTAACCTGCAGACTTATTATTTGCCTGCCTTTGCTCTCTTTGCGCCGTAGAGCGAACGGCTCTGGTTTCTCTTTGCAACACCCTGTGTATCAAGAGTACCTCTTATGATGTGGTAACGCACACCGGGGAGGTCACGTACACGGCCGCCGCGGATAAGAACGACGGAGTGCTCCTGAAGGTTATGACCGATACCGGGGATGTAACAAGTAGCTTCAAGACCGTTTACAAGCTTAACTCTTGCGATCTTACGGATAGCGGAGTTAGGCTTCTTAGGTGTAGCTGTTGTTACCTTTGTGCAAACGCCTCTCTTTTGAGGTGAGCTTTGGTCTGTTGCACGCTTCTTAAGGGAGTTGTAGCCCTTCTGAAGTACCGGCACTTTAGACTTGTACTTCTTGTCGTGACGACCGTTTTTAACTAACTGGTTAAAGGTTGGCATCTTTTGGGATTCCTCCTTTCTTCAAAAATAAGTTGTTTATTATACAAACGCAAACCCGATGGGGCAGCGGAAGTACCTTTTATTGTGCTTTCAAGGCACAGCATACGGCACACGGGACTTCGATATTACAAAGCACACCGAGCTGGAGCATAGAATATTCAAAGGAAATGTCCACGTTCTTTCCCTCGGTATTCGAAAGAACCTTGTCTTTAACAAAACCGTCGGCATCGTATGCGACAAATACCAGTACAGCACAGTCTTTTTTCACCGCTTTCACGGTGCTGTTCAACCCAATTTTCAGCATTGACGGGTGAAAATCTGCGGGACTCATGATCAGGATCCTCCTGTTTTGGTCAACTATACACAGATATACATCAGTATATCATGAATTTCCGCTTTTGTCAATAGCCAAGGTGATTAAATTAAGTTTTTCGGCTTTTGAGAAATTTATTTATATATCGCTGTAATTTTTATGCAATTTATACAAAGTCATTCATTTTTCGCCTTAAAAGAGGATTTTTTCAGAAATCCGAAAAATATAAGTCCGCCCGCAACCATTACAGCAGATCCTGCAATAACGACATACCTTATAATATTACCGTCAGATTCACCGTCCGTTATATCGGCAGTTGTTTCCTCGGTTGTTTTTTCCGTTTCTGATATCATACTGCGTGTGTATACATAACCGTCGGAAAAAGGCACGCGCATGGCAAAAACTCCGTCGCCCGACACCTTTCCCGCATGAAAGATCGGTGTGCCGCTGACCGTGACAAATTCAGCCTTTTCAGTGACATCGTACACAGTACCGTCGGCACGTGTTGCCGATACGGTGACGGTGCCGTCCTGCTCCCTCTGCATATCAAGACGGCTTATCTGTCTGGTGTTTTCTTGGTAAATAGTTATACCTCTGGAAAGCGCATAATATAAAAACTCTTTTGAAAACTTCGTACCGTTTGCAAAATACGATGAGTTTATAAGACGGTGTGAAGCTTCAATGCAGTATACCGCTTCGTTTTCGGAAGCGTTCAACGGGATATTTACACGCGATGTTAGATTTGCACCGATCTGCAATTCACTGTTCGTATACCGTGCAACAGAAGCTTTTTCGGTAAGGAGCACTATGCGGGACAGCATACCGTATTCAAGCGCCGCAGCATTGACGGCATCCGCCGTAACAGTCCTGTCATCGGAAAGCTTTATATAAATGACAATCTCCGGATATGCATTTTTCAAGTGCCTAAACACCTCGGAAAGCGTTGCTATTGTTTCTGTTGATATTCTTTCGTCGGTATAGTGAAGCTTTTTCAGTTCACTTAAAGACGTTGCGTATATACTTACGTTTTGATTAAAATATTCCGTTTGGTCAGTTGCACTCAATACAGGATATCCATCATCGGTAATGCACACATCTATCTGTATAACATCAGCCCCGCCCTTTGCCGCCATCATCACCGCCGTCAGCGAATTTATATGCGCCGCAGTTTCGTCGCCGCCCTTTGAAACCGAAAAAGGAACACCGAAATGTGTCATATCCGAAAACGATTCCATGTAGCTTATAAGAGCGTCCGCATCGCCGATTATACCGTCACAGCCCGATGACAGGCACGTATATATATCGCCGTTGGTATTCTTTTCTCCGCACATTGCGTATACCGTCAAAAATAACGATTTAAGCACCTTGACGGTTTTCACATTGATGCTTCTTTGAGGCAGTATCACTGTATTGCACCCTGTTTCGTGTGCTCTTTTATAAAGCTCATCAACATTCACCGTTATCACTGAAGAAGCATCAATAATGCCCCTTATAAACGAATTTCGGCTTGTGACCGTTTTTATAAGCTCATCCTTTGCGGATATCACAAATCCATCTTTTATTTTGCGTTCAAAAAGGTACGATGCCAGCATTTCCGCGCTTTCATCGTCCGATATTGAAAAAGCTGGCACAGAAAGCTTATTTGACAGCTTCAGTCTTTCATCAAGTGTACCGAGCTTATTTGTACCCGAAAAAACACTCAAAACATCGTCTGACACCTTTACGTCGTATACGGTTATTGCCTGACGCTTCATGTTTATATCGTATGACTCATTTTTTTCATTGTCAGCTTCAATAACAACAGGCGGGTAAACAATGCCTGTTTTCGGAACATATATAACCGCATTGTAGCTGTCTGATGCTTTTTTTACATCCGCTTTTTCGTTCTTTACGCTGACATTATCAAATCTTGCCGTCAAAAGCCGTGCTTCCACGCCGATACTGCCTGATGTCGGATAAGTAGCGGCACATTCCAAAATCGGTTCTTCATCCACACTGACGTACAGAACACCGCCGTTTACAACAACACCGAGCCTCAATTCATCACCGCACGTAATTTCCGTTTCGGAAATCACGGTAAATTCTTCATCGTTTTCGCAATACATGGCGGAAAACACCGTTTGTTCACCGTTGCGGTGAGCCGTCAGCTTATATTCGTTTTTACCGTCATTGCCGAAAAACAATCCGCAATTTGCCAAATCCGACCGCAGCTCGTTAAATGACATATCAACGTAGCAGGAAAAATCCCCCTCACACTCAAACGGGAATATTACCCTTGATGACGGAGGATATTCCGTTGCCCCGACTATTGTCAGTACACCGTCTTCGACATACACCTCGCCGTCATTCAGCCTTACCGTAAGCTCATTAAGCGTTTCGGTGTCAGAAAAATCACTCGAATATTTTTCGCCTGCACCGTATACAGCAAACGGAAACACTCCGAAAAGCATTACAAGTGCAACACATATACAATATATCTTTTTAAAGTTCATATCAACCCAAAACGAGAGGGGCGTACCTGTGCAAAGGGCGGTATTCATCGCACATGCACAGGGTCGCCCCCACTCTTATTTAATTAAAGTTCCGTAAAATCAATGTTCTTTTCAATGTCAATCTCACGGTATTTATCCATACCTGTACCTGCAGGTATAAGCTTACCGATAATGACATTTTCCTTAAGTCCGAGCAAGTGGTCGATCTTACCTCTGATAGCGGCATCCGTAAGAACCTTTGTCGTTTCCTGGAAGGAAGCGGGAGAAAGGAAGGACTCCGTACCGAGAGAAGCCTTTGTGATACCGAGGAGCACAGGCTCGCCCGTTGCGGGGCGAAGCATAATTTCGCCTGCGGCTCTTCTTGCTTCGATCTTATCGTTTTCATCATTGAATTCGTTTATATCGATCTGTGCGCCGACCAGAAGGGCTGTGTCACCCGGATCTTCAACACGGATCTTTCTTGTCATCTGTCTTGTGATAACCTCGATATGCTTATCGTTGATATCAACGGACTGACTGCGGTAAACCTTCTGAACTTCCGTTATGATGTAATCATAAACTGCGGAAAGTCCCTTTGTATGAAGGATATCGCCGGGTGCCATACTACCGTCGGACATAGGCTCACCCTTGAATACATGGTCGCCGTTTTTAACTGTAAGCGTCATGATATTCGGGATAGCAACCGACCATGTTTCACCCGTCTGCTCATTTCTGACGGTGACATTTCTCGCACGTTTTGTTTCAACGATAGAGATCGTACCGTCAAGCTCTGAAATAACAGCTGTCTTCTTCGGTCTGCGTGCTTCGAAAAGCTCCTCGACACGGGGAAGACCCTGTGTGATGTCGGAGCCCGCGATACCACCCGTGTGGAACGTACGCATCGTAAGCTGTGTACCGGGTTCACCGATGGACTGTGCGGCGATGATACCGACAGCTTCACCGACATTGACCTGCTTTGTTGTTGCAAGGTCCATACCGTAGCAGTGTGCGCAAACGCCGTGACGTGCTTTACACTTAAGAACTGTACGGATCTCAACCTGTGTGATGCCTGCGGCGATTATGCGGTCGCACATTTCGTCATCAAGCATAACGTCCGCCCCTGCAATAACCTCGCCTGTAGCGGGATCGACAACAGGATGAACAGTATATCTTCCGAAAAGTCTTTCCTTGAACTTTTCGATAGTTTCGTTGCCGTTTTTGATTTCGGAAACAACAAGACCTTCCTTGGCGCCGCAGTTTTCTTCATAAATGATGACTTCCTGCGAAACGTCAACAAGACGTCTTGTAAGGTAACCGGAGTCAGCAGTACGCAAAGCCGTATCGGCAAGTGACTTACGGGAACCTCTCGCACCTACAAAGTAATCGAGGACGTTAAGACCTTCACGGAAGTTCGATTTGATCGGAATTTCCATCGTCTTACCGCTTGTTGCAAACATAAGACCACGCATACCTGCGAGCTGACGCATCTGCTTGATACTACCACGGGCACCGGAGTCACTCATCATTTTGATGGGGTTGTAAAGGTCAAGACACGCCTGGAGTGCGTTTGTAACGTCGTTTGTCGTCTGGTTCCACGTTGCAACGACTGCCTCGTATCTTTCTTCGTCCGTCATAACACCGTGGTTAAAGAATTCGGTTATCTGCTCAACTCTCTTTTCAGCGGCATCAAGAAGTGCCTGCTTCTGCTTCGGTATCGTCATGTCGGGAACGGCAATGGAGATAGCACCTCTTGTGGAGTACTTAAAGCCCATGGCCTTGATTTTGTCAAGCACCTGCGCCGTTACAGCCGCACCGTGCTTCTTTATACATCTGTCAACGATCTCACCGAGCTTACCCTTCGTTGCAACGAAAGTAACCTCAAGATCGAGTTGACGTGCAGGATCGTTTCTGTCTACCCAGCCGAGGTCCTGCGGAATATTTTCATTGAATATGAGTCTTCCGAGAGTTGCATCGATGATACCCGTCTTGGATTTGCCGTTTATCTCTCTTGTAACTCTTATCTTTATAGGTGTATGAAGTGTGATGCACTTATTCTCATAAGCCATTACAGCTTCATCGAAATCCTTGAATACAGTTCCGCGTCCGAGACACGACTCTTCATAGAATTTAACTGTATATTTACCGTATTTTTCGTCATTTTCAGAAGGCACACCGCCTATCTGAGCCTTATATGCCTCGTATTCGTCCAGTGCTTCCTTGCTTGCCGCAAGCGTAAGGTAATAAGAACCGAGGACCATGTCCTGTGAAGGAACCGCAACGGCACGACCGTCAACGGGCTTCAAAAGGTTAGATGCCGAAAGCATAAGGAATCTTGCCTCTGCCTGAGCTTCCACAGAAAGCGGAACGTGTACAGGCATCTGGTCGCCGTCGAAGTCGGCGTTAAATGCGGAACATACAAGGGGGTGAAGCTTTATTGCACGTCCGTCAACAAGTACAGGCTCAAACGCCTGAATTGACAGACGGTGAAGCGTGGGCGCACGGTTAAGAAGAACGGGGTGTTCTTTGATAACATTTTCAAGTGCATCCCATACAAAGCTTTCTATCTTGTCTACCTTTTTCTTTGCATCCTTGATATTGGAAGCCTTCTGTGTTTCTACAAGACGCTTCATAACGAAGGGCTTGAACAGCTCAAGTGCCATTTCCTTGGGAAGACCGCACTGGTAGATCTTAAGCTCAGGTCCTACGACGATAACGGAACGTCCCGAATAGTCAACACGTTTACCGAGAAGGTTCTGACGGAAACGTCCCTGCTTACCTCTGAGCATTTCGGACAGAGATTTAAGGGGTCTGTTGTTGGGGCCCGTTACGGGCTTACCGCGTCTTCCGTTGTCAATGAGCGCGTCAACCGCTTCCTGAAGCATACGCTTTTCGTTACGGATGATGATCTCGGGAGCCATAAGCTCCATGAGCTTTTTAAGTCTGTTGTTACGGTTGATAACTCGTCTGTACAGATCGTTAAGGTCAGATGTTGCAAATCTGCCTCCGTCAAGCTGTACCATAGGACGTATTTCCGGAGGAATTACGGGAACTACTTCGAGTATCATCCATTCGGGCTTATTACCCGATTTTCTGAACGCTTCAACAACATCAAGTCTCTTGATAAGCTTTACCTTCTTCTGACCTGTTGCTGTTTTGAGTTCTTCCTTAAGCTCCTCTGCAAGCTTTTCTATATCAAGCTTCTGCAAAAGCTCCTTGATAGCTTCAGCGCCCATGCCAACCTTGAAGTCATTTTCGTGACGTTCATATTCCTTGCGGTATTCCGCTTCTGTCAAGGGCTGGTTGAGCTTAAGTCCCGTTGAACCGGGATCTGTTACGATATACTGTCCGAAATAGAGAACCTTATCGAGTGTTCTGGGAGAAATGTCAAGCAAAAGACCCATTCTGGAAGGAATTGCGCGGAAATACCAGATGTGAGATACAGGGCACGCAAGCTCAATGTGTCCCATTCTTTCACGGCGCACCTTTTTCGTTGTGACCTCAACGTGACACTTTTCACATATTTTACCCTTATATCTTACACGTTTATATCTTCCGCAAAGACATTCCCAGTCTTTTGTCGGACCAAATATTTTTTCGCAGAAAAGACCGTCTTTTTCGGCTTTGAGTGTTCTGTAGTTGATCGTTTCGGGCTTGAGAACCTCGCCGTACGACCATTTGCGTATCATTTCGGGAGACGCCAGACAGATCTTGATCGAGTCAAATATATTCTTATCCATGTATCGTTCCCTCCTTATTCTTCATCCGAATAATCATCGGCGAACTCTTCGGCAAGTGCGGCGAAATCATATATTTCGTTATCCTCACCGAAATCAAAATCATCTTCGTTTTCTTCAACAAAGTTTTCTTCAACTTCTTCATTTACAAGAACGGATTCGCCGACATCCTGTGCATCGTACGACTGTTCTGTTGTAATATCGTCGGAAAGTGAAGAAAGTTCAATTTCCATACCGTTCTTGTCAAGAACCTTTACGTCAAGCGCAAGCGCCTGAAGTTCCTTTACAAGAACCTTGAAGGACTCGGGAATACCCGGTGTGGGGATATTCTGTCCCTTTACAATAGCTTCGTATGTCTTTACACGTCCGGTTACATCGTCACTCTTGACAGTAAGAATTTCCTGAAGAGTATATGCAGCGCCGTAAGCCTCAAGCGCCCAAACTTCCATTTCTCCGAAACGCTGACCGCCGAACTGAGCTTTACCGCCCAAGGGCTGCTGTGTAACGAGTGAGTAAGGACCTGTGGAACGTGCGTGGATCTTATCGTCAACCAAGTGGTGAAGCTTAAGATAATACATTATACCGACAGTTACGGGGTTATCGAAGGGCTCACCCGTGCGTCCGTCGTAGAGAACCGTCTTACCTGTTTCGGAAAGTCCGGCTTCTTTAAGACACTCTATAATATCTTTTTCGGTTGCACCGTCAAATACAGGTGTCATTACCTTCCAGCCGAGCTTTTTAGCCGCAATACCGAGGTGAACCTCAAGCACCTGACCGATGTTCATACGTGAAGGAACGCCGAGGGGGTTCAGCACGATGTCAAGCGGTGTACCGTCGGGCAAGAAGGGCATATCTTCAGGGGGCAAAATACGTGAAACGACACCCTTGTTACCGTGACGTCCCGCCATCTTGTCACCTACGGAGATCTTTCTCTTCTGTGCGATATATACTCTTACAACCTTGTTTACTCCGGGGGGAAGCTCATCGCCGTTTACGCGCGAGAATACCTTGACATCAACGACAATACCGCTTTCGCCGTGAGGCAAACGCATTGAAGTATCTCTTACTTCTCTTGCCTTTTCTCCGAATATTGCACGGAGCAAGCGTTCTTCGGGTGTAAGCTCTGTTTCACCCTTGGGTGTTACCTTACCTACAAGAATATCTCCCGCGCGAACCTCTGTACCCTTGCGGATGATACCGTCGGCATCAAGATCCTTAAGCACTTCGTCAGAAACATTGGGAATTTCCCTTGTTATTTCTTCCGGTCCGAGCTTTGTATCTCTTGCTTCGTGTGAATATTCTTCGATGTGAAGTGACGTATAAACGTCGTCTCTTACGAGTCTTTCGTTAAGAAGTACAGCGTCCTCGTAGTTGTAACCTTCCCATGTAAGGAAGCCGATAAGTGCGTTTTTACCGAGGGCAATTTCTCCGTTGTCTGTCGCAGGACCGTCTGCGATAACCTGACCCTTTTCAACAAATTCTCCTGTGTTTACAATGGGGCGCTGGTTTACGCAAGTACCCTGGTTGGAACGCTTGAATTTAATGAGATAATAAACATCTTTTCTTCCGCTTTCGGTAACGATAACTATTTCATCAGCGGAAACCTTTTCAACAAAGCCTGCTTCCTTCGCAACGATACAAACACCGGAGTCGACCGCTGCTTTGTATTCCATACCCGTACCGACGATGGGGGAATCGCATGTAAGAAGCGGAACTGCCTGCTTCTGCATGTTTGAACCCATGAGCGCACGGGAGTTGTCATCGTTTTCAAGGAACGGGATCATTGATGT
>JAZTXA010000181.1:0-7824 GCA_045636245.1 Eubacteriales bacterium | reverse complement strand
TTCAGGCAAAACCTTTACAATGGCCAATATTATAGCCAATGCCAACCGTCCTACCTTAGTTTTGGCCCATAATAAGACCTTGGCAGCCCAGCTATGCTCGGAGTTTCGAGAGTTTTTCCCCAATAACGCGGTTGAATATTTTATTTCTTATTACGATTACTTTCAGCCCGAAGCCTATATTCCCGGGAAGGATTTATACATTGAAAAAGATTCGCTTGTAAACGATGAGATAGACAAGCTCCGCCACAGCGCAACGTCAGCCCTTTTTGAAAGACGTGACGTTATAATAGTTTCGAGTGTTTCGTGTATTTACTCCCTGGGTGATCCCGTTGAATACGAAAGTCTTGTTCTTGCCGTGCGTCCCGGAATGCAGATGGACAGAAATGAGTTTATTTCAAAGCTTCTTTCAATAAACTACGAAAGAAACGATATAAGTCTGACACGTGATAAATTCAGAGTGCGCGGTGACACGGTCGATGTTTTACCTGCAAACTCGGGAGAAAAAGCGATAAAGGTGGAGTTTTTTGGTGATGAAATTGACAGAGTCTCAACTGTAAATGTGATAACGGGTGAGATACTTGAATACTTGACATATGCGGCAATTTATCCTGCATCCCACTATGCCGTATCAGACGAAAAAAGACTTGGTGCATTGGCGCAAATATACGATGAAATGTTGCAGCGTGTAGAATTTTTCAAAGCACAGGGTAAGCTTATCGAAGCACAGCGCATTGAGGAGCGAACAAAATACGACCTTGAAATGATAAAAGAAGTCGGTTACTGCTCGGGTGTTGAAAACTACTCGCGTATTTTTGCAGGACGTGAGCCCGGATCTACTCCGTTTTGTTTGCTTGATTATTTCCCCGATGATTATCTGATGTTTATTGACGAATCGCATGTAACGCTTCCGCAAGTCAAAGGAATGAGCGGCGGCGACAGAGCGAGAAAGAAAAATCTTATTGATTTCGGCTTCCGGCTGCCGTCGGCATATGACAATAGACCCCTTTATTTCGAAGAATTCGAATCAAAAATAAACAATGTTATTTTCGTCAGCGCAACACCCGGTGAATACGAAAAGGAACATTCGGTACAAACTGCCGAGCAGATAATAAGGCCCACGGGACTTTGCGACCCGAAGATAATAATCCGTCCTGTAAAAGGTCAGGTGGACGACCTTATAGGTGAAATAAAACAGCGTGTAAAGCGAAACGAGCGTACACTTGTAACAACGCTTACCACAAAAATGGCAGAGGATCTTACCGAATTTATCGAAAATACGGGAATTTCAGTAAGATACATTCACCACGAGGTCGAAACGATGGAGCGTAACGAGATCATACGCGATCTGCGCTTAGGTGTATTTGATGTACTCGTCGGAATAAACCTGCTCCGCGAAGGTCTTGATATGCCTGAGGTTTCGCTTGTGGCTATCCTTGATGCAGACAAAGAGGGCTTTTTGCGATCGGAAGTATCGCTTATACAGACGATAGGCCGTGCGGCACGTCACGTTGACGGTACTGTCATAATGTACGCGGATAAAGAAACAGATTCCATAAAGCGTGCCGTTGCAGAAACGGAAAGACGACGTACAATACAAAGTAATTACAACAAAGAACACGGAATCGTTCCGAAATCGGTATCAAAATCGATACGTGATGTTATAGAAATAAGGGCAAAGGATCAATCAAACACATCAAAGAAAAAGAAGCTTTCCGGAAAACAGCTTGAGGCTGAAATCGAAAAGCTTACAGAGCAGATGAAAACAGCCGCCAAAGAGCTTCGTTTTGAGGAAGCGGCGCGTCTGCGTGATATGATAAAGGAACTTAAAACGAGGTAATATGTCAGAAAAATATATTGAAGCCAAGGGTGTACGTGTACACAACCTTAAAAATATAAACGTAAAGATACCGAGGGACAAATTTGTCGTTTTGACAGGGGTTTCGGGGTCGGGTAAATCTTCTCTTGCATTTGACACCCTTTACGCAGAGGGACACAGGCGGTTTGTTGAATCGCTTTCCTCCTATGCAAGGCAGTTTTTGGGGCAGATGGAAAAGCCAGACCTTGATTTTATCGACGGTCTTTCCCCCGCCATTTCAATTGACCAGAAAACAACGTCAAAAAATCCGCGCTCCACAGTCGGAACGGTTACTGAAATATACGATTATCTGCGTTTGCTTTTTGCACGTGTAGGTATTCCGCACTGTCCCGTTTGCGGTAAAGAGCTTCGCAAAACAAGCACAGAAAACATAATTGACAAAATAATGGAATTCCCCGAAAGGACGAAATTTATTATTCTCTCCCCTGTTGTCAAAGACAAAAAGGGTATGCATGAAAAGGTTTTCGAGGATGCAAAAAAGGGCGGATATTCAAGGGTAAGAGTTGACGGAAGCATATATGAGCTTACGGAAAATATAGTGCTGGACAAAAATATCAAGCACTCAATTGAGGTGGTTATCGACCGCCTTATCATGAAATCCGATATAAGAACAAGACTTGCCGATTCTGTTGAATGTGCCCTGAAGCTGTCGGGCGGAAGCATTATAATTCAGGATATGAGCGATGAAAGCGAATACTCATTTTCTCTTAATTTCGCTTGTGAAGAGCATAACGTAAGCTATCCCGAGCTTGAGCCGAGAATATTTTCCTTCAACAATCCCTTGGGTGCATGCGAGAAATGCGATGGTCTCGGTAATATGCAGAAGATATCCTCCGAAAAGGTCATACCTGACAAAAATCTTTCACTCCGCGGCGGAGGTATCGCTGTCAACGGCTTTAAAAGTATGGACGAGGATTCGTGGTACGGTCCGCTTATAATGGCTGTCGGCGAAGAATTGGGATTTACACTTGACACACCCATAAATAATTATTCAAAAACGGCGTTTGATGCCCTGCTCTACGGTACGGGCAGTAAAAAATATGACGTTGTGCGTTATTATGACGGGGTGCGTCATGACAAACCCGCAGTATTTCAAGGTATTATACCGATAATGGAAGCACGTATAAAGATGGCAGGCGGTGAATATTATGAGCAATTCATCGAAAATATCGAATGTTCAGCCTGCCGCGGCAGACGTCTTAAGGACAGCATACTTGCAGTTACCGTAGGCGGACTTAATATTCACGAGGTATGTGCTTTATCTGTAAAGGACAGCCTTGATTTCTTTGAAAAGATCGAATTCAACGATACGGAATGGGCAATAGCGCGTGAAATTATAAAGGAGATAAAATCAAGGCTCGGATTTCTTGTAAATGTCGGTCTTAACTATCTGACACTTGCAAGAAATGCAGGCTCACTTTCGGGCGGTGAAGCGCAGAGAATAAGGCTTGCAACACAGATAGGCTCCTCCCTTATGGGTGTAATGTACGTACTTGACGAGCCGAGCATAGGTCTTCACCAAAGAGATAACAGTAAGCTTATAAATACTCTGAAAAAACTGCGCGATGCACAAAACACCCTCATTGTTGTTGAGCACGATGAGGAAACTATGCAAGAGTGCGATTATATCGTTGATATCGGCCCCGGTGCGGGCATTCACGGCGGAACAGTTGTCGCCTGCGGTACACCCGAAGAAATAAAGAAAAACAAAAAATCCCTCACAGGGGATTACCTTTCAGGCAGAAAAAAGATAGAAGTACCAAAACAAAGGCGCGACGGCAACGGAAAATTCATTCAGATAATCGGCGCACGCGCAAACAACCTTAAAAATATAGATGTTACGGTGCCGCTCGGCAAGCTTGTGTGTATTACGGGCGTTTCGGGTTCTGGCAAATCTTCGCTGATAAACAGCATTTTGTCGCAAAAGCTTCTTTCCGAGCTTAACGGCGCATACACAACTGCGGGAAAGCATGACAGGATAGAAGGTATACAGCATCTTGACAAGGTCATAGTTATAGACCAAAGCCCCATTGGAAGAACGCCTCGTTCAAACCCCGCAACATATACGGGACTTTTCACCGAGATAAGAGAGCTTTTCTCAAAAACTCCGGATGCAAAACTTCGCGGATATTCCTCGGGCAGATTTTCCTTTAACGTCAAAGGCGGACGGTGTGAGATGTGTGAGGGCGACGGTGTAAAATGTATTGAAATGCACTTTTTGCCCGACATTTACGTCCCGTGCGATGTATGCAAGGGCAAGAGATACAATTCCGATACTCTTGAGGTAAAATACAAAGGCAAAAATATTTACGAAGTGCTTGAAATGACTGTCGAGGAAGGACTTGAATTTTTCTCAAGTATTCCGAAGATAAGCAAAAAGCTTCAGACACTTTACGATGTAGGACTCGGATATATAAAGATCGGTCAGTCCTCCACTACCCTTTCGGGCGGTGAAGCACAGAGAGTTAAGCTGTCAACGGAGCTTTCAAAAAGGGCAACGGGCAAAACGGTATATATACTTGATGAGCCTACAACGGGACTTCATACAGACGACGTTAAGAAGCTTATCGAGGTGTTACAGCGTCTTACAGATGCAGGCAACTCCGTTATTGTTATAGAGCATAATCTTGATTTGATAAAAACAGCCGATCACATCATAGACCTCGGTCCCGAGGGCGGTGACGGCGGCGGTCGTATAGTTGCAGAGGGAACACCCGAGGAAGTAGCACAGAATCCCAATTCATACACAGGGGTATATTTGAAGAAATATCTATGATACACAGTGAAAATGAAAATGTCCATTTACTGCGGCGAGTCATGGTCGTCGGATCGTTTTTCACAGAAAATATAAAAGACGGCGCAAAGGCCGCTGAAATCGGTGATTATATCACTTTGAAGCGTGAAAGATACAATAAATTCGACATATCGGCTGTTGCTGTTTATAACAGACGAGGAATAAAACTCGGATATATCGCAAAGGGACAAAATGCCGCTGTCGCAAATGTAATGGACAGCGGCATGGCAGAATGTTACGGTATAATCACATCACTTAACAAGAAGCGTTCTTCTGTAGGCATTTTGGCAGAGCTTTACTTCATCTGCGATGACGATAACTTTATGAGAATACAGTATATTATTCAACGGTCTTGACAGTGAGATTTTCATAACCGTCAAAGTATGTAACAGTCTGTTTTTCGATAACTTTATCGAGCATTATTTCAAACATTGATTTTTCGTAAAGCGGAACAAAATACGAATTAAAGTTTGATTCGATGTACTTTGTGTCCTTGGCAAGCTTTTTGACAATTGCATAACCGTAAGGCAATTCAATTATCTGGCTGTACTGTCCGTCTTCAAGAGTTTTTATGGCTTCGTCAACATAAGTGTCATGCGTGCCTTCTGTGAAATACTGACCGTTTTCGCTTGCGTTTGTGTTTGTATCTTCGCTGTGGGCAATTTTAAGATCAGTAAAGCTTTTGCCCTCACCGAGCTGTTTGTATATTCTGTCTATGAGCGTTTTGTTTTCGTTTTTATCATCACCGTAATTGTTGTAAAGCACGATCCAGTCGGCACTGTATATATGTGTTTCAATAAATCTATTTACAAGCTCTTTATCTGCATATATGACATTGTCCGATTCATCACCCGTAAGGTGTGCAAACAGCTTATTTTCAAGCATATAAAGCTTTGCAAGACGGTAATTTGAACGTTCAGTGAGGTAAAGATAATCGAGATACTCATTATATTCGTCAATAGTTGAAAATTCGGTCTTATTTGATTCTATTGTTGCATCAAGTGTTTTTAAATCTTCATCGGTCAATGATATATTATATTCTTCTGCAAGAGTTTCGAGCGCATACTGACGGAATAAATACGTCAAAGCCTCTTTTCTTATTTCATCATCAAATGAATTATCGTTCCAGAATGTATCATCGCCTCTGTCATACTTCTCTTTTATATTGAGAAAATAGTATCTGTATTCTTCATACGTAACACTTTTTCCATCTATAGACATTACATCCGGGTGTGATGTATAATCGGGCGCAGGATAATTTTTTTCCTCGGTAACAGCGGCAGTATCGGTCACGCCCTCTGTGTTTCCATCACCGTTACAGGATATAAGAGATGACATCATAGCGAATGCTGAAAGAAGACAAATAATTTTTAAATAAAGTTTCATTTTTAAAATTCCTTACATTTTCATTGCCGTAATTATACCACATTAAATTTAACAATAAAATACAAAGCATTAAATTTTTATATTTTGGAGAAAATAATATGTTCAAGTACAAACCGTTCACCGTGTTTTTTATCTTATCATTGGCGGCTGTTTTAACATTTTTATCGTCATTTTTAGTTTCATCCGGTATTGACAGAAAATTTTCCTCAAAGATTCCGATTTTGGCAACTGTTGAGTTGTCAGAGGAAAATACATTCGCCGTATATGAATATGAGAAAACTACATACCGCACACCGCTTACATATTCCAGTGCTTTGAGAAACGGTACAAAGATGCCGATATATATAGACAAAGATTCGCCTTCCGAAATACACATAAAAAATCTTACTTCTGTTTATATTTTAAGATTTTTATCACTCCCGATATTTTTCATATGTATTATAGCTACAGCAGTATCTTTTGTAAAATATAAAAAGCTTACAGAAAAAAATAAATAAAATCAAAACCCAACAGACAAAAAATTCTGTTGGGTCTCTTTTTGGTTTTATTTACCTTTAGGTTGCTTTTTCGGTGCTTTTTTCTTTTTTGCGTGTGAAAAGCCGAATGCGCCGAGAGATTTGCCGAGCTTGTAATATTGACCGTGGCTGTAACCGACAAGTCCGCACCCCTCCAAATGAAGCTTTCCTTTGTCGTCAAGCAGCTTTTCGTCAACATTCACTGCCACGATATCGCAAACAAACACATCGTGTGAGCCCATGGGAAGAATATCAGTAACCTTACATTCAAGGCTTAAAGGACATTCATCAATAAGCGGAGCTGTGATTTCGGATGCGGGGGCTTTTGTAAGGTGCATTTTTTCAAATTTGTCAACATCACGTCCTGAGCGTATTCCGCACCAATCGCAAGCATACACAAGGTCTGTCGTGGTGAGGTTTATCGCAAGCTCACGTGTTTCCTTAATCAGCCCGTATGAATGTCTTTCCGGACGTATCGAAACATATGTTTTTGCGGGACTTGAGGCTAAAATACCACACCACGCAACTGTGATTATATTTGAGTTTTCCATTGTTCCGCAACTGACCATAACGGGCGGTACGGGTGCCAGAAGCGTTGAGCCTTTCCAAGTGACTTTTGCCATAATAACTCCTAATTTATCAAACTTTCAGAGGCTTAGCCTGTATTTCACAGTATATGCATCTGTAAGTTCTGCGATTACTGTCGGTGAGCTTGAATATATGGTCAAGGTCAGCTTCCGCATTCGTAATGCAGCGTGGATTCTTACAACGGAGAATGTTTGTGAGCGTTGCAGGAAGTTTAAGATTCTTTTTCTCAACAACAACACCGTCTTTTATCACGTTTACCGTAATATCGGGATCGATGTAACCGAGCACATCAAGGTCAATATCAAAAAGCGAATCTATCTTTATGATATCTTTTTTGCCCATTTTCTTGCTTTTTACATTACGGATCATAGCAACACAGCAGTCCTGTCTGTCAAGCTTAAGATAATTATATATCTGTATTGCATTTCCTGCCTTTATGTGGTCAATAACGTAACCGTTGTTTATGGAATCTATATTCATATGGACACCTCCAAAAGCTTCATAATAAGCGCCATTCTTATATATTTACCGTTTTTAGCCTGTCTGAAATACGCTGCGCGCGGATCGTCGTCAACCTCTACTGAAATTTCATTTACTCTCGGAAGCGGATGAAGAATTCTCATTGTGGCTTTTGCACTTTCAAGCTTATCAGGGGTAAGGATATA
>JAZTXA010000180.1:0-5236 GCA_045636245.1 Eubacteriales bacterium | reverse complement strand
AATGCCGATATTATTCTTTTCATCGATAATCACTCCTATAAATTATTATAACAAAACGCACCAAAGATTTTAAGCAAAGGTGCGCTATGTACAAGTATTACTTACAGATTTCCTGGGAAATTCTGTACAGATTTAATTTAGCTGCCGCTCTTTCCTCACAGTGATGTCTCATGTCAACAAGAGAGCCTTCAGCCTCAAGCTCCGCATATTCTTCGGGTGTCATGAGATCCTTGAACATTCTGTCAATCTTGGGCGCCTTATTTATATCCATAGATGTTATAACGCCTTTTCTTTCGCATATAACAAGGTTGCTCTTACCGTCAAGAAGCTCCATAACAGCCGCTTTACCCATAAGAGATGCCGTAACTCTGTCACGTACAGTCGGATTTCCGCCTCTTTGTACATGAGCAAGTCTTGAAAAACGTGTTTCAATACCTGTTTTTTCTTCAATACGTTTAGCGTATGCCTCTGCAAAATTTTCTTTGCCTTCGGCAACAATAACGATAAAGTTACGTTTTTTATTTTCTCTTGCCTTTATTATTTTTGCAATTGCCTGATCCTCGTCGTAGGGCAATTCTCTTACTGCGATGGAAATAGCACCTGTTGCAATACCAGTATGAAGAGCGATATCGCCGGCATACTTACCCATAACCTCAACAACGTTACATCTTGCGTGCGATTCACATGTATCACGCAGTTTATCTACCCATTCAACAACGGTATTCATTGCCGTGTCAAAACCGATAGTGTAGTCCGTTGAGGAAATATCGTTATCAATAGTTGCAGGAATACCGATACAGGGAATACCTCTCAATGTAAGATCCGTTGCTCCCCTGAACGTACCATCACCACCTATTGCAACTATTCCGTCAATGCCTCTTTTCTTGCATACATCAACTGCACGCTGCATACCTTCTTCGGTTTTAAATTCGGGGCAACGTGCCGAATAAAGCATGGTACCGCCATGGGAAATTATATTGGAAACGCTTCTGATATTCAAAAGCTCCATATCATCTTCGATAAGTCCCTTGTAACCGCTGTAAATACCGTAGACTTCTTCAACGCCCCTGCCAATTGCCGTGCGTACAACCGCACGTACAGCCGCATTCATACCGGGCGCATCACCGCCTGATGTTAAAACACCAATTCTTTTAAACTGCATATTGAAATACCTCTAAACTAAATATTACAGATCATACGATCGATTTATGATGATATCATAATATTATGACTCAGATATTAAAAAACTTTGTATATTTATAAACAATGAGCAATTATTTCATTTTTTGACAACAAAAAAATTACCGTTTCACTTCAGCTTCCGCTTTATCTCTTTTAACATAACCGATACTTTTGACGTCATCTCTGTGATACTGTTTCAACGGTGCATCAGGACTTGCAGAAAGTCTTACCTTGATCATACCTGTAAGCGGTGTAGCTTCGGCAACAACACCGTCACCGTCGGGTGTACGCACAAGCGAATCCACCTTCGGTGTAAGGCGTATTTCTTCTTCATATGTCTCATGCTCAAATTTCAGGCAACACATAAGCCTTCCGCACGTTCCCGATATTTTGACCGAGTTCAAAGAAAGATTCTGCTCCTTTGCCATTTTCATCGACACTTGACCGCAGTCAGCCAAAAATGTTTTACAGCAAAATGCCCTTCCGCATATTCCCAGACCGCCCATTATTTTTGCTTCATCTCTTATACCAATCTGTCTGAGCTCAATTCTCGTTTTAAAAATTGCCGCAAGATCCTTTACAAGCTCACGGAAGTCAACTCTTGTATCAGATGTAAAGTAGAAAAGGAGCTTTGTGTTGTCAAATGTATATTCCGCTTCGACAAGCTTCATCGGAAGCTCATGCTTATCAACAAGCTTCTGGCACTCTTCAAGTGCCTCCTTTTCTTTCAAAGCATTGTCTGCATGGTGCTTTTCGTCATCATCCGTTGCAGCTCTTACAACGTTGCGAAGCGGAAGTATAACTTCCCTTTCGCTTACAGTCTTGTTTTCGATGGTTATTTCACCGAATTCAAGTCCGCGTGTCGTTTCAACAATAACGTGATCCCCGGCGGAATATTTATTCCCTGCGGGATTAAAATAATAAATTTTTTCCGAATTATCAAATTTGACTCCGACGATCTCATACATTTGCACTACAGGTTCCTGTATGACAGCGACAAAATCGGATGAAAATCCCGATGCTTTTTCCGTTTGCCTCTTGATTTCATCCTCACTTGGCATCGGAAGCATATCAGCGGGAATATCAATAATAGGCTTTTCATACGGTAAGTTTTTCTTTGTCCGTATCTGTTCGCCATTACCGTCTCGGTTGTGCTTTTTATTTTTCTTGTAATATCCGAACTTCGGATTCTTGTTCGTTTTTATCTCTGACATTTATTATCTCCGTTGTATTTTGTTTTCCAAAGTTTTGAAGAATATTCAGTCAACATAAGAGAAAGTCTTGTATTGACAGTTTCATTACCAAGTATTTCAAAAAGTATATCGCACATAGAAATAAGCGTGAAGGATGAATACATCTGTGCATATCTCTCTGCAATTTCAATATCGGTAAAATATGATAAAACGCAAGTTGCATCTTCCTTTACCGTTACTATATCGCGAATTGCTGATAAAAGCAATTTACAAATTTCAAAATATTCCGATGAAGATTTTATATTTTCAAGCTGATAAGAAATGAAGTCAAATTCATTTCCCGTTTTATCCAAAAGAAGCTCTGCTGTTTTATCAGCAATTTTACGTCTTTGAAGTACATCGCAGTCACCCGATGCAATTTTAAGCGCCATACCGTATGAACCGTTTGCAAGTGAGGCAACCGCTTCGGGATTTTCTACTCCGTCTTTCACGAGCAGGTGGGTGAGTTCCGATAAGGAAAACGGTTCAAGTGTGTATGTCTCGCACCTTGAACGTATAGTCGGCAAAAGTTTTTTTTCATCTTCGCACAGTATAAAGAAATATACACCCTCGGGCGGCTCTTCAAGCAGCTTCAGAAGCGCATTTTGTGTCCTTGGCGGTATTTTGTCACCGTCCTCGATGACATATACTTTGAAATTCAGATCATTCGGTTTATACGATATTGATGCGTATATATCGCGTATGGCATCAATGGGGATGGTCGTCTTATTTTCAGGCTTTTTTATAGTGTATATATCTACACATTCACCATTTGAAATTTTTTCGCATACAGCACAAACACCGCACGGTGCATTGCTTTCCTCGCATGCCATAGCACATATGATCTCGTTTGTAAGTGTCTTTTTGCCGAAGCCCGCTTTTCCGCTTATTACAACAGCATGTGAAAAATTACCGTCTGATATCCTTTTTTCAAGATACTGTTTTGTTTTTTCGTTGCCATGTATCTTTGTAAGCTTAATATTTTTCATATTGTATCACATCAATTTCGTGAATATTGTTATAAGTCAGTATTTTAATTATGTCACTGCTTATAATTTCACCTGGAGTTATTATCGGTATACCGGGAGGATAAACATATTTTATTTCACCTGATATCATATTTTCCGCCTCTGCAACGGGCAAAGTCTTTTTAGTGCAAAAAACAGCGTCCGAAATCGGCATTTTTCTTTTGCATATGGGATATTTAAAATTCTGTTTATCCGTTTTGATCTTCGATGCAGACGAGGTAAATTCAAAAATCGTATCTGCAAGAAGTGAAAAATCATCGGCTGTACTGAAAACAGACGGTATTAAAACACATCTTTCTCTATCAGAAAATTCGGGGAAAATATTTTTTTTCTCCAAAAATGCGCAAAGCTCATTCATATTATACACAAATCCGTCTGTGTAATTTGAAGACTTCAAAGTTATTCTGTACGGATCGCAAATACGGTACTGAGCCCTTTCAACACCGGAATTTTTTATTTTTTCTGTAAAAACAGATATGTTTTCAAGAAGCTTTGAAAGGTGTTTTTCGCCTTCCTTATTCATAAAATCAATAGCCGAGTCAACAGATGCGGCAATAAGATAAGACGGAGAAGTTGAAGCAAAAAGCTTTATGCCGTTAAGCATTAATTTTTCATCACAAACCGCACTGTGTAAAACTGCACCGCCCGTAAGAACAGGCAGAGTCTTGTGAAATGAATCTACCGAAAAATCCGCCCCATTTAAAATCGGATGCATATTTTCACCGTGCCACAGCAGGTGTGAGCCGTGTGAGTTATCGACAATAAGCAAGCACCCGTTACCGTGGCAAAGTGAAGAATACCTTTTAACATCTTTCATTTCGCCGTAGTAATTGGGAGAGGTCAGAATAACTGTGGAGTTTTTATTTTCACTCAGCAACGCGGATAAACCGTCATACGATGAAAAATAGTCAAACTCACAGCCGCAAAGAGCCATAGCGTTTATTACAGACGCATGCGCGTGTCTGTGTATCAAAAAACGCTTACCTTTCAAATATATACAGCAATATACAGCCGCTTGAATTGCCGCGGTTGCCCCGTGAGCTGAAATAACCGACGCTTTACTGCCAAATGTGTTTCTGAGCTTTTCAAGCGTTTTTTGGACAGCCCCGCCTTTATTCGGAGAATAAAGATTGTCCGTGCCGGAATTTTCGGTAACATCAAATCTGTAAACCTCTTTTAGAAAATCGCCCTGTCCTATTCCTCCGTGCCCGGGCATATGAAACCGTATGCATGAGGAATTCGCATAACTTTCAAGCATATCCCCAATGCCGAAAAAATTACTGTCTTTCAAGATAACTCCACATAATGACAAATTTAATCAAAGAAAATTATATCACAAAATATTTGATAAATCAATACGAATTGTAATATTTTCATTTAAATAATTCCCGCACCGTAAAAAACGTGCGGGAATTATTTAAATATTCTTTTGCGGTTTAGATAAAAATGCAAAATATCCTTCTTTTGTCAGTATATCAACTGTAACTTTTGCATCATCTTCGCTGTTGTAAATACCGAAAACAGACGGACCGCTTCCGCTCATCAAAGCGCCGAGAGAACCGTTTTCAAGCATGATGTCTTTAATCCCCTTTTCATAGGGTGAAACGCTTTCAAAAACATTATACAATTCCTTACAGATCGAAGACAGTGAGCTTCTTTTTATCTCTGATACAATTGCATCAGCAGACCTTACTCTTCTGCCGACCTGTCCGTCAAGCTGTTCAAAAGCCCACTTTGTGCTTACACCGTTGTTCCCTAAAGTCGGATCGTAGCCATGTCGTTCTGTGAGCCAAG
>JAZTXA010000179.1:0-2639 GCA_045636245.1 Eubacteriales bacterium | reverse complement strand
AGAGGGATATATATATACGACTGACGGTGTTAAATCCGATTTTGAATTGACAAGTAAGAATTATAAATTAAAATGAGGTTATCTATGAAAAAATTTTTCAGCTTGATTCTGGCACTTGCAATACTCCTGCCGCTTGTTTCCTGTACGGGCGGGGGCGACACAACAACTCTCGGGGTGAATGTGACGGACAGTGTAGATATAACGACCGACGGTGCAGATACATCATTTGATACTGATGGGCAGGAAACAAATAATTCCCAAACTGATGAAGTGACCGACGGGCAGACCGAATCTGTGCCCTCGGAAACATATCCTCCCATTGAACAACCCGAGCAAACATCTTTTTCAAATATCGTTTTTAAACAAGTGTACGGCACGGGATATAATACCGATACACCCGTATCATGCGGTTTTATAGAGCTTTACAATATTTCCGATATTGCAATACCGCTTGAAGACATTGCACTTTCATATATGACGGTTGGCGATTCGGGATACAAAAAATTGGAATTTAAAAGCGGTGAAAAGATAACACCCTTTGGCAGATACCTTATAAAATGCGGTGATGCTGTCGGTGTTAACGGCGAAAAATATGAATCGAAATATGAAGTCATAAGAATAGATCATTATGATACAGTATGGAGTACCGTTATAGATAATAAAACCGTAAAGCTTGCAATAACAGACAAAGACGTCACACTTTCACCAACGGACGATATTACAAAAAATACTGATGTTTACACGTATTTTATCGCGCAGGATGGCGCTGACGGTAAGGATAGAAATGTAATTGGAGCACTTTCCAAGAAGCGTGCGGCGTATAGACGCGAAAACACGATCTCATCCGGTTTTAAGACTGTTGATTATTCAACTATGTCAGCAACCGAAATAAGCGATGTCCGCCCGCAGTATTCGGGCGGTGACAGAAATACGTATCTGTCAAGTCTCGGAACAACTGTTGCTTTTTCGCATATAAGCGGATTTTACGACAAAGACTTCAAGCTTAAGCTCACGGCTGCGGAGGGATTTAAAATATATTATACGGCCGACGGCTCCGACCCGCGTATATCGGGTACGGAATATAAGGGAGAGCTTTCGATTTCCGCCCCCGGCAATTGGGGACATCTGACAAACGAAAATTCCGTTTTGTTCAATATTTCAAAGCCCGTCAAACATAATATCGGCGGCAGAGTTATAAAGGCATATGCTGTAAAGGGAAATATTAAATCACCTGTTGTGACCAATTCGTATTTTATTGTTCCCGGCGCGAAAGAGCTTTATAATGTTCCGTTTGTTTCGCTTAGTCTTCCGGGTGAGGATTTTGTAAGCCGCGATAAGGGTATTTACTATACGGTGATGAAAAATCCGTTTGCAACAAAGGAAAGAAAGACATCTTATCTTGAAATATTTGAATCGGACGGCACGCTCGTTTCGTCATCTTACGTTGAAATTGCGATGAACGGTAACGGCTCACTCGGAATGTCCTCAAAATCAATGCGTGTATATTTTAAATCGGATGCCGACCCTTCAGTTGTAAATAATCCTTCAAAACTGAAATATGATATTTTCGGCGGACGAGCACAGGACGGTGTTACCGAATTTAAGCGCTTGCTTTTGAGAAATTCGGGAAATGATTCAAGTGCATCTCACCTGCGTGACGGACTTATGCAGGCACTTTGCAAGGATATGAATGTGTCAACGATGGCATACAGACCATCCCTTGTTTTCGTAAACGGTGAGTTCTGGGGTGTGTACAATATCAGAGAAAGATTTGACAGCAAATATTTTGAAGAGCATTACGGAGTAAAAGAAGAAAATCTCGTTATGTTGGAGGCACCGTCACCGCTTGTAACGAATTGGGACTATGATGAGCCGTATGTTTTAAACGAAGGTGTCGCAGGCGACGAGGTCGTTTACCACAAGCTGATGGACTACATCGCCTCAAATGATATGTCAGACCCCACACACTATAATTACATAGCGAAAAATATCGATCTTGACAGCTTTATCGCCTTCTTTGTGTGCAGTATGTATATGTGCAATATCGACTGGCCGACAAACAATGTTAAGGTTTGGCGCAATAAATCAACATCAGATCCCTCGGGACTTGATACAAAATGGCGTTATGTTCTTTGCGATATGGATATGGGCATGGGTCTTGAAGGTGACTTCAATAAGGATATGTTTGCACATGCTTTAAGTAATCAGACCGTTGCGGGAAGCATGATGTGCTCACTTCTTGAAAATGAGACGTTCAAAAATAAATTTATTGAACGCTTTACATATGCCGCACAAACGGTGTTTGCGCCCGAAAAAGCGTTAAAGGTACTTGATGAATATTCGTCCGCACTCGAAAAGGTCATAGGACTTCATTTTGACCGTTGGCCGAGTGACGGCGGTTCAATGAACAAATGGCAGAGCGAAATAAATGATGTCAAGAACTTCATAAACAAGCGTGCGGAATATGCAATATCCACAATGAATACACATTTCGGTATTCAGCCGTCGATGCTGACAGTTTCGCTTGATCTTGACAAAGCGGAGCTTTACATAAACGGTAAACAAATAACATCGTCGGGATATAATGAAATATTAACTGATAATGAAAAGGTAACTGTCAAAATAGTTCCGAAATCGGG
>JAZTXA010000178.1:0-23587 GCA_045636245.1 Eubacteriales bacterium | reverse complement strand
GATAGCCCGCACAAACACGGCAATGGGCGGGCTTGTGAAGCACTTTACAAAAGGGTACTACAATCACGCGGCAATAACATTTTCCGAAGATCTTTCAAAGCTGTATTCGTTTTCAAGATACTATGTAAATACGCCGAATGTGGGCGGATTTGTCGTTGAAAAGCCTGCAAGATATCTTTCGGAGGAGGAGCCGACACCCATAAAGCTGTATATACTCCCCGCTGATGAAGAGGACTATGCGAAAATACGCAAAAAGGTCGACGGATTTGTAAAAAACAGAAAAAAGTATATATACAATTCATTCGGTGCTATAGCATCGTCAATGGGCAAAAAAAAGAAAATAAAGGATGCGTACACGAGTGCTGAATTTGTTGCGCATATCCTTGAAATGAAGGGTGTGAACACCGTAGAAGATCTTGAAAAGGTGCTGGAGCATTACAGGATCTATACGGGAACGATACAAAAATATCTTCACGGCGAATATGAGTGCGATGAAGTATACTACGAAAGACAAAGCTTCACACGTGTATTTTACGGCACGGCAAGTCATTTCGCAAAGCTTACAAAAAGAGCTTTGTTCAATAAATAAAAACGGAGGACGGTATGTTTAAAACCAAAGATTTGTTTGACCTTTCTCATACAGCGGCAGCTGAATTTTTATCGGGGTTTGAATATCCTTATGAAGCCCTGCCGCACATCAAGGACTATATAAAGGATCTCATCTGCACACTTTCCGATGATGAGTTTTACTCTCCCGCGGATGGGGTATGGATATCAAAGGAGGCAAAGGTGGCGCCCACAGCATGCATAAACGGTCCGACTGTAATTTATGCAGGGGCGGAGATAAGACACTGTGCCTACATAAGAGGCTCCGTCATTGTGGGACGTAACTGTGTTGTCGGAAATTCAACTGAGCTTAAAAACTGTATTCTGTTTGACAAAACGGCAGTTCCGCATTTCAACTATATCGGGGATTCCATCCTCGGCTATGCATCGCATCTCGGTGCGGGCGCCGTTATTTCAAATGTAAAAAGCGATAAAACGAATGTTGTAATAAAAGACGGCGATACACCCATAGAAACGGGGCTGCGTAAATTCGGCGCGATGGTTGGCGACTTTGTTGAGGTCGGCTGTAACAGCGTATTGAACCCCGGTACGGTCATCGGACGCAATTCGACCGTTTATCCCAGAAGCAACGTGCGCGGTGTCATTCCCGAAGGATGTATTTACAAAAGCGGCAAAAATGTCGTTGTTAAGAAAATAAACTGATTTTGAAAGGATATTAACTGAAATGGGACGTTTATTCGGAACAGACGGTGTTAGAGGAATTGCCAATAAAGAATTAAGCTGTGAGCTTGCGATGAATATAGGAAGGGCTGCGGCATCTGTACTGTCAAACGGTACGAGAAGAAGACCTGTATTTGTGGTGGGCAGTGACACAAGAATGTCGTCTGATATGCTTGGCTGCGCGGTAACGGCGGGGCTTTGCTCATATGGGGCAGATGTTATAAACCTCGGTGTTGTGCCGACACCTGCCGTTGCGTATCTTGTCGGAAAATATAAAGCGGATGCGGGCGTTATGATCTCTGCATCGCACAACCCTGCGGAATTTAACGGAATAAAGCTGTTTTCGGGCGACGGATATAAATTGCCCGATATGATTGAAGAGCAGATAGAGTCGCTTGTGCTTGACAGCGACGAGGATAGCCTGCCCGGCTTGCCCATAGGCGGTGCTGTCGGTAAGATATATACAGGCTACAATGCCGTTAAGGATTACACAGATCACATAAAGTCATCCGTGCCCAATTCGCTTGACGGACTTAAGATTGCGGTTGACTGTGCAAACGGTTCAGCGTCGGTAACTGCCGAAAAGCTGTTTACATCACTCGGTGCAGAATGTATCTTCCTTTCCAAGGATCCTGACGGAGAGAACATAAACCGCGACTGCGGCTCGACTCATATTGAAGCACTTGCAAAATGTGTTCTTGAAAACGGACTTGATGCGGGTGTTGCATTTGACGGTGATGCTGACAGATGTCTTTGCGTTGACGAAAAAGGAAATCTCGTTGACGGCGACATGATAATGGCGATATGCTCTGTTGACCTCAAAAACAGAGGCAAGCTCAATAAAAATACAGTTGTCGGCACAGTTATGACAAACTTCGGATTCGGTAAGTTCTGTGAGCAAAACGGTCTGAATTTTGTTTCCACAAAGGTCGGTGACAGATTTGTTCTTGAAAAAATGCTCCTTGAGGAATATGACTTCGGCGGTGAGCAGTCGGGACACATCATCTTCCGTGACTTTGCGACAACGGGCGACGGTCAGCTTACAGCTGTTCAGCTTCTTGCGCATATGAAGAGAAGCGGAGAAAAGCTGTCAACTCTTGCAAGTGTAATGACAAAATATCCTCAGGTAATGATAAACCTGAAAATATCTGCAGAAGGCAAGCTTCACTTCTATACGAACAGAGAAGTTAAGGAAGCTATTGAAAACGCAAAGCGTACACTCGGAAAGACGGGAAGAGTTGTTGTCCGTCCGTCCGGTACAGAACCGCTTATCCGTGTAATGGCAGAGGGCGAGGACGAAGCAATAATAGCAGAGGTTGCAAATATGATCTCTTCCGTTATCAGAGAGCAGTTGTCATAAAACTTTAATAAAAGGGGAAAAAATATGTGCGGAATTGTTGGATATACAGGACAAAATAATGCGCTCCCTGTTATTACAGGCGGACTTTTTGCGCTTGAATACAGAGGATATGATTCTTCAGGTGTTGCCGTTTTATGCGGTAACGAAACAAAAATAGTAAAGAAAACGGGCAAGCTTGCAAATCTTACAGCTGCCCTTGATAAAGCACAGCTTTCGGGCACTTGCGGTATAGGCCATACAAGATGGGCAACACACGGCGAGGTCACGGAAACTAATGCGCACCCCCATACAGTCGGAAAAACGGTGCTCGTGCATAACGGAATCATTGAAAACTATGTCACTGTCGGGGAAATGACGAATGTACAGTTTAAAAGCACAACGGACACGGAGCGCGCATGCGCACTGTTTAATGCGCTTTATGAAAGAACAGGAAACGGACTTTTGACAATTACAAGCGCCTGCCGTGAATTTGTCGGTTCTTATGCGTTTTTGGTGATGTTTAAAGATGAGCCCGAGGTATTTTATGCAGTGAGAAACGGTTGTCCTCTTGTTGTCGGAACAACTGACGGCGGTTATGTCGCCTGCTCCGACGTTGCAGCCTGCGACTTCGGTGAGTATTATAAGCTTTCCGACGGTGATGTTGCAAGGGTTACAAAAGAAGGTATTTCCTTCTTTGATAAAGACGGCACGCCTATTGAAAAAGAGGCTCTTAAGCCAAAAAAATCATTTGCCGCTCCCGATAAGTGCGGATTCCCGCACTATATGCTCAAGGAGATGGAGGAGATACCGACAGTTCTCAAAAACACGCTTGAAGCACACATCAAGGACGGTCTGCCTTACTTTGAGGGTGTTGACGATGAAGTGTTCAGAAATATGAAAAGGCTCCGCATCGACGGATGCGGAACGGCATATCACGCAGGACTTGTGTGTGAGCATATTTCAAGACGTCTTACGGGTGTCGAGGGTGATATATATATCGCCTCCGAATACAGATATTCGGGACATAAGCTCACAAAAGACGATGCTGTCATTTTCATCACACAGTCCGGCGAAACTGCCGATACTCTTGCATGTATCCGTATGTGTAAGGCACAGGGCGCATACACACTTGGTGTTGTAAACGTACCTACATCAACAGCTGTTGAGGAATGTGACGGTGTTATACTTACCCATGCGGGAAGCGAAATTGCCGTTGCAAGTACAAAGGCGTATGTAACACAGCTTGCCGCACTTTACCTTATCGTGTTGAAAATGAGTCTTGTCAAGGGCACACTTACCGAAAATGAAGTAAGGGAACTTTGTAACACACTTTTGAACGATGTATGCGCTGAAGCAAGGCTTTCCGATACTGACAAGATAACTATAAACAGAATTGCCGAAAAGTATGCTGATTGCCACGATATATTCTATATCGGACGCGGACTTGACAGCGTGCTTTGCAGTGAGGCATCGCTCAAGCTGAAGGAAATTTCGTATATACACAGCGAAGCGTACCCGTCGGGTGAACTTAAGCACGGCACCATCTCCCTTATCACAGAGGGTGTCGGCGTGTTTGCAATTGTGACGGACGAAAGCCTGTATCTTAAATCAATCGGAAATATTGAGGAAGCAGTGGCAAGAGGCGGTTCGGTAATCGCGCTGTGCAAAGAGGGGCTTTGCAAAGATAAAAATTATGACCTTATCCCGTGCCGTATATCAAACGATTTGTTTGCACCGTTTTCTGTTGCACCGAGATTTCAATATTTTGCATACTGTGTGACTATCATCAAGAATCTCGACCCTGATAAGCCGAGAAATCTTGCAAAATCGGTAACGGTTGAATAAGAGAGTTCGGCAAAGAGGAAAAAATGAAGCTTGTTCTTATAATAATACCCAATGATGACAGCACAGGGACTGTGTCAGCGCTCACAAAAGAGGGTTTTTTCATAACGAAGCTTGCCACAACGGGTGCATTTCTCTCGTCGGGAAACACGACACTGCTTATCGGCACGAATGAAGAAAGAATACCTGAAGTAAAGGAAATACTCCGCAAAACGTGTGTCGGCGCAAAGCAAGTCACACCGTCGGTATCAGCCTTTGGTCTCGGCGCGTCCGATGATGACGAAGTCATCGGAGGGGCAACGATGTTCGTTCTGAATGTCGAATCATTTGAGAAAATATAAATTAAATCCAATATTTATACCTGCGCCCGCCAACCATCGGCGGCGGGCGCATATTTCCTTAGAAATACAAAAAAGAGCCTCTGCCAAACGGCAAAGGCTCAATTTTTATTTTATATTACAGAGAATATATCTTTTCAGCATCCAAAAGCTTAACGCCCGCTCTTGTAAGGAGCTCCTCTGCATGTTCAGGCGAGGAGGTGCTTATGATAACACAAGCGTATTTTTCATCACCCGGTGTCAGAAATGCGTACATATAGTCAATGCTTATGCCCGCGTGTGCCAAAAACTGCATTGCTTCGGAAAAGCTTCCGGGACGGTCTTCTATCTGTATTGCGATAACATCGGTAAGCGCTGTCATAAGTCCCGCGCGGCGGCATACCTCAGATGCCTCATCGGGTTTGTTTACAATAAGGCGCAGAATACCGAAATCTGTTGTGTCTGCAATCGACAGTGCACGGATATCAATCCCTGCGCTTGCCAAAATACGAGTGATCTCCGCGATCCTTCCCGATTTATTTTCCATAAATATCGAAAGCTGTTTAACTCTCATAAATCCTCCTGATATCAAAACTGTTGAATTATCGGTGTTATATCAAAATTCAAATTTTATATGTGGA
This sequence comes from Eubacteriales bacterium, assembly GCA_045636245.1. Classification (GTDB taxonomy): domain Bacteria; phylum Bacillota; class Clostridia; order Oscillospirales; family CAG-272; genus RGIG7213. The sequence goes on along the minus strand of JAZTXA010000178.1, from coordinate 18,161 downwards.
ACCGTATTTTGTGCATCATTTTTCTACGTCGGAAAGTAAATTGAAAAATGTATCGTTAATTGATGTTACGTTGTATAAAAGCAAAACATCGTCTGCAGCGATCTGTCTTGCATATTCAAGCACAGAGACACCTTCATAATGACGTAAATCAATTATATGAAGTTCAGCACATGTCAGAGCTAAGTACGGAGAAACAGCAGCGCCGTAGCTGTCTCTTACTATAAGAATTTTTTTATTGTTGTCGCTGTTGTTGTTTGTGACAATCTGAAGTCCGAAATCACCGCCGCAAAAAGCGGAATATGCAAACCAATCACCGGAGTTTTCCTTCGGTATGTATTCGTTATAAATTACCGTATTTTCAAATGAACCGGAACGTGAAGGTTTATCTTTCACCGCGACAGTCAGATCTGTTTCAAAATTCGGATACAGTACAGAAAAATCGTCATATCCTGCATATATATCGCCAACTCTGCGCCCGATAGAGCCCAAAAAGCTGTTTTGTATTGTTTTTTTTGAATATGATTTTATATCTGTTATATTTTTCGGTACATCATAATTTAATTTTTCACATATCTTTTGACTTACGAAAAAGCCGCAGTCGGCATTCCAGTGGTGATCCGTTTTGTAAAACAGATCGTAATAATCCAAATTTGCCGATTCTATTTCTTCCGATGTTTTTATATAACGGATGTCTTCGTCAAAAAAATCAATAAATTCATCCCCGCTGTCATTTTTGCATGTGATTGCCGCATAAGGAGTGAATTCATCTGATGGAATACGTCCTGCGACTTGAATATACAATAATCCTATATCGCTCTTTTTCAGTTCGCTGTGAAATTCGGAAAGCTTTTCGGAGTATTTGGCATAGTCCTTATGATTGTCTGTGCCGGCGGATTCTTCTGAATAACCGTAATTATAGCCCAAAAATCCGTTTTTTAATTTAACAACATCAAGCAGGGGGTCTTCAATGCATTTTTTTCCCATTATCCCTTGAACTGTAGCATTCATAAAAGACAGTTTGGTTTTCCCGAATATATACTGCGACTCGTTTTCCTTGATTTCATTTAAAATATCATTAAAAACAGACCATGAAAAATCTTTGTCTGAGTAATTCGGCTTCAAATGAGCAATATTTCCGTAAATATTAAGTCCTGTGCTCACAGCAAGTATTATCAAAAAGAAGACTGCTGTAATTTTATATTTCATTTTTTCCTCCGCATCAGAAATTAAAGTAGATAAAGGGATTGTATGACCCTTTCACGATACAGCTTATTGCAAAAACAAATAATGACATAAGGACTACAGGATAAACGATATTTGCTGTTTTGCTGTTTTTTATCTTTTCAGGGATATATTTTACAACAGGAACACAGAATAAAATTGCGAATATAAACTCAAATTTGTTTTCCGACAAGTAGAATATAACTTTGTCGCACATAAGCCCCATTGAGCCGAAGCCGAACATATCCTTCATGTAGGCTATGGCTGAGGAGAGGCTTTCTGCCCTGAAAAGCACCCAGCCCATTACTACAAAGAACAGCGTGTAGACCGTGCCGAAGCCCTTGAGCTTTTCAGCAAAGCCTGTCAGCTTTTCAAGTGTTATAAGCACAAAGTATATAAGTCCCCAAATTATAAATGTCCAGTTTGCCCCGTGCCAAACACCTGTTAAAAACCAGACTGCAAAAAGGTTGAATACGAGTCTTGATTTCGTTTTTACACGGCTTCCGCCAAGGGGGAAGTATACGTAATCACGGAACCATGAGCCGAGTGACATATGCCATCTGCGCCAAAATTCGCTTATCGAGCGTGAAATGTATGGATAATCAAAGTTTTCAAGGAAATGGAAGCCGAACATTCTGCCAAGTCCGATACCCATATCCGAATAACCGGAAAAGTCGTAGAATATCTGAAGTGTATATGCAATAGCGCCGACCCAGGCAAACGCCGTGCTTCTTCCGTCTGCATTGAATGCAGCATCGGCAATAAGTGCAAATGTGTTTGAAAACAGAACCTTTTTGCAAAAACCTACGGCAAAACGGGAAACACCTGTCGAAAAATCCTCAAATGTTTCAACTCTGTTATGTATTTCGTCTGCAACCGTTTGATAACGGACTATGGGACCCGCTATCAGCTGCGGAAAGAATGCTATATAAAGCGCAATATTCATTGGGTTCTTTTGGACGGCACCGTTACATCTGTATACATCTATGACGTATGACATCGCCTGAAATGTGAAAAATGATATACCGATGGGAAGTGCAATTGATGTTACGGGCACCGATATACCGATGTTGTTGATGTTCTGAAGTGTAAAGTTCAGATATTTGAAAATAAACAGTATTCCGAGGTTACAGGCAACGGAAAGTCCCACCATAATCTTGCCGATCTTTTGCGAATGCCTGTTTTTATCTATACACAGGGCAAAGAACCAGTTCATAATTATTGATAACAGCATTACAAGAACAAACTTAGGTTCGCCCCATGCATAGAAGAATAAACTGGCAACAGTAAGTGTTATGTTCTGCCATGTTCTGCTTTTCTTGAATATGCCGTAATATACCGCAAGAACTATCGGCAGAAAAGCAAATACAAAAATAATACTTGAAAAAAGCATATCCAATCCTCTCTTTGTTTGAAAAATAACTACTCAGATAACTGCTGCTTATTGAAATCCAAAACGAGATCCACATCCATAATAGTACTATTACTGTACAGAACTATTACGGTATCAACACCTAATTCCTTGGCATACGACATAATATTACAATCTGACATTGGTTCAATACGCATGTCAACGATATAAAGTTCCTTGCAGATAAGTGACAAATACGGGGCAAAAGTGCTGCCAAAACTGTCACGGATAAGCATAATTTTTTTATCTGAAGTAGAATTAAAGTTTTTTATCGTTTTGAGTGGTGTATCGTATCCCAAATATGTACAATAAACGAAAGTTTCATTTAGTTTTTCCAAATCGAACATAACGTCATAAAAATTACCTTCTTTAAATATGTCCGCATCTGTCAGACTTAGTTGCGTTTGAAAATTAGGGTATATTAACGAAAAATCATCTTTTCCTGAATACAACGATCCTGTTCTGGTTCCTGCGGAGCCGACAAAATAATCCTCGTATGTATCAATGGTATATTCGTTTATGTTGGTGAACTTACTGTCTATTTCGTAACCATACTCATTTTTCATAAATTCACAGGTTTTTTGAAAAGCAAAAAAGGCGCCTTCTGGAGTCCAGTGGTGATCCGTTTTAAAATAAAAGTCATACATATCTATGCCTTCGGTTTCAAATTCCTCTGCGATATTGATACAGTTAACATCGTTTTTTTCGATAATAGATAAAAATTCGGAGGTATCACCATACTTCGGATATACCCCGGAGATTGCCAAATGATTATTTTTATACAATTTATTTGGAGCACTGATATAAAGAAAGTCTATATTTTCTTGTTTGGCAAATTTATTGAATTCGGTGACATATTCTGCTGCTTTTTTGCTCTCAAGAATATATTCCTCTAATGAAGATAAACTAATGTGTCCGTTGCTTAGTTTTGTAACATGATTATTTCCAGCATCGTGTACAAAGCGCTTTCCGTTTATTCTATGAAATAAGCCGTTTGCTTCGATATATTGTTTTTTGAAGGGTGCATTAAATGTATCTGTATCTCTTACGAACAAAATAGCTGATTTTAAAGTCGAAAATGACAAACTGTCTTCGCTGAATTTTTCATTAACTGCATCAATATTTGAAACAATATTAGAAATGCACATAAAAGACAAAAACACCACAAAAAGTACAGTAAATATTTTGTGTTTCATCGAGGGGCTCCTTAATATTTATATATACAACTATTACTCTGCCAAGGAGTAACCGTCTGAAAATGCCTTGATGTTTGTTTCCTTTGTTTTTTCGGGAACTGTGCAGGAAATGGTGTTTATCCACACCTCTTTGTCGATGTGGAGAAATTTCGCCGCCATGCCTAAAAGCACCATGTTTACAGCTTTTGCCGAGCCTGCGCACTCCGCCATTTCAAGCGCATCTGCGCTGATTATCTTGATACCCGTTTTTTCTATCTTTTCGAGTATGTTTTCGGGATATTCAGCTTTGCCCATGATAACAGGCATAGGATCTATTTTCTGTGTGTTTGTGATAATGATGCCGTCGGGCTTCAGGTAGGACACCCAACGCGCCGCTTCAAGCTGTTCAAAAGAAATAAGTATATCAGCTTCACCCTTCTCGATAACAGGGGAGAATACCTTTTCGCCGTATCTTACGTATGTTACAACGGAGCCGCCTCTCTGCGACATACCGTGTACTTCGCTTACCTTTACATCGTAGTCAAGTCCTGTGAATACTGCACCCATTATTTTGGAAGCAAGGAGCGTACCCTGACCGCCTACACCGACAATAAGTATATTTTTAACCATGATCTGTACCGTTTCCCTTTCTTATTTCTCTATAGCACCGAATTTACAAGCGTATGTACATACACCGCATCCAAGACACTGATTTTTGTCGATTATAGCACGCTTTTTGCCGTCATCACATACTCTTACGGAGATTGCGGGACAGCCGCAGTTAAGACATGCCTTACAGCCGATACACTTATCTGCATTGATTTTGAGCGCAGGCTCATGCTTGATGCCTTTAAGAAGTGCGCAGGGACGGCGGGAGATGATAAGGGAGGGTTCGTTTGCGTTCATTTCCTCGTCAACCACACGGCGAACTTCTTCAACATCGAACGGATCGACAACGGCGATGCGCTTGATGCCTATTGAGCGTGCAAGCTCCTCAATGTTAACGGACGCTGTGGGGTCGCCCTTGATCGTAAAGCCGTTTGCGGGGTTATTCTGGTGTCCTGTCATACCCGTGATGGAGTTGTCAAGTACAACAACTGTGGAAAAACCTTTGTTGTAAACGATATCGATAAGTCCCGTGATACCGGAATGGATGAATGTGGAGTCACCGATAACTGCAAGGGAACGACGGCTTTCCTCGCCTCTCATCTTGTTATATCCGTGAAGTGCGGAAACAGATGCACCCATACAGATACATGTGTCAACGGAGGAAAGGGGAGCTGCCGCACCGAGTGTATAACATCCGATGTCACCGCTGACAAACGGCTTGTATTTGTTTATTGCGTAATAGAATCCTCTGTGAGGACAGCCTGCACACAAAACAGGGGGACGTGCGGGAATGTCTTCGGGGAATGTGATACATTCAGCCTCAAAACCGTCAACCGCCTTCTTGACGGTTGCCTGTGAAAATTCGCCGAGTATGGAGAATATCTGCTTACCGATTACAGAAACACCGTTTTTAAGGCAGTGTGTTTCGATAACGTCGTCAAGCTCCTCAACAACGTAAAGAGTGTCAACATTCTTTGCGAAATCTTTGATTATTTCAATAGGCAGCGGATTTACCATACCGAGCTTGAGATAGCTTGCATCCTCACCGAATGCTTCGCGTGCGTAGTTGTATGTAGTACCGGCACAGATAAAGCCTCTTTTTTTGCTGTAATATTCTGTTTTGTTTATTTCACAGCTTTCAGCCCATTTTGCCATATCAGCCATGCGCTGTTCAACAAATGCGTGGCGCGGACGTGCCATTGCGGGCATCATTACGTTCTTTGCGGCATCCTTTTTGTATTCTTTAAGTTCATGCTCTGTTCTTTCGCCGAGCTCAACAAGCGAGCGTGAGTGGGAAATTCTTGTCGAAAGACGGAGCAAAACGGGTGTGTCATATTTTTCGGAAAGCTCATATGCCAAAACTGTAAAGTCACGGCATTCTGCGGAATCAGACGGCTCAAGCATCGGAACCTTCGCGCCGATTGCGTGACGGCGTGAATCCTGCTCATTCTGTGAGGAGTGCATGCCGGGGTCATCAGCAACAGCACATACAAGACCGCCGCCGACACCAATGTAGGACATCGTGTAAAGCGGGTCAGCCGCAACGTTAAGACCGACGTGCTTCATTGCGCAGAAGCTTCTGCCGCCGCCGATACATGCGCCCGATGCTACCTCGAAGGCAACCTTTTCGTTGGGTGCCCATTCGCTGTATATTTCATCGTATTTTGCAACAAATTCAGTGATTTCCGTGCTGGGTGTGCCGGGATAAGATGAAACGACCTTTACGCCCGCTTCATATATGCCGCGTGCCACAGCCTCATTTCCCAAAAGTAATTTTTTCATAATACAAAACCTTTCTGTTTTGGTGTTTATAATGTTGTTTATTGTAGTATCGTTGGAATTCTCATTTTTTGTTCATTTCGTTCGAAGGGGTGTTTTTGTAGCACCTCATCCACCGCTTCGAGTTGTGTAACAACTCGTTGGTCCACCCTGTTTCCCATCACTTGACAAAGTCAAGTGATGGGAAAAGGTGTTTAATCTATTTCACGCGAACGGGTAATTCTGAAAATTCCGATTTTTATTTTACGTTTCTCAAGTCGATAACTCTCTTTGCCTTTCCGACAAATCTTTCGATGCTCTTCGGTTCGACGAGCGTTACCTTGATTTCAATTCCGAGAATGGATTTTATCTTGTCGTGCACCTTTCTTTGGAGGGCTTCAAGCTCACTGTACTTTGCAAGGAGTGAACCGTCAATAAGCTCAACCTTTACTTCAAGGTTGTCCGCATACCCTTCGCGTCTTACAACGAGCTGATAGTGGGGTGATATCTGCGATATGCCGATAAGCGCGCTTTCAATCTGTGTCGGAAAGATGTTTACGCCTCTTATTTTGAGCATATCGTCACTTCGTCCGATTATCTTGTGCATACGTGCGGTCGTTCTGCCGCAAGCGCAAGGCTCATAGTTGATGTTTGTTATATCCTTTGTTCTGTAACGGAGCATCGGGATACCTTTTTTAGTGAGGTTCGTTACAACAAGCTCACCTGTTGAGCCCTTGGGAAGCACCTCGCCCGATACAGGGTCGATTATCTCGCAAAGGAAGTGGTCCTCTGAGATGTGAAGTCCGTTTCTGAATACGCAGTCGCCCGCCATGCCGGGACCGTTTAACTCACTCATACCGTAATTGTCGGTTACGAAGAATCCGTTACCCCATTTCTGTTCAATTTCGTTACGCATTTCGGGGGTGCAGCCTTCACTTCCCAAAAGTCCGAGCTTAAGCTTGTAGTTGTCAAGAGGAAACTCGCCGGCAAGTTCTGCCGCCGCTTCTGCAAGGTACAGACAGTAAGAGGGAGTTGCAACAAGCGTATCGGTTCCGAAGTCGCGCATGAATTTGAGCTGTTTTTCGGTATTGCCCGATGATGTGGGGACGACCGTTGCACCGATTCTTTCAAGACCGTAGTGAAGCCCGAGTGCACCTGTAAACATGCCGTAGCCGAAGCATATCTGAACAATGCTTTCATCTGTTGCACCTGCCGCCATACAGATACGCGCCACCTGCTCCGACCAGTTGTTAAGGTCCTCTCTTGTATATCCGACGACGGTGGGATTTCCCGTTGTGCCCGACGATGCGTGAAGACGTACTATGTCCTTCATCGGTGCTCCGAACATACCGAAGGGGTATGTGTCGCGCAGGTCTGTTTTATTTGTGTAGGGAATATATTTAATGTCGTCGAGAGTTTTTATCTTCTCCGGTGTGACACCCGCATGTTCGAGCCTTTCACGGTAGAACGGCACGTTTTTTGCGCAGTAGTCAACCATTGCGCGAAGTCTTTCAAGCTGGAGCGCTTCCATATCCGAGCGCTTCATACATTCCATATCTTTGTTGTATATGTTGATCTTCATCGGTTTTTCCTTTTTATCTTAATTTTTTTCCGTTTTGTAAAACTCGGTATTTATCTCGTTTGTTTTTTTGATACCGTTATATATTTCAGTGCCGATAAAGCACAAGGGGAACGAAATTATCATTGCAAGGCACGCAAAGTGCGGGCCGAGCGCGGAAAGCTCGCCAAGCGGTGTTGACACCGAAATGTTACCAAGCTTGCACACAAGCGGGGGTAATGCCGCTATAAATCCGCCTATCATACCCGTCCATGCGCCCGCGCGGTTCAGCTTCTTCCAGAAAAGGCTGAGAATGTACGGTGCCATGAACGAACCCGAGATAATGCCCCAAGAATAAGACATCATCACAAGTATCGGTGTGCCGGGGGTTATTGCGATAACGAATGAAAGGGCAATGAAAATTACGGATACAATTTTACTTACCGTGCTTGCCTTCTCACCCGTTGCCTTTTTCATGCACACAGGTACGATGAAGTCCATCGAAAGTGTTGATGCCGCCGTTATTGTAATCGATGCAAGTGTTGAAACGGAGGCAGAGATCAAAAGCACGAGGATTATACCGAGAAGTATTGTCGGTACATTTGCCATCTGCAGGACATTTGGGATGATGTTGTCATACCCGCCGTTTATAAACGCTTCGGGGAAAAGCCTTGAAAGCGAACCGATAAAGTAACCGCCTCCCGCGATGATAAGACAAAAGATGGTTGAAATAACGGTTCCTCTTACAACCTCGGCTTTATCCTTGATGCCGTAATATTTATGTATCATCTGCGGAAGTCCCCATGTGCCGAAGGAGGTCATAAGAACTGTTGCCCAAAGGCTTATGTGGTCGTTTGCGGTGAGCTGAAGCTGAGACGTTTTATCCATTATGTTTGAAATGCCGTTTGTAAGACCGCCGACCTGTTCGGATCGCATAATAACAACGATAAGTGCAATTACACCGCCTACCATTACGATGCCCTGCAAAAAGTCCGCTTTAAGCGTTGCCATGTAACCGCCGAGCACGACAAGCAAAGCCGCGACAGCCGCGATGATCACACAGCATAAGATCTCGTTAACACCGAGAAGAATACTGCAAACGCTTGTAAGACCCTTGTAAACGGATGCGGAATACGGAAGCAGGAATATAAATGTGACGAACACGCAAAACTGCTTCATTACCTTGTCGCCGAAGCGTTTTTCGAAGAACTGCGGCATTGAGCGTATGTCATGATGTCTTGTTATATCTCTTGTTCTGTTTGCAAGCACGAGCCACGCGAACAGCGCACCGAAAATTGCGTTTCCGATACCGGGTAAAACGCCCCACAGACCGTAATTCCAACCGGTCGTGCCTGCGTAGCCGATAAACATGACTGCGGAAAAATATGCAGTTCCGTATGAAAAAGCGGAAAACCATGCGTTTGCGTTTCGCTTGCCGACAGTAAAATCGCTTACGTTCTTTGCGCTTCTGCTTGACATCAGGCTGACGATGAACATCATTAAAACGTATACAGCGATGGTGCCATAGATGATAAATTCTTTACCGGACATTAAATTCTCCATTCTGCCGTGTCACGGCAATAACTTTACGGTTATTTTTTCGTTTTCTTTTCGGGTAACAGTTTTATGTTTTTGTATCCGAGAACGTACACAATAAACGTCACGAATACGGAAATGAAAGGTGTTACCGTGTAAGTGAAGGGGTTTGCATTAAGCTCCATTCCGTTTATTACGATATTTTCAAAAAGTCCGATATAAACAGCCTGCATCATGCGCAAAACGGCATTTGATATCGTATAAAGCCCCGAAATGTCACCCAAATAAGACACAAGAGTGAGTATTGCGAATATAAAATTGGGAATGTTTGCAATAAGCGATATATACACGGGCTTGCCGAAGTTGGCTTTTTCACCCGATACATCGTTGTGTATCCTGTCAGCGCCGCCGACTTCCCACATGAAATCGTATATTACGAGAAAATAAAGCAGTATACCGAGCACGCTTGCGCCGACCATAAGCAACGGATTGTTAAGTGTTGCGCCTGCTGTGACAAAGCCGTACACGGCAAGTGCGACCTGTGCCAAAAACAGCTTTACCGAATCGTAAAACGATGATTTGAAATATGACATATTTTTTTGCCGCCTTTTAGATATAAATATACTAATATATTATATAGCACACCTACATATTATTGTAGCCTTATATCTTTAATAAAATTTTAACATTCTCCCATATCCGAAAGCTTACGCTATTATATGACATTTAAAACTGTGCACAGGTGATGCCGTGCTTTATGCGCCGCGGTACTTTTTTTGTTAAGTTTTGTTTTTATTCGCAAATTTTTTTGAATATAATGTTAAATCGGTTGACAAAGCATGAAAAATATTGTATAATAGCACGGTTATACGGCGAAAGCAGTTCGGTAAAAGTACCGTTATCGGTGATTTGTGTTTAACGTAAGTGCGCATGTTATCTTTTTATATGCGGAATACGTAATTTTTTATTTGAATTTGCACGTCGTTAGATTGTTAACACCGTTTATTATGGGTGTAATGTTATAAGCACACCGTGTGCGCAAGCGGTGTCATGCGGATGCGGACAATGTGCGGCACGCAGATACTGTTTGGAATTCGACTTAAATGTGTTGTCGATCAAGCTTTGATTTTTGGAGGATATTATGGGACCTAAAACATTATTTGAACTGGTAGAGTTTGCAGCAGACAAATATAAGGATACCGTCGGTATAGTTGACGGTGAGATCTCAAAAACTTACGGTGAGTTTTTTGAAGATGTAGTTTTCGCTGCCAATAAATTGATAAAAATGGGCTTCAAGGGTAAGCACGTAACTCTTTGCGGTGTTAACTCCTACGGCTGGCTTGTCGGTTATTTTGCCGCATCGTCTGTCGGCACGGTGCTTCCGCTTGGCGAAGGCATCGAATGGAATGAGCTTAAGAAGCTTTGCTCCGATGTTGACAGTAATTTTATCATAGCCGGAGAATATTCCGAGCTTGAGGGCGCTGACGGTATCACTGTTATGAGCTGGCGCGAGCTGTTGACAGACCGTGATTCAACACCCCTTACACCTCCCGAACCTGAGGATGTTGCTGTGTTTGTTCCCACATCGGGCACGATGGGCAAAAGAAGAATATGCATGCTTACACACAAGAGCATTTCCGCAGACGTAAACGGTGCCGTTGCAACGATAGACTTCAGCGGAAACACAGTGGCAACACTTCCTTTCTTCCACAGCTTCGGTATACTTGCAGGAATTTTCGTATGTATGTATAACGGTGCAAGAATTGCCGTCTGCCCCGAAATACACCGTATGTACGGACTTTTCGCCAAAGAAGCACCCCGCTTTGTATTCCTCGTTCCGGCTATTGCGGATGCGATGAAGAATGAAACCGAAAAGGCAATTGCCAAAATGACAGCAGACGGTGTATCAAAGGAAGAAGCTGAGGCAAAGGCGTATGCAAATGTACGCAACATGCTCGGCGGCAAATGTGAATTTGCTGTTGTGGGCGGTGCGCCTCTTGCTCCTTCAACAGAAGATTTCTTTGAAAAAACACCTGTCAAACTTTGCTCAGGCTACGGTCTTACCGAATGCTCTCCCGCAGTATGCGTTAATCCCCCCGAAAGACTCAGAAAAGGCTCTGTCGGCGTAATGCTTAAAGGTGTTGAAGTATCTATTCTTGAACCCGACGAAAGCGGATGCGGAGAAATTGCCGTAAAGGGCGACATCGTTATGAAGGGTTACTATAAAGATCCCGAATCCGATGCGGAAGTTTTCTCTGAACACGGACTTCTCACAGGCGACATAGGCAGAGTGGACGAGGACGGATACGTATTCATCACAGGCAGAAAAAAGAACACAATCGTTCTTTCAAACGGTAAAAACGTAATGCCGGAGGAGATTGAAGCAAAGCTTTCGGATCTTCCCGCGGTTGTAGAAGCACTTGTTTACGACGGCGGAAGCGTTGTAGCCGCAAAGATATATTCACTCTCGCCCGAGGAATGTAAGGCGCAGATAAATGAGCTTAATGCAAGCTTGCCGATGTACAAGAGAATAGCGCACATCACTTTTGTTGACGAGCCTCTCCCCAGAAACGCACTTAAGAAAATTATCAGAAAGAAGGATTGACACGATGCTTAAAGATATACTTGAAATTATAACAGAGATCAACGGCCACGATGCGGATGAATATAACGAAAACGATAATCTCATAACAGATATGGAACTGTCCTCTTTTGATATTGTTCAGCTTATTGCCGCTGTAGAAGATAAATTCAATATCAGAGTCCCTACACGCGATCTTATGGGATTCACAACACCGAAGAGCATAGTTGACTACATACAAGCTAAAAACTGACCGTCACCTTGATATTGATTACAGAAAGAGCATCACGTATTTGTGATGCTCTTTTTTACTGTATGGGATTGAATATATTTGCACTCAAATTTTTTCTTGTGTGATGTTTAAAATCCTGCTTTTGATGAAAAAATAAGGACAGAACATACAAAAGGAGAACTTAAAGTGCTTATAAAAAGAGGAGATATTTTTTACGCAGATCTTTCACCTGTTGTCGGATCGGAGCAGGGCGGGCTTCGCCCCGTGCTTATCGTGCAAAATGACGTTGGAAATAAGTTTTCTCCGACGGTAATTGCCGCCGCAATAACAAGTCAGATATCAAAAACAAAGCTGCCGACACACATAGGGGTGTATGCCGACAGCTACGGTCTGGCAAAGGATTCGGTCATACTGCTTGAGCAGATACGCACGCTTGACAAGCAAAGGCTTAAAGAAAAAATGGGGCATTTAGACGATGATGTTATGCATCAGGTAAACGAAGCGATATCCGTCAGCTTCGGATTGTCGGACGGCGTATCGGATGACGCCGCGATCTCTTAAAGAGGCGAAAGACGGATGATAAACGAGAAAAATATCGATGCGAAAATTGCTCATTTTGACCGTGCTTTGCGCATCGATTCGAGCTTTGATGTTGTCAGGCGTGACATTATAACCTGCGGTAAAAGGTGTAGCTTTTATTTTATTGACGGGCTGACAAAGGACGAAGTGATGCTTCGTATAATGGATCTTTTTATGAAGCTGAAGCAGTTTGAGCCCTCAAGTGTGACGGAGCTTAAAGCTTTTTACGACACATACATTCCGTATGTGGAGGTAGAGGGAGCAAAGGACGAAAATGCCCTTATAACAGGTGTGCTTTCGGGTATGACAGCCATGATTGCCGACGGCATTGAGGGTGCCGTGCTGATAGACTGCAGAACATATCCCGTAAGAAGCATCGAGGAACCCGAAAACGATAAGGTCTTACGCGGTGCGCGTGTCGGATTTGTCGAAACGCTTGTTTTTAATGCCGCGCTTATACGAAGACATATACGAGATCCCCGTCTTACGATGAAGATAAAAACCGTTGGTACATCGTCAAAAACAGATGTTGTTCTGTGCTATCTTGACGGGGCTGCAGACAAAAAACTTTTATCGAGAATTGAAGAAAAAATAGATAAAATAAATATCCCCGCCTTATCGCTTGCAAGTGAATCGCTTGCAGAATGTCTTATAAAAACGGGTTGGTACAACCCTTTTCCGAAAATAAGATATACAGAGCGTCCCGATGCCGCCGCGGCATCCGTAATGGAGGGAAGCATCATCGTTTTGTGCGATAACTCCCCGTCGGCAATGATACTGCCTACGTGTATATTCGATTTTTTGCAGGAAACGGATGATTATTATTTTCCGCCATTTACAGGCACATATTTACGCTTTGTCAGATGCTTCGTGTTTTTCCTAACGATGTTTTTGTCCCCGTTATGGTATCTTCTCATCACGCATCCCTGGTATATTCCGAAGGGGCTTGAATTTATCAATGTCGCATCGGAGTCGGCACTTCCGGTTATAGTTCAGCTTTTTCTGCTTGAATTTGCCGTTGACGGGCTGAAGCTTGCCGCACTGAATACCCCGTCCGTGCTTGCGGGGAGCTTTTCGATAATCGGCGGTCTTATCCTCGGCGATTTTGCCGTAAAGGTCGGGTGGTTTGTACCCGAAACGATACTGTACACAGCGTTTGTCAGTATTGCAAACTTTGCGCAGCCGAGCTATGAGCTTGGGTACGCGTTTAAATTTATGCGTTTGATACTGCTTGCCTTAACAGCGCTTTTTGCAGCTTGGGGATTTGTTTTCGGTGTGGTGCTTTCCCTTGTCTTAATTGCCACAAACAAGACGGTTGACGGACAAAGACATTATCTGTACCCGCTGTTCCCGTTTAATGCCCGTGCATTATCACGGTTGATCTTAAGAAAAAAATTGAAATAGTTGTGCAGTGATATTTGAAGCCTCGCTTCAGTGATATTCGGCTTCGCCGAGTGATATTGAAGCCTGCGGCATCAGTTATAAAGAAAAGGCGTGATACCCAAAGGGCATCACGCCGAAATTTTTATATCATCTGTTTAGTCTTCGTTTTCTTCCTCGTCGTCGCAGTGGCAGCAGCAGTCACATTCTTCATCTTCACATTCATCGTAAATGCAAGAGAATTCCTCGCCGCAAGCGGGGCAGATAACGTGTGCAAGATCTATTGTCGAGGGCAAGCAGATCGTTTCGTCACAGCAGGGACAGTTAACCTCGAAAACAACGTCGTCATCATCGTCGAAATCTTCATCGAAATCGTCATCGTCATACTCATCGTATTCATCGTCGTCGTCATCGTCGCAGTCGCAGTCGCAGTCGCAATCACATTCGTCATCGCAACAACCGCAGTCACATTCGCCGCCGTAAACTTCTTCTTCAACAGCACCGAGGTCCTCGTCGATTTCCTCGATGTAAGCATCAAGCTCATCCGTCTTTTCTTCAAGATCGCTGACTGTCAGGGCAACATCGTCAAGCACTTCGATTATCTTTTTGATGATAAGTGCGTAATCGTCGCCTTCGTCAAGCTTAAGACCGTCTGCCAAGCCTTTAAGATATGCTGTTTTTTCGTTTAAGGTCATTTTTATACCCTTTCAGAATTATTATTTTGCTCTTTCAAGATATTCGCCCGTTCTCGTATCGATACGGAGAACGTCGCCTTCGTTGATAAAGAGCGGAACCTTGATGGAAACACCTGTTTCAAGTGTTGCGGGCTTTGTTGTACCCTGAGCTGTATCACCCTTGAAGCCGGGGTCTGTCTGTGTAACAACAAGTTCAACAAACATGGGGGGTTCAACACTGAATACATTGCCCTTGTAGGATACGATCTTACAGATCATTTCTTCCTTAACGAACTTGAAGTTATCGCTGAGCTTGTCAGAGTTCAAGGGAAGCATGTCGTAAGTTTCAAGATCCATAAAGTAGTAGATATCGCCGTCGTTGTAAGAATACTGCATATCCTTTCTTTCAACGATAGCTTCCTCAAATTTATCTGTGGGTGAGAAAGATCTTTCAATTACCGCACCTGTAATTACGTTTTTCATTTTTGTACGGACAAAAGCGGCACCTTTTCCGGGCTTAACGTGCTGGAATTCAATAACCTGCATAACGTTTCCGTCAAGTTCAAAGGTCTTGCCGTTTCTGAAATCGCCTGCCATCAACATAGTATATGTACCTCCAAAATAATTATTATATTTATTCTCGATTATTATATATCACATAGGGGAAGTTTTCAAGATGCTACAGCAATATTTTAAAAAAATACTCAAATTATTAACAAATTTCAATCAGTTCCTTTGGGTACTCGGTTATATTTTTCACTGTTTTTTCATATACTACTACCATATCCTCGATTCTCACACCCATATGATGGGGGATGTATATGCCGGGCTCAACAGTGACGATGTGCCCCTTTATGAGTGTTTCACCCTTACATGCGGGTGAAAGACGGGGGGATTCATGTATCTGAAGCCCCACCCCGTGGCCGAGGCTGTGACCGAATGTGCCTTTGTATTTTTCGTCAATTATATCCCTTGCACGCTTGTCGGCTTCAAAACAGTCACGCCCGCCGCATTCAAGATATTCAAGGGCAAATGTCTGTGCTTTTAAAACGGTGCCATATATTTCCTTCATTTCTTCACTTGCACGTCCGAAGGAAAATGTTCTTGTCATGTCGCTTTTATATCCCTTGTATGTTGCACCGAAGTCTACTGTTACAAATCCGCGCTCAATGGGTTTGTTTTCGGGTACACCGTGCGGCTTTGAGGTGGACGCACCGCTTATAAATATCGTCGGAAATGCTTCGGATGATGCACCGTTTTTACGCATTAAAAATTCAAGCTCTGTCGCAAGCTCAATTTCCGTTACACCCTCTTTTACAAGAGGTAAAAGAGCTGAAAAAGACTTTTCCGCAATCCTTTGTGCGCATACCGTACATTCGATCTCGTCCTCATCCTTTACGGCTCGCAGGCGCTTGATCAAGCCGTTTGACTTTACAAATTTAACAAAGTTGTACTTGGTCTGCAATCGTTCAAGCTCACTTACGGTCAAAAAATCCTCTTCAAACATAAGGACCTTAAGATTTTCATCACAGAGGATATCTCCGAGCCTTGATGCTTCGTCAATGACGGCACCCGATGCGCCGTGTGCTTTTGCCGCTTCTGTATATCTGAAATCGCATAAAAGATACGTTTTGTTTTTTGTTATCAGTACGTAGCCGTCCTCAAATTCAAAACCGCAGGCGTAATACTGTGCAATTCCCGATGTAAGCAGTATTCCGTCGGTGTCTGACGGCAAAGCGTTTTTTATTTTTTCGTGTTTTCCAAAAAGCATAAAATTTCTCCTTTTCGGTATTTATTTTATTATACACCGACGGGAGTTTTTAATGATGAATAATAATTGAATTTTTAAGGGTGTTTATGAATTTACCGAAAGAAGATCCCGCAAGAGTTCTGACAGTTATCCTGTACGGCATTTTGTCACTGGGGGCTGTGTACATTTTTTTCAGATATCTTTTCTTTATAATTTTACCGTTTGCCCTCGGTTTTTTGCTTGCTTTGTTTCTTCGCCCCGCGCAAAGGCTTGTATGCAAAAGAATGAAAATACCGTGTAAGATAGTGTCTGTGACACTTGTGTCTGTATGCGGAGCATTTGTTTTTTTTCTTCTTTACATGCTTTTTTCAAGGTTTTACAAAGAGGGCAGGGAGCTTGCCTCAAAGCTCTCGTTGGATATGTTCAACACGGATATTTTAGATACATTCCGAGATGTGCCGATAATTTCATCCGTTATTGCCGCCGCCGAGGGCGCGGGGGTCGATCTTTTGAAGTCGTTTGGCGGATTTTTCGAAGAAAAAATGCCGAAGCTTATCAGCGGATTTGCAGAATTTTTGCCAAGCGCCATCTTCTTTTCTGCGGCATTTATTTTTTCTGCTGTATATTTTCTTTCGGATTATGAAAAAATACGTGATTTTTGTAAAAAGAAGCTGTCGGGCACTGCATTTTCAAAGCTTGGTCTTGTAAAGCGCAAAACGGTGGAATCTCTGTGCGGCTTTTTGAAGGGGTATTTTATCATAATGCTCATCACCTTTGCGGAGCTTTTTCTGGGCTTTATAATTCTCGGTATAAATTACGCATTTCTGCTTGCATCCATTACAGCGGTTATCGATATTTTGCCCATTTTAGGTGTCGGGATAGTGCTTTTGCCGTGGGCAGTATATGAATTTTCCGTCGGAAATGCCGTACATGCTGTGGGACTTTGTATTCTGTTTGTGGTGATAAGCGGTGTGCGTCAGTTTGCAGAGCCTGCGATACTCGGTAAAAAGGTGGGGCTTCATCCGCTTTTTTCAATGTTTTCGATGTATTTGGGATATAAGCTGTTCGGCTTTGTCGGAATGTTGTTTTTCCCGTTTTTATCGAGTCTTGTCAAAGAAATTACCTCAGACGGCGAAAAAGAATTGTAAATTATATTGACTTTATCGGCAGTGCCGAGTATAATGATAATATCAAACTTAAGAAAGGATATTATCATGGACGTACTTAAGAAAATATTTCCCCATGCGTTTGCCACAAACGGACTCGGTAGTTTGATCGTCAGAATTATTATATATGTTATCATCGGTGCTATTGCAGGTGTTCTTATAGGAATCCTTGCAAAAATGCCCATTATCGGTATCTTCGCAGGTGTCCTCGGCGGAATCGTTGAGCTTTACGTATTTGTCGGTGTTATCATTTCGATACTCGTGTTCTTGAAGATACTTAAATAAAGCAGTAAAAAAACATCACCTGTACGGTGATGTTTTTTTTACCTCTCATTATGTTCAACACGGTGCGTAGTACAATCTGACATCTAAAAGTTTACATTAATCTTTTTGTATTCTGCGCGCACCCGCCTGCCCCCCTCAGTTGACGCAGTCAACTGTCACAGGCGGGGTGGCGCATATTTCCTTCGGAAATATATAATATAAAGTTTTAGATGTTACAACATACTACAGGAAAAATATTCAAAAATA
>JAZTXA010000177.1:0-4695 GCA_045636245.1 Eubacteriales bacterium | reverse complement strand
ATAAAACAAACAAAAACGGGTTTCAAACGGGTGGATTGCAGTTAGCTTTGCCAACTGCTTGAATCACGCCCCTACTACATTGTTTCACCTAAAAGTTTACAAATAGATTTCCGTAGGAAATCTGCGCCATTTGCCTGCGGGCAGTTGACTTCGTCAACTGTGTGGGGGGCAGGCATGGCGCCGATACTGTAAAGATTCAGATGAAACATGGCACTACGGCGGTGCCGCTTGAAATGTTTGCTTTACAAACATGAAATGTTATTCGCGGTGCGAATAACATTATACCGTAGGGACGTGTACCGCACGTCCGTATTGAACGCCTTCCTCCCTCGTAAGCACGTAGTGCGTCGGCTTGGGAGCCTGATAATGAAATTTAAATTTTAAAAAATAAATTGGAGATGAAAATTATGCTTAACATCAGAAAAGAAAGAACTCAAACACCCAAGGTAAAGCCCGATTATTCCAATCTGGGCTTCGGTAAATACTTTACCGACCACATGTTCCTTATGAACTACAGCACGGAAAAGGGCTGGCACGATCCGAGAATCGTTCCGTATGCACCCCTTGCGCTTGAGCCCTCTGCGATGGTATTCCACTATGCACAGGAAATGTTCGAGGGTATGAAGGCATACAAGACACCCGACGGCGGTGTTCAGCTTTTCCGCCCCATGAAGAACATTGAGCGTATGGCAAGCACAAACGACAGACTTTGTATCCCCCAGATTCCCAACGAGGATGTGCTTCAGGCGATCACAGAAACAGTTCTCTTTGACGAGGATTGGATCCCCACAACTGTCGGCACTTCGCTTTACATCAGACCTTTCATTATCGCAACAGATCCTATGCTCGGCGTTCACCCCTCACACACATACATCTTCTGCATCATTCTTTCCCCCGTTGCGGCATATTACGCAGAGGGTATCAACCCCGTTAAGATATTCATCGAGCGTGAATATGTACGTGCCGTAAAGGGCGGTACAGGCTACGCAAAGGTTGGCGGTAACTATGCGGCATCCCTTAAGGGTCAGGAAAAGGCAAACGCACTCGGTTACTCACAGG
Organism: Eubacteriales bacterium; assembly: GCA_045636245.1. GTDB lineage: Bacteria > Bacillota > Clostridia > Oscillospirales > CAG-272 > RGIG7213. The sequence continues at coordinate 3,636 of JAZTXA010000177.1, read as the reverse complement.
TTCTCTGGCTTGACGGTATCAACAGAAAGTATATCGACGAGGTAGGTGCGATGAACGTATTCTTCGTTATCGGTGACGAGGTAATAACACCCGCACTTGACGAGGGCAACATTCTTCCCGGCGTTACGAGAGCTTCTTGTATTGAGCTTCTCAAGAGCTGGGGCGTAAAGGTTTCCGAAAGACGTTTGTCCGTTGACGAGCTTTACGAAGCATACGATAAGGGTGAGCTTAAGGAAGCATTCGGTACAGGTACTGCGGCTGTTATCTCTCCCATCGGCTCGCTTGACGACGAAAACAAGAAGGCTGTTATCAATGACGGCAAGATTGGTGCTATCTCCCAGAAGCTTTACGACACACTTACAGGTATTCAGTGGGGAACTGTTGAAGATCCCTTCGGCTGGACTGTAAAGATCAAATAAGCTTTGAAATTTACCGTAAATAAAGGGCAAGAAGGGCTGCTGCGTGATTTTTTACGTCGGCAGCTCTCTCTTTCCTCTTCACAAATAACAAAATTAAAACAAAAGCCCCTCGGTATCACCGTAAACGGTCAGCACAGGACCGTGCGGTATATGCTGAATGTCGGTGATACTGTGACACTTGACCTTGAAGACGAAAATACAAGCGAAAATATTGTACCTGTAAACATTCCGCTTGATATTTTATATGAAGACGGGGATATAATCGTACTGAATAAGCCTTACGATATGCCCACACATCCGTCGCACGGCCATTTTGAAGACACCCTTGCAAACGGGCTGATGTATTATTTTATGCAAAAGGGTGAAAAATGCTTATTCAGGGCAACAAACAGGCTTGACCGTGAAACATCGGGCATCGTCCTGTGCGCCAAAAACGGGGCTGCTGCGGCAAGACTTTCCGAAAGTATGCAAAAGGGAAGATTTGAAAAAACATATTTTGCGCTTTTGCACGGAGAAATACCGGAAGAAGGCGTAATAGAAAAGAATATAAAAAGAAGGGAAGAAAGCGTTATCTTCCGCTGTGTATGCGGAGAAAATGAGGGGAAGTATGCCAAAACGGTGTACAAACGCCATTCGGTGTCAAGTGATAAAAAATACTCATTTGCCGCCCTCACTCCTGTCACGGGCAGAACGCACCAGCTCCGTGTTCACACAGCGCACATCGGCACACCCATTGTCGGGGATACGCTGTACGGGGTAAATGACGGTAAAAAGCTGATGCTTCACGCGGGTAAGCTTTCCTTCCCGCACCCGTTTGAGGATAAAATTATAACGCTTTGTGCCCCTATCCCCGAAAGATTTTACGAGGTTTATGAGTTTTTTAAAGAAGATTAAAGAATATATCCCCACCCCTGCGCTTATAATTTACTGCATTTTCATATTCGGGCTGTTTGTCGTGCTTTTGGCGAGGATATCAACACCGTTTGCCGACTTCTGGAATGAAAATATTGCATTTATTTTCCGCGGTGCGCTTGCGTATTTAACGGCAATCTTGCCGTTTTCGCTTGCCGAATATCTGCTTTTGTGTCTGCCTGTCATAATAATTGTAACTGTTGCTTATGCGTTTGAGCATGCTGTGGACAGCATGAAAAAAACGGTTCGTTTTATTTTCGGCATGCTGTCCTCTGCGGCACTTGTTTTTTCGATGCTTTTTATCAACTTCACACCCGGTTATTATACGACGCCGATCGGCGAAAAGCTGGGGCTTGAAAATGTCACCGTCACCAAAAAAGAGCTTTATGAGGTGTCCGAATATCTTTTGCAAAATGCAAACAAGGAAGCAAAAGAGGTGGATTTTATATATAATTCTTCCTCTGTCATGCCGTATTCGATGTCACAGCTTGCGAAAAAAATAAACACAGCGTACAAAGCTGTGTGTCAAGAGTATGATTTTATACAAAGCCTTAACGCACCCGTCAAGCCCGTCGCACTTTCAAAGCCGTGGACGTATACGCATATTGCAGGTGTTTACACGTTTTTTACGGGTGAGGCAAATATAAACACAAATTTTCCGGATTATACGATCCCGTTTACCGTGGCGCACGAAATGGCACATCAAAGGGGAATATCGCGTGAGGATGAGGCGAATTTCGCCGCATTTTTAGTCTGCATATCATCAAGCGATGCGTATATAAGATACAGCGGATATCTTTCGGTGTACGAATATACAGCCTCGGCCCTTTACGAAACCGACGAAGAGGCGTACAAAGATGTGCTTATGCAGATGGACAGTGCTGTGCGGGGTGAGCTTATTGCGTTCAACTCGTTTTTTGAACAATACAAGGAAAACAAAGCCGAAGAAATTGTAGGTGCCGTAAACGATGCGTATTTACAGGGACAGGGACAGACACAGGGCATACGCTCCTATGACCTTGTGACAAATCTTGCCGTTTCTTGGTATAAAATGAAAATGAAATGAATACCCTCGATTTTGCAAACACCGCCGGGGACTGCGCCCCGACGACCCGAATAAAGTAGTACCTTGTTTCAATTAAAAGCTTACAAATAGATTTCCGCAGGAAATCTGCGCCATTTGCCTGCAGGCAGTCCTACGGACTGTGGGGGTGCAGGCATGGCGCCGTCGCGTTGAATTAAATGAACATAAATGGGGCTTCACCATCATGGATGAATTGCCTGCGGCATGAATTGTCACTTCGTGACATTAAACGCCTTACCCGGTCACTTGACGAAGTCAAGTGATGGGAGACAGGGCGGCAACGAGATTGCGTAACAAGTTACGCAACTCGGACGGATGAGGTGTCAAATTAAACGAGCAACAAATTATTTACAATGTAACATTTTGATGAACAAAATGTAATAATAAAAATAAACGTGTAGATTTTCACGTACTGTTGTGGTATAGTAGGCGTGATACACGGGATATAAAAGTATTATAAAAGAATAATATCGATAACCAAGTGTAAAAAATTCAATATATTATTTGGAGGTTTTTATTATGGCAAAGAAGTTTGTTTATCTCTTTACCGAAGGTGATGCTTCGATGAGAGAGCTTCTCGGCGGCAAAGGCGCAAACCTTGCTGAAATGACAAAGATCGGTCTTCCCGTTCCTCAGGGCTTCACAGTAACAACTGAAGCTTGTACACAGTACTATGATGACGGCAAGAAGATCAACGATGAAATCCGTGCTGAAATCATGGAATACATCGACAAAATGGAAGGCATCACAGGCAAGAAGTTCGGTGACAAGAACAATCCTCTTCTCGTTTCCGTTCGTTCCGGTGCAAGAGCATCCATGCCCGGTATGATGGACACTATCCTCAACCTCGGTCTTAACGAAGAAGTTGTTGAAGTTATGGCTAAGAAGTCCGGCAATCCCCGTTGGGCTTACGACTGCTACAGAAGATTTATCCAGATGTATTCCGACGTCGTTATGGAAGTTGGTAAGAAGTACTTCGAAGAGCTTATCGACAAGATGAAGGAAGAAAAGGGTGTTACCCTTGACGTTGACCTTACTGCTGATGACCTTAAGGAACTTGCTAACCAGTTCAAGGCTGAGTACAAGGCTAAGATCGGCGTTGACTTCCCCACCGATCCTAAGGAACAGCTTATCGGCGCAGTAAAGGCAGTATTCCGTTCTTGGGACAACCCCCGTGCAAACGTTTACCGCCGCGACAACGATATTCCTTATTCTTGGGGT
>JAZTXA010000176.1:0-4141 GCA_045636245.1 Eubacteriales bacterium | reverse complement strand
ATCTTCCGTTTCGGGCTTTTCGTTTACCCTTACGGATATCTTTTCTGCCCTGTGAATGTCTGTTTCGAGGACTGTAATATCGAGATGCTCATATGAGAATGTGTCGTTTACATTTGGTACATCGCCGAGGTTTTCCATTATCCAACCACTGAGAGATATACTTTCCTCGTCGGGTTTATTAAGCTCAAAGAATTCAAAAAATTCTTCTGTTGTTATCGAACATTCTACCGTATATGTGTTGTCATCTGTTTTTATGAAGCTTTCAACGACTTCATCGTGTTCGTCCCAGATTTCACCGACAAGTTCTTCCAAAATATCCTCCATCGTAACGATACCGAGCGTTCCGCAGTATTCGTCAAGCACCACGGCAACATGGGATTTTTCTTTCTGGAGTGTTTTCAGAATATCGTTTAACTTATCAGACTGTTGAACAAAAACGGGGGCTGACATTATTTCGGATATGCTTTGCTGTGAAATTGCACCATCAATATAAAAATCCTTTTGGTGTATAACACCTACTATATTGTCGATGCTGTTATCATAGATGAGCAAACGAGAGAACTTTGTCTGCGAAAATTTCTCTGCAACTTCTTGCTTATCAGCATCTATTGAAACTGCTTCAAGGTCCATTCTGTGTGTAAGAATTTCCTCCGCTTTAAGGTCGCGGAATTCAATGGCACTTCGTATAAGCTCACCGCTGTTGTCGTCAATACTTCCTTCCTGCTGAACCTCTTCAACAAACATGAGCAGCTCTTCCTGCGATATTTTTTGGCTTTCTTCAATTTTAAATATCTTCGAAAGCAGCTTTTTCCACAATGAGAAAAGAAAATTGAGCGGTGTTAAAAGTATTATAAGTACATTTATAAAGGGGGCAGAAAACATTGCAAACTTTTCGGGGGAATCCTTTGCAAGGCTTTTTGGCGATATTTCTCCGAAAATGAGCACCACAACTGTAACAACGGCTGTTGAGATCGTTGCGCCGATGTCGCCGTACAGTTTTATAAATAAAACTGTTGCAATGGATGCCATACTGATATTTACGATGTTGTTTCCTATAAGTATTGCCGAAAGAAGCTTGTCGTAATTATCCGAAAGTTTCAACACGAGTTTGGCACGCTTGTTGCCTTTTTCAACAAGTGTCTTTATCCTTGTTTTGTTAAGGGATGAAAATGCAGTTTCTGTTGCGGAAAAGTATGCGGAAAATAATACCAGAATTACCAAGGTGATAATTTGCGGTATACTGTCGGTGGGCATAATAAACTCCTTTGGTTATTTGAACTCAGGCGAATACGTAAACGCAAAAAGGCATGCCTGCAAACGAAACCTCGTGTGCAGGTATGCCTGATATTATATTGTGATAATACTACAATCGCCTTCGGCTGAGTCCATAATTAGTAAAAAATCCTCAATTCATTAATTTACTTTATTCGATGCGGATTATACCATACAGTAAGCACTTTGTCAACTGTAATTTAAATAATTAATTAATTGTTTACTATTTTATCACCAAAACCGTTGTTGTTGCACCATGAAGCAAATGACGAACCTGCAGGTGTTTTAACGGCTGTGAGCGCTGTGTTGTTAGCAAGAACTGTATCTCCGACTCTTACAACGGAAGAAGGAACTGTAAGCGTGCTAAGTGCCGTACATTCTGCAAATGCACTCACTCCCACTGAAGAAACGCTCGACGGTATGGTGAGCTCCTCAATAGCTGTGCTATTAAAAAATCCGTAATCGCCTATCGAAGTGACAGCATCGTGCAAATTGACTGTCTTAAGCGAAGAACATGTTGCAAATGCCCCGTTTCCTATCTGTGAGGTGTGAGAGGGAAGTGTGTATTCTTCAGCATGTGCATTGGGATAGCAAACGATGGTTTTCATATCCTTTGTGAAAAGAACACCGTCAAATGTTGTAAATGCAGTGTTTGAAAGTGCAACGTCGATATTTTTCAAGCTCTGGCAGTAGAAGAAAACATATCTGCCGATGCTTGTGAGTGATGAGGGAAATGCAATGCTTTCAAGTGCGTGGCAGTTATTGAAAGCATAATCGCCGAGAGATGTGACTCCTTCGGGGAGATTCACGGAAATAAGCGAGGAGCACTGCCAGAATGCTTTATTTCCGATCGATCTGACGGTTGAGGAAATGTTTACTGAATACAGCTTTGTACAGTGCCAAAATGCACCGTCGCCGATTTCTGTTATGCCGTCGGGTAATACGACCGATGCAAGCGAGCTTGAATCAAAGCAGTTGGCGCCCAATTTCACAACAGCAAGGCCTTGTATCTTTTGCGGTATCTTTATGATAGTTTCGCTTCCTGTATAGCCTGTTATAGATGCACCCAAAGCAGTAGTTTCGTACGTGAAGAATGAAGCATCGGTTTCGTTTACAGCTTCGAAAATTGCTGTGTAAGATGAAACATCCTTTGCTACAATAACTCTTGTGGCATCTGTTACACCATCTGTCCACATTTTGAATGTGTAACCATCGTTGGCTTTTGCCGTGAGCGTTGCTGTAGCGCCGATATCATAAACTCCTGAGCCTTCAACTGTGCCGGCTGTATCTGAGATGCTCGACGCCGTTATCTGTATTTGTTGGCTTGTGTCGATGATGTTATCTTCTTCTATCGGAGGGCGTGCAGAAGCGACGGTGTCTGTGCTTGTGATGGTGGTATCAGTACATGAAGCGAGTGTCAAAATTGCTGAAACAGCTGTTACAAAAGATAATATTTTTTTCATTAAACCATTACTCCAAATTTTATTTACAAATGTCGGGCATATATTTTCTGAAATATGCCAATTTTACGCAAATACAAACGATATGTATTGCAAGAGCCAATTCGGGATCTGAAGGATATGTGGGCGCAAGACGAAGGTTTTTGTCGCACGGGTCGACACCATAAGGGAATGTTGAACCCGCTTTTGTAAGTGTAACACCGGCTTGTGCTGCAAGGTCGTATGTTGTCTTTGCAAGACCGTCGGCTGTGTTCAAACTGATGAAGTATCCTCCGCGGGGTCTTACCCAGCTTGCGATACCTGTTTCGCCAAGTTCTTTTTCAAGTGTGGAAAGTACAATCTCAAACTTCGGACGCAGATGACGTGCATGAAGCTTCATGTGGTCAAGAATACCTTCTGCATTCTTGAAATACCAAACGTGGCGAAGCTGATTTATTTTATCGGGACCGATAGTCTGAATCTGCAGTATATTCTTGATCTGCTCTCTGTTGTTATCGCTTGTTGCCATAAGGGCAACGCCCGAACCGGGGAAGGAGATCTTGGATGTGGAGAAGAACATAAATACCTTGTCTTCGTTTTCCGTGCCTTTTACAAGTTCAAACAAATTGAGCAGCTTGTCGCCCTCGTCCTCTATGTCGTGAACTGCATATGCGTTATCCCAGAATATTCTGAAATCGTTTGCAGCAGTCTTGAGGTTTGCAAAGCGGCGCACAGTCTCATCGGAATAAGTGATACCGTCGGGATTGGAATATTTCGGTACGCACCAGATTCCCTTGATAGATGCATCTTCCGCAACGAGCTTTTCAACGGTATCCATATCGGGACCTGTGGGTGTCATAGGTACATTTATCATTTTGATACCGAGAGATTCGCATATTGCGAAGTGTCTGTCGTAACCGGGAACAGGGCAAAGAAATTTCACCTCAGGCAAACGGCACCAAGGAGTATCGGAACCGTAAACACCGTACAGCATTGCCCTTGCAACCGTATCGTACATCATGTTAAGACTGGAGTTTCCACCAAGTATGATATTGTTTGCGGGGACATCGAGAAGCTCAGCAAACATCTGTCTGGCTTCGGGAAGTCCGAACAGAATACCGTAGTTTCTGCAATCTGTTCCATCCTGTGTACGACATTGCTTGCTACTGTGAAGTACACCTAAAAGCGATTCTGTAAGGTCAAGCTGTTCTGTGTTGGGCTTGCCTCTTGACATATCCAAAGAAAGCTTTTTAGACTTTATTTCTTCGTATTCGGAAAGTAAAGCTTTGTACTCTGAGAGCGCCTCGTCATGTGTCATATCAATGTATTTTTTCATTTTGCGTATTCGCCTTTCGATTTTTGTGTTTGAAAATAGCGTTGGGAGATCAATTTTATTTGAAAATAACTTTCCACCATAACGTTTTCAAAAT
>JAZTXA010000175.1:0-1658 GCA_045636245.1 Eubacteriales bacterium | reverse complement strand
ATTTAAAGGCAGACTCAATTGAGTCTGCCTTTGCGGTTTTATTCGCTTTTTTTGTACTGTACGGATATATCCGCTTTTTTCTTGACGTAATCGCCTGTGACCGTTACCTTTTCAATCGTCGGGTCGGAGGGAACCTTGTACATTATATCGAGCATAAGCTCCTCAACAATGGAGCGCAAACCTCTTGCGCCTGCTGATTTTTCAATGGCAAGGGAAGCAATTTCCTCAACAGCATCATCAGTAAACTCAAGTACAACACCGTCAAGCTCCAACAGCTTTGTATACTGCTTGATGAGTGAGTTTTTAGGCTCCTTGAGTATTCTCGCAAGCGCCGTCTTGTCAAGCGCATCAAGGCAGGAGATTATGGGAAGTCTTCCCACAAGCTCGGGAATAAGACCGTATTTGACGATATCGTGTGAGCATACACCGCTGTATATGCCGTCACGCTTTTTCATTTCGGCTGTTATTTTTTCTGTTCCGAAGCCGACAGTCTGATTGCCGCGTCTTTGCTCAATTATCTTGTCAAGCCCGTCAAATGCACCGCCGCATATAAACAGAATGTTTTCCGTGTTTATCTGGATAAATTCCTGATTAGGATGCTTACGTCCGCCCTGCGGAGGTACGTTTGCGGTTGTTCCTTCAAGAATTTTCAGTAGTGCCTGCTGTACACCCTCGCCTGAAACGTCCCTTGTTATTGAACGGTTTTCGCTTTTGCGTGATATCTTATCTATTTCATCAATATATATGATACCTTTTTCGGCACGCTCAACATCGTAGTCAGCAGCTTGAATAAGGCGCAAAAGGATATTTTCAACATCCTCGCCCACATATCCTGCTTCTGTCAGTGTTGTCGCATCGGCAATAGCAAACGGAACACGCATTGTTTTGGCAAGTGTTTGTGCGATGTAGGTTTTACCCACACCCGTAGGACCTAAAAGCAACACATTGCTTTTCTGTATTTCAACGTCGGGCTTTCCTTGTTCTGCCTTTTTGTTCTTTTTTCTTCCGTGCTTGTTTTTGTCATTTTCAAGTGTAAGTATACGCTTGTAGTGATTGTAAACAGCAACGGAAAGAGTTTTTTTGGCATATGCCTGCCCTATGACATATTCATCCAGGGCGGCGTGTATTTCCTGCGGCTTCGGAAGATTTGAAAATGTAAGCTCGTCTTGTTCAAGCTCCTCCAATTCATCCTCATACTTTTCATCAAGGATAGAAGAGCAGATGTCAACGCAAAACTCACAAATACAAGCACCCGACGGGGAAGGAATGAGCAAAACGTTATCCGATTCACCTCTGCCGCAAAAAGAACATTTAAGTTCGGGGGTTTGTTTGTTAGCCATAATTTGATTACTTCTTAATTATTATTTTGTCGATGAGTCCGTAAGCCTTCGCTTCTTCCGCTGTCATATAGTTGTCACGGTCTGTATCGATACACACCTGCTCATATGACTTGCCGGTGTTTTCGGCAAGGATACGGTTCAATTTTTCCTTTGTGCGGATAAGATGGTCTGTGTGTATCTTTATATCAGATGCCTGACCGCTTAAGCCGCCGCCTCCGATAAGGGGCTGATGTATCATTATTTCGCTGTTGGGCAGGGCAAAACGTTTACCCTTTGCGCCCGCAGAAAGAAGGAATGAGCCCATGCTTGCCGCCATAC
>JAZTXA010000174.1:0-4077 GCA_045636245.1 Eubacteriales bacterium | reverse complement strand
TGTTTATGAATGATGACAGGAAAAAATGGAAGCTTGCTTTGGTTGAGGCGGCATACACGGCTTGTTTTGCTTTCTCCGTGTACATGAATCATGGCATCTGGGATATAGTTTTGGTTGCACTTCCTTTTTCTGCACTTTTGATCTGCAGTGTGCTTATGTGGCTGGGAAATGCCAAATATATAAGATATTTCCAGATCGCATATATGTCGCCCACGTGGATCGTACATAATATTTTCAATTTCTCGCTTGGCGGTCTTATATGCGAATGCTTCAATATGGTATCAAGTGCCGTATTTTGCTTGCGTATCCGAAAAGGGAAATGAATGTCGGAAAGTTAAATAAGTCTTTCGGGATGTTTCAATAAATTCATAACCGCTGATGCGGTTGGTAGGAGAAATATATGCGTACTAAAAAGGTTTTATCTTTTTTACTTAGTGTTGCTTTGCTTGTATCACTTGCTGTTTCATTTACTGCGTGCGATAAGGGCGGTAATGATGAGGATACTGTGAACGACACTGCAATGCGTTCAGGTACATGCGGAGAGAGTCTTTTGTGGACACTTGACGGTGATGGTGTGCTTACCGTGAGCGGCAACGGCAGAATGAATGATTATTCTTCGTCGGAGCAAACACCGTGGGCTCTGTCCAAAACAGATATAAAGAAGATAGTTATAGCAGACGGTGTAACAAAGGTCGGTGCGTGGGCATTTGCCGACTGTGCAAATGCTGTATATGTAACTCTTTCTGACAGCGTTGAAACGATAGGTGACAGCGCATTTGCAGAATCGGGTGTTACGGATGTTTATTATGACGGCGAAACAGGCATCTGGGAGGATGTGACTGTGTGTGGGGGTAATTCCGCACTTCTCGAAGCAGTGCTTCACGTTACATACACACCTGAATATGTTGCCGCCGCGTCTGCAACAGCCGGTGAATGTGGCGACGGTCTTACGTGGTCGCTTGATTCCGCGGGCACACTTACAATAAGCGGAAACGGTACGATGGCAAACTATACGCATTTATCGTCGTCAAGAGCACCTTGGTTCGATTCTTACGATTCCATAAAAGCGGTAGTGATACAATCGGGCGTAAAAAGCATAGGTGATTATGCTTTTTACTACTGTATGAATCTTACATCAGTTACTATCCCCGAGGGGGTTACAACCATCGGAAAATTTGCGTTTGATGAGTGTAAGTCGCTTGCAACGGTAACTGTTCCGAACAGCGTTTCATCGATATCCGATGATGCCTTTTCGGGAAGCTCGTTGGCATCTGTAAAGGTAAGTTCAAATAACACAAATTATTCAAGTGACTCAAACGGTGTTCTCTTTGATAAAAACAAGACAACACTTATAAGATATCCCCTTAACAGCAGTACATCATCGTACACTGTTCCGAGTACTGTTAAGACTATCAAGGACAAAGCCTTTTATTCATCTCGCAATCTCAAGCTGCTGACTTTAGGAAAGGCGGTATCATCCATCGGAAGCAATGCCTTTGCAGAGTGCACAGAGCTTGCAAAAATAACTGTTTCGGCAGACAATACATATTATTCAAGCGATGATGCGGGCGTACTGTTCAACGCATCAAAAACAACACTTGTGAAGTATCCGCCTGCAAACACAGCTGCATCATATGTTGTTCCGAATACGGTAACAACGATCGGCAAGGAAGCATTTTATGATGCTGACAAGCTTGCATCTGTCGGTGTAGGCTTGGGAGTTCAGGATATATCCGAGCGTGCATTCTACAATTGTTCTTCGCTTGAAGTTGTATTGATTCCCGATAACGTCAAAAAGATAGGGAACAGCGCATTCGATTCCTGTTCAAAACTGACTGCGGTAAGAATAGGTGACGGTGTTACGGAAATAGGTAAAAATGCATTCTCATTCTGCTTTGCTTTACAGCATATTTCAATAGGATCAAGCGTGAAAAATATCGGTGATTTCGCTTTTGCCGAAGCAACACGTGCGGTTAATATCACGTTGCCTGTATCTGTAAGCTCCATAGGTTACGGGGCATTTGAAAACTGCCAGATGAAGAATGTGTATTATCAGGGCACAGAAGCAAAATGGAACGCTGTTTTAGTCGGTGAGTGTAATGACTCATTGAATGATGCGAAAAAATATTATCTTAACGGCACACATTCACACGCATACAGCGGTGATTGGAAGGTTCTGAGAAATGCAGACTGTACCGTATACGGAGAAAAATACAAAATATGCTCACAGTGTTCATATATACTTGCTGATATTACGGCAACTTCCGGCCATGTGTTCAGTGAATGGACTGCAACGGGAGAAATATCATCAAGCGGCAATCCGATATTCGAAAGATATTGCGACTGCGGTGTCTTCCAAACGGCAGAATACCTCGGACTTAGGATCACATCACTTCCGTCAAAGACGGTATATGAGCTTGGCGAGTCGCTTTCACTTGACGGACTTGTAGTTGCCGAGGAGTATTCCGGAAACATTTATACCGCTGTTGAAGGCTATACTGTATCGGGCTATGTTCCGAATGAAATGGGAACACAGACCATAACGGTTACATACAAAGGAGAGACGTGCGAATTTTCTGTTACAGTAAGATCAAACGGAATAATCGGATTTACAGATCCTGTTAAAGAGGGAACAACGGCAGCACAGATCAAAAATGCATACGGAACAAATGGTATTACCGTACTCGATAAGGATACAAAGACTGTTATTTCCGACAACGCTGTTTTGAAAACAGGATATGCAATTCAGCTTTCAAATGGTGAGCTGTTGCGCATTATTGTTGAAGGAGATGCGACGGGCGACGGTATTGTAAACGGAAAAGATGTTATAAGAATAAAGAAACAGATGATTGACGGCGATGCTGTTGAGTATATGGAATATGCAGATGTAAATAACGACGGACGCGTAGATACTTCTGATCTTGCTTATACTGTAACTCTTATAATGAAATAAATAAAAATAACTGTTGCAAAAGCTAAGATGCTCTTGCAACAGTTTTTTTTGTTATATAGTTCGTTAAGCCAGGGGTGTATTTTCTCTTCTGAATGCAATAGGAGTTGTGCCGACAAGTTTTTTGAATGCCTTGAAAAATAAGGTGTGGTCTTTATATCCGCACATCTCGCCTATCTCGCATGCTGAAATATCCGTTTCCTGAAGTAATTTTTTTGCATAGTCAATACGCTTTGAGGTGATATACTGCATCGGGGGCTTTCCTATATATTTTTTGAAAACATGGGAAATATAATATTTGCTGACATTAAGATCTTCGCAGATCTGATCCATAGATTCTATCTTCGTGAAGTTGGTATTCAAATACTGATAGATCTGAGTGAAGATTGCGTTGGTAACAAATTTCGCCTCGGAAGTATTTGTCAAACGCAAAATGCCTATAAGGATAAGGCGCGCCCAGTATTTTATTATAAGGTCGCTGTATTGCTTGTTTTCGTATACTTCGTCGATAAGTGACGTAAAATAGAAATTGAATCGCTCCTCATCTTCTCCTGTTTGCAAAATGGGAGATGCATGCTTGTCAATAAGCGAGTCTGACGGCAAGCTGTTTATTTTGAAGTTTGTTATTCCGAAAAATGCAAGCTCCAATCCCGATGATCCTGTAGTCGATTCTTCGTGTGTTGTGTTTGGATTATATACAATTATATCGCCCTTTTTTATGTCGTATTCGTTTCCGTCGATAACAGTCTTTCCGGCACCTGATACTACGAACATTATTTCGCAAAACGGATGGCTGTGAGACTTTTCGTTCCATTGCTTGATCCTTTCAAGCTTTCCGGCGTAAAGGCATTTTGTATCAAGTTTGATGACGTCTGATTTTGAATAGCTGACATTTCTGTGCTCTGAGAAGGTGTTGTAATCTTTTTCTTTCATAACTATCTCCGAATTCAAATTTTTGGATTTTGCTATACTATGTTGATTATTGCTTTTTGGAGAAAAACAGTTTTTGGCAGTTTTTCTTCTTTATTTGGTTAAAAGCGCTTTATTTTGTAAAAAATAAAGTTTAATGTTGTGCAAGTATTATAACATACTTTAATTCAAATTGCAATAGGTTATGAGAAAAATGT
>JAZTXA010000173.1:0-5014 GCA_045636245.1 Eubacteriales bacterium | reverse complement strand
CTTCTTTTGCTTTTTCGATGTTTTCTTCTGTTGCAAGCTCGTCAATTTTGTCCTTGATCTGTTCCTTTGTGTTGTCGTCGATCTTGTCGCCGAGTTTTTCATCGATCTTGTCGATTATCTCGCCGCTTTTTTCCTTGATTTCTTCGTAAATCTTGTCGCTCATGGTTAAATCTCCTTTTAGTTTATTTATAATCAGCTTTGATTATTTTTTCGGTATCTTCCTTGTCTGTCTGTACAGACGAAAGGTTTTTTTGTACTGATGCTTCGGCGCTTTCTTCACCGACCGATGTTATGTAATCCTTTACGGTAAACTGTGAAATAATGATATTTCTTATATCGTTTTCGCCCACGCCTTTTCCGTATGTGCGGTTGATGTATCTGCCGTAGGAGTCGCCTTGTATGAAATTCTCGCTCATTTTTGCAAATTCCTCAAGACATCTGTCGTCAGTTCGTGACACCTCAATGCCCGCTTTTTTCGCCTCACCGTACAGTATCATAAGACGTGCAGCATCGTTTGTTGCAATATCCATAAAATACTCGGCATATGTTTTGCCGTTTATGCTTTGCTCATCAAGCGTTTTTGTTTCATCGTAATTTTTGACGATATCTGTTTCGGAGTTTGCCGGGTCGGAAAGAAAATCGTTTGCCGTCTTTACGTACATATAACGAAGCTGAAGCTCCGATATGTAATAATCGCCGTAGGAAACTGCGGCATTTTTTCTTTCAATCATTCCGCTTGCAAACGTGATATCAAGAATTATCGCCGTAAACGTTATGATTATAATAACGGCATTCAAAACAACGAGCTTCCATGTTTTTACAGGCGTTTTGCCGAGCTTTAATTTGTTTTCCTCTCCGTCAAGCAAACGCTTGATATTTGCCCTGTGCATTACCGTGACAAGAATTGCCACGATAATTGAAACAACTGTTGCAAATATATTCGGTTCTGCAAATTTGCTGAGCACTATAGGATAAAGCAAAGAGCACATAACAGAGCCGAGGGAGATGTATTTAGTACAGCTTACAATAAGGATAAACAGCGTAAACAGCACTAAAAACGTCTGCCAGTTCAAAACACAGACCATTGTTGCAAGCGCAAGCACGCCCTTACCGCCCTTAAAGCCGTAGTATATCGGGAAAACGTGGCCGATAATGCAGAAAAATCCCGCAATATATCCGCCGCTTTCGCCAAGCAGAAATAAGCCGATAAGGCATCCGATGACCGTTTTTAAAACGTCACCGAGGAGCGTAAGCCCTGCCGCACCCTTGCCGTATGTGCGGAGCATATTCGTCATTCCCGCGTTACCGCTTCCGAAATTTCTTATGTCCTGACTGTATTTGAGCTTTGAAACGATAATGGCGGAGTTGAGCGCACCGAGAAAATAACCCACCGCCGCGCATATAGTAAGCCCTAAGGCAAGCACGAGTGAGCCTGAGCCTGCGCCGAACAGCCCGTTATTCATTTCCGTCACCTCTTTCTCTGATTATAAGACGGACGGGTGTTCCTTTAAAGCCGAAAACGCTTCTTAAACAGTTTTCGATGTATCTTTGATATGAATAATGGAAAAGCTCCGCATTGTTGCAGAAAATAACGAATGTGGGCGGCTTTACCGAGGGCTGTGTCATATAGTAAATTTTCAGTCTTCTGCCCTTATCCGACGGTGGCTGTACCCTCGTTGTGGCATCGTTGAGCACGTCGTTGAGCATACCCGTGGATACACGGATCGTGCTCTGATCGTTGACGTATTTAATAAGCTCAAACAGCTTGTCGAGTCTTTGTCCCGTTTTTGCCGACACGAACAGTATCGGGGCATACGTCATATACGAAAGCGCTATATTTATTTTTTCGGTAAATTCCTTTACCGTTGAGTTGTCCTTTTCTATTGCATCCCACTTGTTTACAACAACAATGGATGCTTTGCCTGCGTTGTGGGCAATACCCGCTATCTTTTCATCCTGCTCGGTAATACCCTCGTTTGCATCTATCATAATAAGGCACACGTCCGCGCGCTCAACAGCCATTTTGGCACGCAAAACGCTATACTTTTCGATGTTGTCTGATACCTTCGCCGAGCGTCTTATACCTGCCGTATCGATAAACGTGAACTTTCCGTGGTCATTATCCACCTCTGTGTCTATAGCATCACGTGTCGTGCCTGCCATATCGGACACTATCAGTCTTTCCTGACCGAGTATCTTGTTTATAATAGAGCTTTTGCCTGCATTCGGCTTGCCGATGACCGCAACCTTTATGCGGTCGTCATCCTCCTCGAATTCATCAGCCTTCGGAAGCTTGTGAAGTACTTCCTCCATAAGGTCGCCCGTACCTGTGCCGTGCACGGAGGAAAGAGCGATGGGGTCGCCCATGCCAAGCTCATAAAACTCATAATATTCATACGGAAGCGCACCGACGGAGTCAATTTTATTTACGCAAAGCACAACGGGCTTTCTCGACTTCAGAAGCATCGATGCGATATCTCTGTCATCAGCTGTAAGACCTGCGCGCACGTCTGTCATGAATACAATGACATCGGCTGTTTCTATCGCGATCTGTGCCTGACGGCGCATATGCTTCAAGATGGGACTGTCTGTCTTCGGCTCAATACCGCCCGTATCAACGAGAAGCATTTTGCGTCCGCCCCATTCCGCTTCAAAATATATTCTGTCGCGTGTGACACCGGGTGTATCTTCAACAATAGCTATCCTTTGCCCCGTCAATTTGTTGAACAGGGTACTTTTTCCGACATTTGGACGGCCTACTATCGCCACTATCGGTTTTGACATATGGATCTCTCCTTTCTAATAAAGTATACTGCGTACAAGCTCCGCACCGTCGGATGTGACAGGGGAGAGCTTTACATTCAGTATCCTTTCCGCATCGGTAAGCGTCATACTGTCAAGAAACATATCTCTCTCGTGTCTTAACGTGACAGACGGGATAAGCAGTACGTCGCCCAGCGGTTTGTCTTTGAGCTGACACGTTATGTCAGCACCTGTAAGAAGCCCCGCTACGGTAATGTTTTTACCGAAAAACGTGTTTTCTATACAGTATACCGTGACGGAAGTATTTTTTGCATGCTTCATTACTTCATCACAGCATTTTTTAATATATGGGTACGCCGCCTTGCCCGTTGCAACGGACAAGGTGCGTTTTTTATCAAGGTCGTATTCGCTTATATATTCAAGCTCATACTCAAATTCCGTTAAAAGTGAGGTTATCATACCAACACCGTTTTCAAGCTGCGGGTATCCCTCGTAATATTCCTCATCGGGGTGGGGAATATCTGCCGTTATGTAAAATTCATCAGATGCGAAAAATACACGGGAGCCGTGCTTTTTAAGGCACTTTTCCGCCATTTCTTCAACCTGGCGTATAACATTTTCGGCATCTTCCTTTGTAAACGGTTCAATTTTCGGGAGTCCTTCTCTGTGGTCTGTAAGTCCGCAGGGAACAACGGAAACACTTGTAAGGGCGGGGACAAGCTGTTCAAGCTCACGCATGGAACGCTCAAGCTCCCCTTTGTCGTTTGTATCCTTGCACAGTACGATCTGTCCGTTCATGGTTATGCCCCCGTCCTTGAAACGGCGCATAATATCGAGAATCTTGCCCGCGTTTTTGTTTTTCATCATCTTCACACGCAAATCGGGATTTGTCGTGTGGACCGATATATTTATCGGTGACATATGCATTTTGATTATGCGGTCAATGTCACGGTCGGAAAGGTTGGTGCAGGTGATGTAATTACCCTGCAAAAACGAAAGCCTGCTGTCGTCGTCTTTAAAATAGAGCGTTTCCCGACAGCCCTTCGGCATCTGGTCGATAAAGCAGAACATACATTTATTTCTGCACGTCCTTTTTTCGTCCATAAGATACGTCGAAAATTCAAGCCCGATGTCGTCATATTCGCCTTTTTTGATAACGACATCAAACAGCTCCGCCCCTCTGTGTATACAAAGGGTTATTTCTTTTCCCGTTATGTAAAAGCGGTAGTCAAGGACATCGTTTACTTCCTCACCGCAAACGGAAATAATGATATCACCGGGTAAAATACCCGCCTTCTGTGCGTATGAGCCGTCACAGACAGAACAAACGGTGACCGTATCCACCCCTCCTTACATAACAGTAAAGGGATTGTAAACACAACCCCTCCTCACCGTATAAAAATACGCCTTACGCTTCTGTTTTGACTATTTCCTTACCACCGTAAGTGCCGCATGTCATGCAGACTCTGTGCGATTTGATATATGCACCGCATTTGGGGCATTTTGTCATACCCGGCAGGTCGAGACGCCATACATTGGAACGTCTTTTGTCACGTCTTGCCTTGCTGACTTTTTTCTTAGGTACTGCCATGTTACCTACACCTCCTTAATATAATACAATAAAGCTATTACTCATAGTCCGAAAGCAGGGCCTTCAAAGCTGACATCCTCGGATCACCCTCGGACTCACAGCCGCATTCGCTTTCATTAAGATTCTTGCCGCATTTTGGGCAAAGCCCTTTGCAATCGGCACAGCAAAGCTCCTTCAGAGGAAACGACAGGAGAAATTCTTCGCATACTACCGCCGATATTTCCACAATACCGCCGACAGCAAGGATAAAATCATCGTTTTCTTCGTCTGTAAGCTCAACGGCAACACCCTTTTCAAAGCTGTGGGAAAATGAATTTTCAATTTCCTTAAGACATCTTGCACAAAGCGTCTTATAATCGGTCATAACATCGCACGAAAGTGAAATGTAACCGCCGTTGTTCTTTATACAGCATACAGCACGCACATCGTTTTTGAAATCTATTCCCCAATCGCCGAAATACGAAAAACCGTCATCGTCGGTTACGGGAAAAGATACATCGAAGCTGAGCTTGTCAACTTCACCCGAAAGTATGCGCGTTATATCAAGCTGCATCTGATGAACCTCGCCTTGAAAATTGATCGTGTTTTTTTCGTATACAAATACTTTTTAACACAAAAACCGCAAAGCATATTATATATGCAAAGCGGCAGTTTGTCAAT
>JAZTXA010000172.1:0-8482 GCA_045636245.1 Eubacteriales bacterium | reverse complement strand
TCAAGGAAGGGGATCATTGCCGTAGCGACGGAAACGACCATCTTCGGGGAAACGTCAACAAAGTCAACCATTTCTCTATCCATTTCGATGATCTCCGCCTTGTGACGTACAACAACACGCTTGCGGATAAATCTGCCTTCTTCATCAAGCGGTTCGCTTGCCTGACCGACAACGTAGTTGTCTTCAATGTCAGCCGTCATATATATGACTTCGTCTGTTACCACACCTGTTTCTTTGTCTACCCTGCGGTAAGGTGCTTCGATAAAGCCGTAATCATTTATTTTAGCATATGTGGAAAGATATGTGATAAGACCGATGTTAGGACCTTCGGGCGTTTCGATAGGACACATTCTGCCGTACTGTGTATAGTGAACGTCACGCACCTCAAACGATGCCCTGTCACGGGAAAGACCGCCCGGACCGAGTGCTGACAGACGGCGCTTGTGCGTAAGCTCTGCAAGCGGGTTTGACTGGTCCATAAACTGTGAAAGCGGTGAGGAGCCGAAGAACTCTCTTATCGCAGTAACGATAGGTCTGGGGTTGATAAGTCCCTTCGGTGAAAGTGTATCTGCATCCTGAATAGTCATTCTTTCCTTGACTATCTTGTCCATTCTTGAAAAACCGATTCTTATCTGGTTCTGCAAAAGCTCGCCGACAGAGCGCAAACGTCTGTTACCGAGGTGATCTATGTCATCTGTATGCCCGATACCGTGGCCAAGGCAGAGCATGTAGTTGATGGAAGCAAAGATATCTTCCTTTGTGATGTGCTTCGGCATAAGCTCGCCGATTCTTGCCTTTGCTTCGGCTTTTATAGCATCAACATCTCCCGCGTTCTTTTCCATAATTTCAAGAAGCACGCCGAGGTTGACTTTTTCCGTAATTCCCTCTTCTTCAAGTGAAAATCCGAGGGCATCCTCTGCACGGATAGTGCCGTTTGAAAGGACCTTCATCTCGCCGTCGTTTGCGACCTTGACGTATACTTCGTTTACGCCCGCACGTTCGATGGCGAATGCCTTTTCGCGGTCGATATATTCGCCCTCTTCAAACAAAAGCTCGCCTGTGATGGGGTTTATAACATTTCTTGTTATCGTTCTTCCGATGATTCTTTCGGAAATGGCAAGCTTTTTGTTGAACTTGTATCTGCCCACGTTTGCAAGGTCATATCTCTTCGGATCAAAGAAGAGGTTATTGATAAGCAAAAGTGCACTGTCTACAAGCGGCGGCTCGCCGGGGCGGAGCTTCTTGTAGATCTCCTTAAGTGCTTCGTCACGGATGGAGGTATTGTTCTTCTTCGCTTCTTCTGCGATAGTGTCTTTTTCAAGTGTCGCAACGAGTCTGGGATCGTCACCAAAGTAGTTGATGATCTCGGCGTCGGACTCGATACCGAGCGCTCTTATGAGTATGGTGATGAACATCTTCCTGTTTTTGTCGATACGGACATGGAAAATGTCATTTGCGTCCGTTTCATATTCAAGCCAAGCGCCTCTGTAGGGGATGACAGTGGATGCAAATGTCATCTTGCTTGACTTATCAATGGCACTTTCGTAATAAACACCGGGGGAACGTACTATCTGGGATACGATTACACGTTCTGCACCGTTGATTACAAACGTACCGTTATCTGTCATTATCGGGAAATCGCTCATGTAAATGAGCTCTTCCTTCACTTCACCCGTAGCTTTGTTTGTAAGACGTACCGTTACACGGAAAGGGGCTGCGTAGTTTACATCTCTGTCCTTACATTCTTCAACGGGATATTTAGGTGTGTCATCGATGGTAAAATCAATGAACTCGATAACGAGATTGCCCGAATAGTCCGTAATAGGGGACACATCTCTGAGCACTTCGCTGAGTCCTTCTTTGATAAACCAATCATACGACTTCTTCTGGACCTCCAAGAGATTTGGCAGTTCAAGAACTTCCTTTGTTCTTGCAAAGCTCATTCTTGTGTTCTTACCAAGTTTTTGAGGTTTGATCATTAAATCCTTCACTCCATTCGTTTTATTGGAATCCGCACGCACCAAGCGGAGACTTATAAATAATATTTGCGCGCATAATACGCGATTTTAATTTATTGGGCAATCATACCACATAAAATAAAATGTGTCAAGGGGTATCAAGATACTCAATATAAAAACATTTCGAGGTTTTTGTGTGAACTAATTATAAAATTTATAAATTGTGAATATTAATTTACATAAAGTTTTTCGTTTTTTTACACATGTGAGGTTAGATTTTATCGTTTTATCCGCGTTTTATACAACTCAGATGCAAATTTTTTGTGCATTTTAACCAATTTTTAAAATTCACATTTTATTTACATAAGAATAAAACATCTTTTATGCGCTTGCACATTGTAAAAATACTTGAAATTTAGGAATAAATGTGATAAAATACTACCACGGGGCATCGCAAGCTAAACAGCACACTCTCATCAATTACAATTTCCGTTGCAACAGTATTCACCGTTATCACAAAAATCGACATATTTGCACTGAAAAACAGATAAGAAGGAGAATGTATATATGAAAAAATATCTCATATTGTTTATCATCGCCTCCCTGCTTTCTTTAGGCAGCTGTTCTTCGCAAAATCCTCCCCAAGACGGAATATCATATCAAACAGATGCAAGTACAGAATCATCCGGCGGCGTCACGGTCATTCCCGAATCCGACAGCGAAGCAGCGAGTACCGCACCTGGCACAAGTAGTGAAGTTCCGACACCCGATACAAAGCTCGAATTTCAAATTACCGAAAATGTAGATAATGTTGATTTTTCCAAATATCAGCGAAAGCAAGGTCTGTTCGGCGGAAAAGCTTATTACGGCACAGGTTATATCCCGACAACGGATGGAAAAGGACAGCAAACAGATCCCAATCATTGCGTTGTGTATACAGTAACATCGTATCCTGACTACTCCGATAAAGAACAGCATATTACGAATATCAAAATTACAGACCCGGCAGTTGAAGTTTACGGGGTTACTCTGCAGTCTTCGTTTGAAGATTTTAAAACCGCTATGGAAAATCAGGGCTATGAAATAACGCGCTTTGATGAAATATGCTGCATTGCGGAAAAAGATAATATTTCAATTTCTTTCACTTCAAAGGATATCAACATCAGAGCAGACGTTGAAAACAAAAACGGTATAATATTCTGACACCCGAATCCACTATTAAATTTTAAATACAAAACGTGCGATGTTCTGTGACACCGCACGTTTTCATTTTATTTTGTTCAAATGTTGCAGGGCAGCACCTTGCAGTTCGTTAACGACAAACGGTGGGAGAAGCCCCCGCCCTACTTTTTCTCTGTCTTATTTCTTTTCTTCAAGTTTTTTTATACATTCTTCCAGCGTCTTTACTTTCTTTTCAAGCTCTGTCGCCGCTTCGTTACCTGCAAAAACGAATATTGACAAAATCAGCGCCACGCCCACTTCTATAAGAATAGGATCGCCATTTCCGAAAAGCTTTGCGCCAAAAAATAATACAATAAGATATATCACCAAAAAGCAAATAACAAACCAGCCAAACCAGCGAAGCAGCGTTTTAAATTTTCGTTTCATATCAAAACTCCTAACAAAATCATTCCGTTCATCTCAATCGTATCATATAAATATGAAAGTAAATAAATATTGCATTATAAAATCTTAAATTTCACATTCTTAATTCAGTATTCTGTTACGCCCTCTCCTGCCCCCACAGTTCGCAAAGCGAACTGTCACAGGCGAAAGGGCGTATATATTTCATTGCGGAAATATATCATATACCGCAAAAAACATCACACACCATTCGTGCGGTCAAACACTTTTTCCTCGGCATAGCTCAGCATCGCATTGTTTCTCCATCCGTGACACACAGCAAAAAGCAAAACCGATAATGCAGTTAAAAGATACTGTTTTAAAATAAGTCCTGTCAGAAATAAGCCTATAATAACAGCACCCAAGCAACACATAATTGCGATATGGTCTTTTAGCCACTTTTTCTTGTAAAATTCAAGCTTTTCTTTAGCGGTGAAAACACTTTGAGCGTAAAGCTTCAGATTTTCCTCTGCCGCCGCTTTGTATTCTTCATCTTTAAGTCTTTTTCCGCAAAGTATTTCATTGATACTGACACCGAACAACTCGCTCAAAGCCAACAGCATATCGGCAGGCGGTAAATACGTTCCCGTTTCCCAACGTGACACTGTTTTATTTGTTACACCTATTTTTTCACCGAGCTGTGTTTGCGAAAGCCCCTGCTGTTTTCGTAACTCTGCAATAAATTTGCCTGTTTTTATCAGATCCATTTTTTTCGCCTCCGCAAAAAATATAGCATATACAGAGGAATTTGTCTATACCATAAACAGCGAATATACGGACATTTTCAAAAAAATGCTTTATTGCAGGATTTCTTTGAACTTATCGAGGAACGATTCCTCTCCCCACGTATTCATTTTGAAAAACATCGCCTGACTTCCGCCCGACGTTACAGCCGAAATATGTATGGGGCCGTCATCGTTCTGAAATATAGTTACTGAAAGGCTCACGCGGTTACCTCCCGCATAGCTGTACCGTTCAAAAACACGCACACTGCACCGTGCCGTGCCGTTTGCAAAGTCGCTTGATTCTTCAAGTGATGCCGAAATGCTTCCGCTGAGCACTCCGTCTTCTATTTTTTTAAGTATATTATCAAATTCACCGTAGAATACTTTTTCAAATTTTGCCATTACAATACCTCCTTACAGGTCAATAGGTGAATGTCCGTTTGAGAATGTCAGATGTACAGACCATTTTCCGAGCGACGCCGTCGCACGTGTTCCGTCGGAAAGCGGTATTTCAAGATAATAACCACCCCACGACAGTCCCTCATTACTTCCGTTTACATACAAGCTTGGACGAAATATACCTTTGTAAAAGGTGATATAGTCCCTGCCGACTTCAACCGTTCTCAGCTTTACAAATAAAAGATCCATTATCAGAAATATAACACACCACATAATTCCAAGGTATCCGATTACCATTCCGCTTACATAACTGTTGTTATAAGAAACAGATTCATATACAAACGGCGGACGTCCGATAACCTCAACGGTCCTGCTTCCGTCACGAAGTGCAGTAAATACAACGGCAATTATTAAAAATACAATACTTAAAACAACCTCTATTATTCTGCGGTTTCTGATCCGTTTTTTCAGTTTGTTTTCCAGTTCAACATATTTCATGAATTCACCCCATTTTAAAATAAGTCAAGCGATTTTCCGCATTTCGGGCAAAATGCCCCGTAGCTTTTATCGAGATACCGTTTACAGTGTGGACAACGGTAAAAAATAATATGAAAAACAAAAGATGCGGCAAGTACTCCCACGCCTATCCATAAAAAGATCTTATCGGCACTGTATACACCTATTCCGGCAAATATAATTCCCAAAGCAATACCTGTAAAAAATATCGTCAGAACACCTAAACGTGAAAATTTCATATATCTTTACCCCTTTATAAAATTCAAAAGATATCCCAATTGACCGCATTATATCATAAAACCATCCTAAAATCAATACCGACAGACAAAACCACCGATGCGGACATCGGTGGTTTGTATTTTTATGCTTTTAAAGGTTCGCCGTTTTCGTCAAAAAGGGGCAGATACTGAAGATATTTAATATCGTCACGGCTTGCCGCATCACCCTCTGCGAGAATTGCAACACGTCCTGCGACAGTGCCGCCTGCCTGTTGTACAAGTGCTTCAAGCGCACGAAGCGACTCACCCGTGCTGATAACGTCATCAACAACAAGAATCTTTTTACCCTTTATCAGCTCGGCATCGACACCGTCAAGATAAAGCGTCTGCACCTTTTCCGTTGTTATGGATTTTACATCGCATTTGACGGTATTACGCATATACAGCTTCGGTGCTTTGCGTGCAAGGATATATTTATTCTGACCGCTTTGACGCGCCATTTCATGCGCAAGCGGTATTCCTTTACTTTCCGCCGTTATCATATAATCATAATCCTCGGTGACCAGCTTCAGCAAAGCCTCTGCCGACTTTTCCGTAAGCTCAACATCGCCGAATATAACAAATCCCGCAATATAAAGCTTATCGGTAAGCGGACACAGCGGGAGCTGTCTTTTCAGCCCTGCAACGTCTATTTCGTAATATTCTTTCATTTATTATATAGCTCCGAAAATAAATTTGAAGATGAAAAGCAACGCGATAATAGTTACAACAATATCGCTCTTCTTGTATTTACCTGTGAAAAGTGTGATAAGAACATAAGATATAGCACCGATACCGATACCGTTTGAAATTGAGTATGTCAAAGGCATCATAACGAGTGTAAGGAATGCGGGAACAGCAGAACGCATATCCTTCATATCAACAGCCGCAAAGTTCTTAAGCATAAGAACACCGACAAATATCAAAGCGGGAGCAGTAGCAGCTGACGGAATGATGTTTGCAAACGGGCTGAGGAACAGACAAACCGCAAAGCAAGCAGATGTTACAAGGCTTGCAAGACCTGTTCTTGCGCCTGCGGCAACGCCGGATGCGGATTCAACGAATGTTGTACATGTAGATGTACCGAAAACAGCACCTGCAACAGTTGCCAAGGAGTCACTTGTCATCGCCTTGTTAACGTCAACGGGGTCGCCGTTTTCGTCAAGCATACCTGCCTCGGAGGCTGTACCGTAAAGTGTACCGATAGTATCGAACATATCAACGATACAGAATGTGATTATAAGAATAATTGCAGAGAAGACACCGCCAATATAGTCAGCATTAAATGCTTCCTTCCAAGCTGCGCCGCTGAAAGCACCGCCAAGACCGACGTTTGCGAAATCCTTGAAGGACTGACCGATCTGGCTCATATCAAACGAAGGAACTGTCCAAGTCATAAGATAATATACGACAGTTGCGCTGATGATACCGATAATAACGGCACCTTTTACCTTTTTCCATGTAAGAATTGCAATTATAAGCAAGCCGATGATCGCAACAAGCGGAGGTGCCATTTCTTTCATTGCGTCAGCAACTGTAAAGCCGTCAACACCTATTTTATTGATAACAGCGTTGAAGTTGAAGAACTGAACGAATGTGTACTGATTATCCACAACAATGGATGCATTTTTAAAACCGATAAACGCGATAAACAAACCGATACCGCCGGGAATAGCCTTTTTAAGTGCATCGGGGAGCGCTTTTGCAATGTAAGTACGAAGTCCCGTTACAGATAACAAAAGGAACAGAATACCCGACAAAAGAATGATAACAAGTCCCGCCTGATAACCCTTGATGACATCAGCACCGCCAAAGAAAGCGTTTGAAACAAAGCATGTACAGAAGAAGGAGTTAAGTCCCATACCGCACGCCTGCGCAAAGGGAAGTTTTGCGTAAAGTGCCATAAGG
Organism: Eubacteriales bacterium; assembly: GCA_045636245.1. GTDB lineage: Bacteria > Bacillota > Clostridia > Oscillospirales > CAG-272 > RGIG7213. The sequence continues at coordinate 1,096 of JAZTXA010000172.1, read as the reverse complement.
AGCGTACCGAATATCGCAACAAGTATTGAAGCAATATAAACGGAGTTCCAAATCCGCCCCATTGCAACGGGGTCTGCACCGAGACCTACCAGCCAGCCGTTTGCACCCTCAGCCGCAACCTGATTGGGATTGACAAGAATGATGTACGCCATGGCAAAAAAGGTTGTTAAACCACCGATGATTTCGAGCTTGACATTCGAGCCGCGCTCACTGATTTTGAAAAACTTATCCATTTTCCCACCTCATAAATTTTTTTATATTAACCTGTACAAGCAGGATAATACCAAATTTACAACGCAATTTTATCACACGTTTTGTTGCTTGTCAACACTTTTGTTTACATTTTTCAACAATTAATGACATTAACTTTTCACTGACTGTGTCAAATATTTTCTTTATTTTACACACAGCAAAGAAAAATAGCCTTAAATTTCACAAAAACGGTTAATAAGTCAGTATAATCTACGGCAAAACCCTTTTCATTAATATTGAATTTTGCATTTTTCTATAAAAATCTATTTGCAAACCTCACAATAAAAAGTAGGGGTGATTCATAAATCGCCCGCCCCGCCTGTCTTGTAGCGGGCGACATCCTCCACACCAGCAAAAAACGGCAGGAGCAAGCCCCTGCCCTACAAAATTACAAAACAAAAAGCTCCGCAGAAGCAGAGTTTTTACAAATTGAGCCGCCCTTTTTGTAGGGGCGTGCATTGCACGTCCACGGATTCTAATAAAAAAAACGGACGACCGATGGTCGCCCTTACAAGATATTACAAAATAAAAAGCCCTGCTGTAGCAGAGCTTTTGTATATAAGAAATAACAAATTATCTCTTCGAGTTTTGAGAGTACCGTTTGATATCGTGAATATCGTGTAATATCGTTTGATATCGTAGCTTTATCGTGTGTTTTCGTGCGATATCGTGAGTATCGTTTGATAAAGTGTTGCACCAAATTTGCACCAAGATCAAACCAACATTCAACGCTTATTCTACTCGACAAATTGGAATTTGTTTACACACTAAATAAAGAAAACAACAATTTTTCTGCTTTAGCATACAATTGAGGTGAGGTTTGCGGATATGTAAGTTGTGAAGG
>JAZTXA010000171.1:0-12557 GCA_045636245.1 Eubacteriales bacterium | reverse complement strand
ACATGGCTACGATCCGACTTTTGAATCAAATGAACAAAAAAGGGTTTAAAATGATTTAAACCCTCTTTAAATAATAAACATTGCATCTCCGAAGGAGAAGAAGCGGTATTTTTCTTTTACTGCTTCCTCGTATGCCGAAAGCATTATTTCGCGCGAGGAAAATGCCGAAACGAGCATAAGCAGCGTGCTTTCGGGCAGGTGGAAATTTGTGATAAGTCCGTCAAGCATCTTGAATTTATATCCCGGATATATGAATATATCCGTATCACCGCACATCGGGTGAACAACACCGTCATCAGTTGATGCGCTTTCAAGCACGCGTGTTGACGTTGTGCCCACGGAAATAACACGCCCGCCGTTTTTCTTTGCCGAATTTATTATTTCCGCACTTTCCTTTGAAACTTCAAAGTATTCCGAGTGCATCTTGTGCTCTTTGATGTTATCCACCTTGACGGGACGGAACGTGCCGAGTCCGACATGGAGCATAACGGGTGCAATTTTAACCCCCATTTGTTCAATTTCGCAAAGCAGCTCCTTTGTGAAATGAAGCCCTGCCGTAGGTGCGGCGGCAGAGCCGTTTTTGTCGGCATAAACAGTCTGATATCTGCTTTTATCCTCTAACTTTTTTGTTATATATGGCGGCGTCGGCATAGAGCCCGCAACATCAAGCACGGCGAAAATATTGCCGTATTTTTCCTTATCGTAGGAAAACTCAACTATTCTGTTTCCGTCGTCCTTAACTTCGCGCACGGTGCATGTAAGACCGCCCGCAAACTCAATTTCAGCACCTGCCTTAAGTCTTTTTCCCGGATGCACTATACATTCCCAGCTGTCACCGCCGACACATTTAAGCAAAAGTACCTCACACTTTGCCCCATCCGATACACTGTCGGGTGTTTTTTTCTTGTTTCCCAGAAGTCTTGCGGGAATGACACGTGAATTGTTTATAACAAGTACGTCGCCTGCGCGTAAAAATTCCTTTATGTCCTTGAAAATTCTGTGTGAAAGCTCTCCCGTTGTTCTGTCAACGCACATCAGGCGCGAATGGTCGCGCCTTTCTGCGGGTGACTGCGCAATAAGCTCCTCGGGCAGATGATATTTATAATCACTTGTGGAAAGTCCGTCGTTATTCATACCGTTATCCTTTGACAATTTCTGTTTTCGGTTGACATTTGAGCAAATATGTGATAAACTCAAATAGTCAATATATAATACTCCGCATAAAATAATACAGAAGCTTCCCATATTATATTTATATAATGTGAAGTTTTCAACTGTTATTTATTACGGGGTACAAAAATGGAATATACAGATAAAAAACGGTTTCCGCACGGCATAATAACAGCTGTTGTGACTCCGTTTAAAAACAAAGAGGTTGATTACACCTCATTCAAGCTGCTTTTAAACAGGCAGATAAGGGCAGGGGTTGACGGTATTGTGCTTCTCGGTACAACAGGTGAGTCGCCCACGGTCAGCGCCTGTGAACGCTCACGTCTTATTGACTTTGCAAGGGAATATATAAACAAAAGAACGTTTCTTATCGTTGGGTGCGGAGGTGCTGACACAAGCACAGCGGCAGAGAGTGCAAAGGAGGCGTGCGTGCGGGGTGCTGACGGCATACTTTGCGTAACACCCTACTATAACCGTCCGTCGCAAAGCGGCATCGTGCGCCATTATCTGACGGTGGCTGAGGAAACAGATCTGCCTGTGATGATGTATAATGTGCCGTCGCGCACAGGTGTCAGCATTAAGTGCGAAACAGCGGAGCTGTTGTTCCGCCACGAAAATATCACCGCCCTGAAGGAGGCGACAACTGACATTTCCGACATTACCGAGAAGCTGACAACGCTTTGCGGATGCGACATTTTCTGCGGAAACGATGAGCTTTTGCTCCCGTTTTTATCCCTCGGAGCTGTCGGCTGTGTAAGTGTTATTTCAAACGCTTTACCGTGCGCTTACAGAATGATATACGACAAATTTTTACTTAACAAGCCAAGCGAGGCAAAAGATGTATTCATACGCATTTATCCGCTTATAAAGGCACTTTTCAAAGCAACAAATCCCGTCGGGATAAAGGCGCTTTTGTCGTATCTTGACCTGTGCACACCCGACGTGCGCCTGCCGCTTATAAAATGCGGCGAGGAAGAATTAAATGAAATTATAAAAGCGTATTCTGATACAAGTTACGTATTATAAAAATGGAATTTTAAAATCAATGCAGGGCGGGGGCTTGCTCCCGCCAAATAAAAATGAGCAAAAACGGTATATCTGATATACGAAAGGAAACAAAAATGAAATTTTCGGGTAAGATAATAATTTCCGACATTGACGGAACATATACAGGATCAGAGGAAGGAATAAAAAGAAATAACGAAGCAATAGAATATTTCAAGGCAAACGGCGGACTTTTCACGTTTGCATCGGGACGTGTTGCTTATAACATCGGCACCATCGTTCCGGGATATGACAAGCTTGTAAACGCTCCGTCCATTCTTTGCAACGGAAGTTATGTTTATGACATAAAGACAGAACAGCGTCACAACGAAATATGCCTTGACGGTGAGGCAACAATGCCGTTTTTGAAGGAGCTTCACGCAAACTTTCCCTCTGTCGGCATCCGCATCAACTGCAGAAGCGGTTATCTTGCCGCCGCAGGCAACGATTTTATATATCAAGAGCTTAAAAATTACTTTGAAGAGGTCGTACAGACCGAGCTTGAGGATATGAATCTGTCCGGCTGGAACAAGATAGTTTTGGCAGGCGAGGGAGCACAGGAGCTTGAAGCGGTAAATCAGTTTATAAATAAGACTATGCCGGATAAATTTGAAAAAACATACTCCTGCCGCACCATGCTGGAGCTTCTTGCTCCGGGCGCGACAAAGGGCGCACAGGTAAAATATCTCAAACGCTTCTTGGGTGACGTTAAGACGTACTGCATCGGTGACTATGAAAATGATGAAAATATGCTTGCCAATGCCGATGTTTCGGCGTGCCCGTCATCGGGACTGCAGAAGATAATTGACATGTGCGATCACGTGGTCTGCCCGTGTACCGAAGGCGCGATTGCGGGACTTGTTGAGAAAATAGAGAAAGAAAACATTTAATAGCCGAAAACGGCTTTATAATACAGGAGATAAAATGAAGATCATAATTGCAGGAACGGGAAAGGTCGGTGCTACGCTTGCGCGTCAGCTTACGTCAGAGGGATATGACATAACGGTAATTGACTCGGAAAGCTCTGTACTTGATACCGCGGGTGAACAGTACGATGTTATGACAGTCGTCGGTAACTGTGCTTCAAAAAGTGTTTTGACGGCGGCGGGTGTGGAAACGGCAGATCTGCTTATTGCTGTTGCGGGCTCCGACGAGGTGAATCTTTTGTGCTGTCTGACAGCGCACACGGTAAATCCAAAGCTTCATACAATAGCAAGAATAAGAAATCCCGAATATGCCTCACAGATATACGATATGCGTGATAAATTTGCGCTTTCGATGACGATAAATCCCGAAAAACAGGCGGCGATAGAAATAGAACGTCTGCTGAAATACCCGGGATTTCTGAAGCTTGAAACGTTTGCAAAGGGCAGAGTGGAGATAGTTGAGCTTCGTGTCGAGGAGGACAGTAAGCTGTGCGGACTTTCGCTTGCAGAGCTTAATTCCGTTGTCAAATGTAAGATCCTCGTCTGCTCCGTTTTGCGTGACGGAAACGTGATAACACCATCGGGTAATTTCAAGCTTGAGGCGGGCGACAGGATATTCGTCACCGCCTCTACGGACAACCTCACGGTGCTTTTGAAAAATCTCGGCATCATCACCAAAAAGGTACGCCATGTGCTGATATGCGGCGGAAGCCGGATAGCCCACCATTTGTCAAATCGGTTGGTAAAATCGGGCATAGATGTGACGATAATCGAAAAAAATACGGAAAAATGCTTACAGCTTTCGGCAAGTCTGCCCGATGTTGATATAATAAACAGCGATGCTACAAGCAGCTTTACACTTGAAAGCCAGGGGGTAGAGAGATGCGATGCGCTCGTCGCACTGACGGGAATGGATGAGCAGAATATAATAATCTCTCTTTACGGCCACACACATAAGGTTCCGAATATCATCACCAAGCTTGACCATATAGATGACAGCGGAATACTCGATTTCCTGCCCCAAAGCAGTGTTGTGTGCCCCAAGGAGCTTTGCTGTAATGCCATTGTAAGATATGTGCGCGCGATGCAGAATCAGACGGGTGCGGCGGTTGCCGTTCACCTTATTGCCGATGGCAAAGCAGAGGCTACGGAATTCCGCCTCGACAAATCTGCACCGCACTGCGGTGTACCGCTTAAGGAGCTGAAGCTGAAAAAAGGGGTTCTCATTTCCTGCATAACACGCAGGGGCAAAACGGAGATTCCCGACGGTAATTCGTCGTTTATGGCGGGCGACTCTGTCGTTGTTGTTACAAACAGCGGTACGATATATCAGTTCGGAGATATTTTTGAATAACAGAGGATATGTATGAATTATAAAATTGTAGGCCGTATCATTTCAAAGATACTTGCCTTAGAAGCGCTGTTTATGATACCGTCTGTTGTTATTTGCGCACTTGACGGAAACAAAAAAACGTGTGTATCATTTCTTTTGGCTATTGCCGTCACTTTGTTGACGGCGGGCATTATGTATATTGTGTGCAGAAAAGCCAAACGGTCTTTTTATGCCAAAGAGGGCTTTGTATGTGTAGGGCTTTCATGGATATTTTTAAGTCTTGCAGGATGCCTGCCGCTTGTTATTTCAGGTGAGATACCAAGATTTGTCGATGCATTTTTTGAAATAGTGTCAGGCTTTACAACGACAGGTGCATCTGTTGTGCCGAATGTTGAGGAGCTTTCGCGAGGCGTGCTTTATTGGCGCTCGTTCAGCAACTGGCTGGGCGGTATGGGTGTGCTTGTGTTTTTGCTGGCAATAGATCCGATAGGAAGCTCGTCGCTTCACCTCTTACGCGCGGAAAGCCCGGGACCGAGTGTCGGTAAAATAGTGCCGAAAATGAGGCAGACGGCAAAGATACTGTATCTTCTTTATATAGTACTTACGGTGTTTGATATATTTTTCCTGCTTAGAGGCGAAATGTCGCTTTTTGATGCTGTATGCACCGCATTCAGCACCGCGGGTACGGGCGGATTCGGAATAAAGGCGGACAATATCGCATCATTCAGTCCGTATATCCAAAATGTGTGTACGGTATTTATGATGCTTTTCGGTGTCAATTTTACCTGCTTTTATCTGCTTTTGCTTCGCAATTTCAAGGGTGTTTTCAAAAATGAGGAGTTAAGGTTCTATATCGGCACATTCGTCGTATGTGTCACGCTCATTTCCCTGAATGTATACAGTATGTATGATACAATAGGCGAAACGGTGCGCCACAGTGCGTTTCAGGTTGCCAGCCTTATTACCTCAACAGGCTTTGCAACGACCGACTTTAATTTATGGCCGCCATTTTCAAAGGCTGTTTTGTTTGTGCTTATGTTTATCGGCGCTTGCGCGGGAAGCACGGGCGGCGGTATCAAATGCGCAAGAGTGCTTTTGTATATCAAAACATTTTTCAGAAGCATCAGACAAACGCTCCATCCTCAAAAAATACAGCTTATCCGTTTAAGCGGTGAGCCGACCGATGAAAAGATCATACGCTCTACCCTCGGATATCTGTGCGCATATGTGCTTTTGATCGTTATCAGCTTTTTCCTCGTATCAGCGGACGGCTTTTCCTTTGAAACGAATATTTCATCGGTCGTGTCGTGCTTCAATAATATGGGACCCGGTTTTGATTCGGCAGGGCCTATGTCAAATTACGGCGGTTTTTCCGACGTTTCAAAGCTCGTTCTGATATGGGATATGCTTGCAGGCAGACTTGAAATTTTCCCCATCCTTGTACTCTTTTCCCCGTCCACATGGAAACGTGTATAAAATCAATAATTTTACTCTCAGATAAAGGGGCTGGCTCATTTAAGGAAATATATGATAAACTTTGTAGGGACGACCATTGGTCGCCCGCTTCCAAATGGATAAACTGGTTAAAAACGGGAGTGCGCAGTTCGTATACGAACTGCTTGCACCACCCTACAGAAAAAAATATCAAAAAAACATATGGGGCGGCAATTTTTGGAAACAATTCCCAAAAATGAGCCAGCCCCTTTTCATATTTGCGAAGCAAATGCTTCACGTCACGAGCCTGCAAGTGATGCTTCACTGAAAATAAAACAAAAAAATGGGGTTGAAACGCGCCGACGATGGCGTCAATATCTACAATACCCCAAAATCGTTAGACATAAAAAACGATAAACCTCGTTTTTTATGTTCTTACCGCCGTTTTATTCTTTCGTGCTCCGATTTTCCGAAAAAACTTATAAAATTTCCCCTGTGCGTTTCGACAGTTTAAACAAGCCGTTTGCTGTATTATATCTACAAACGAAGGAAGCTGTAAACGAAAGGAAATCGGAAATGAAAGAAGAAAAAGGAATCAGGAAAAAAGAGAAAATATTTGAAAAATACACGGAAAAAGAACAGGCAAAAGAGCTTTTTGCGGCGGTTTTTAACTGTGCCGTAGCGTATTTATTCGGCTGTGCGGAAATGATGTTCGGGACGTACCCCTTGGGCATCGCATTCATGTGCACTGTCAGACGTCACGTTTTATTCGCCGTTATCGGTGCTTTTCTGTCAGCACTTGTATGCGGTGCTCCGTTATCCGTCGGTGTTTGCGGATGTGCTGTGGCGGCGGTGTTCCGCTATGGGCTGAAATACGTTTTTTCAAACGGCAAAAGTCACGGTATTATGATGCTGAATGACAGTTTATTGAGCCGTATATGCTCGGCAGCAGCGGGGCTTCTTGCCATGTCGTGTATGCGTATAATAGAGGGCGGTTTTACGTATTACGACCTGTTTGCGGGCATTTTCAACGTCCTTTTCGGAATTTTTATGGTATACGTTTATTCGCTTGCTTGCGACGAAGAAAACAGATACACGCAAAAATACGAAGCGGGAATAGGTGCTGTGTTTTTTTCATCCGTTTCGGCGCTTTGTACGGTGGAGCTTTTCGGCTTGTCCTGCGGTGCTTTGGCATCGTTTATACTGCCATTGTATGCAGCGCGCAAGGGCGGTGCGTTCCGCGGAACGGTAGTGGGCTTTTTGTGCGGTGCTGCCCTTGACATAACGGTTTGTCCGATGTTCGGTATTGCGGGCTTTGTTTGCGGTGTACTGTCGGGCATCTCCGTTACATACGGCGTTACGGCGGGGATAATATCATCGCTTTTGTGCGGTTTTTATATAGACGGCGCAAACACGGTTATAACGTATTTACCCGAAGCCGTTACATCCTTACTGCTTTATATACCGTTTGAAAAAATGAAGCTTTTGCCGCCGCTGAAGCTGTTCCGAGACGATGTTACATACACTTATGCCGTGTCGTCAAGCGATGTTGCCAAGGAGCTGAAAAGCGCATCGTACAAAAGCGGGCTTTCTTCGCTTTCAAAGGCGCTTTATGATATATCCGAGGTCATGTGCACACTTTCCGAAAAGGAAAAACGCCCCGCCGTTCACGAGATATGTGAGCTTTGCGAAAAAGAATTTACCGTTTTTTGTAAAAAATGCTCCATGAAAAAGCTGTGCTTTACGGATGGGATAAGGGGCTCGCATCACATTCGCAAAACTGCCGTGGCAATATATGAAAAGGGGGCGCTTACAACGCAGGATTTACCCGAAAAAATAAAAACAAACTGCTATTTTGCAGACAAAATAACAGTTTCTCTGAATATAAAATTGGCTGAATATACGGCGGAACGGCTGAAAAACAACAAAACCGAGGTAATGGCAGAGGACTACAGAGCACTGTCTGAGCTTATCGGGCAAACGGTACAAAAAAACGAAGAAGAAAACGAGATCAACACAGAGCTTACCGAAAGACTCCGCAAAAAGATGCTTTATAAAGATCTGTTTTCAAACAATGTGTCTGTGTACGGAAGGGACACACTTACGGTGATTGCCTGCGGTATCGACACGGGAAAAATAAAAAAACTGTCAGAGGAAATACGTAAAAATTTCAGTAAAATTCTCGGTGTACAGCTTACATCACCCGCATATACGCTGTGCGGAGATTACACCTGCGCCGTGTTTAAGCGTGCACAGAAATTTTCCTCTTCATTTGCCGAACTGCAATGTGTAAAGGACGGTGAAACGATAAACGGCGACAGCGTGTTTTCCTTCACCGAAAACGGAAAGCTTTATGTCTGCATCTGTGACGGAATGGGAAGCGGAAAATGTGCGGCGCTGACATCGAAAACAGCATCTCTTTTTCTTCAGAAAATGATCCGCGGCGGCTGTAACACAGACGGGGCATTGAAAATGCTGAATCATTTTATAAGAAGCAAAACGGGAGAATGCTTTACAACGGTCGATCTTATGACTCTCGACCTTATGACGGGAAAGGCATCGTTTATAAAAAGCGGTGCGCCTGCATCATACATCATACGCGACGGGAGGATCTTCAGGATAGCTTCACATACGCCGCCCGTCGGCATAATGGCACAGCTGTGCGCCGAAAGGATAGATTTTACGTTTCAAAACGGCGATATTGCCGTTTTGGCATCGGACGGTGTCGGTACTGCCGACGAGCATCTCGTGTGGCTTTATAACATTCTCACGTATGAAAGTGACGGGGACCCCAATGAGCTTTGCGAAAAAATAATGAACCGTTCACAAACAGAAACAAGCTTCTGTGATGATACAACCGTGTGCGCAGTCAAAATATCATCAATCGGATAATATGAAAGATCGGCTCCGAATCGGGAATGATTCGGAGCCTTCGTCTTTTATTTTACCTCTGTGAAATAATCGTCAACAAGGTCTGAGATAGGTGCATACAGCACCGTGCCGCTTCCCGTATCGTCACGCACGCAAAGGTACAGTACGCCGTTTTCAAGATAATATTTATCCTTGAAATAACGGAGTCCCGATACAGCGGGAATGGGGTCGTATACCGTGCCTTCATATTGCGGGAATACGACCTCCCAAAGTGTGGGTGTGTCCTTCGGTATCCAAGAAGACAAAGAGGTGTGTGCTTGTATGCATTTGTACACCAAGTTGTCATACAGAACTGCACAGCCTGTGTCATATTTTGTGCCCTCTTTCCATTTGGGGAGAGAAGATTTTACCGCATTAAGCTCACGCTCATCAAGGATATCCGCCGCCTTATCGGTGTCTGAAACACAAAGCTTTTCAAGTGCCTTCATTCTGTTGTTGTGTGTAAAAACAGCGCGCTTCAATCGCATCATCATACTTCACCTCCTTCTGCCATTGCAACGATTGCGGAGGCAAGCTCATTTATCTGCGATTGAAGTTTGTTTATCAGCGAGTTTATGTCTGCATTGTATTTGATTACAAACGGCATACGTCTTATGGAAACTGTCGTACTTGAGTTTTTGAAGAATATATTTTGCTTTTGCATTGTTTCCTCATATGGCTCGCTGTATTCATAGTAAACCGTCAGAGGTGTTCCGTTTTCGTAAAGAGATGCAACAAAATTGTGAAACAAAAGTGCGGCATCTTCATCCGTTTGTGCCTTCTGACCAAATCCGAAATAATGGCTTTCGCCGTCATAAGCATATCCGTGCGCACAGCCGTCGATACTTTCTGCAGTGTTGAAATAAGCCGAATATGTTTTCATTCCCGCTTTGCCGTTTGGGTACATGTCAAAGCTGTCAGTAAAAACATTTGCTGCTGATGTACTGCCGACTCTTACCGGTGTATAATTTTTGTCGGCGTATTCACCTCTTACCGTGTCGAAAATTCGTATATTTCCGTCCACAATATGAAACTCTCCTACTCCGATGTTGTGTATAAATTTACTGTTTTTGATATCAAATACATCGGAAGTACTGCCCGGTATCAAGGCGATGGAAATTTGATTTGCATACGTCAATGTATTTGAAGCAAATGTTATCATCGGTAATAACGCGAATTTTAAATTCGACGGTGATTCGGGACTTTTGCCGCCTGACGGAACCGTTTCGGTGTATTTGCCCGTTGCGTAAAATTCAAGCGGTTCATCACCTGCGATACAGTGCTCTATTTTTACGGTTGAATCCTTGTCTGTACCGTTCACAGTCATAACGTATGCGTTGGAATAGCGGTCGGCATGCTCCTTAAGCTCTGTGTAAAGCTCACTTCTTTCCTCCTCCGCCTTTTGCCTTTCTTCTTCCGAGCCAAGCACTGTTTCAAGCGAGGAATTTATTTCTACCAGGGTGTTTTTTACATCGTCATAGCATGAGATAAGCTGACTGTAAACATTATCTGTAGGTTTCTTAGGAGTGCCTGAACCTGTCAGAATACTGACACGGCACTTTATTTTGGCAGGTGATGAGGTGTGAAGATCTCCCGCGTAAACACCGACACTTACCGCGGGGGGAGATAATATCTGCATCGGGATATTTACCGTGTTATTATCTGGTAAAATAACATCGGCATAATTTTTTCCGTTGACAAATCTGACTGTTTTTGTAAGTCCCGTCCATTCTTCATCAAATGTAAAATGAACGGAATAATCGGAGTTGTCAGAAATAACGGCATCTTCGCCGTTATTTTGAGTGAGAATTTTATTCTCAACTGTAAAATCAAATTGCATATGTTCCCTTTCTTCGACTTTTTCGAAATTAAAGTCGATAATTCGGACGAAAAGGAGAACATTTGTTCTGGTTTTATTATAACACAAACCCGAGTTTTTGTCAATATCTTTTTGATAAACCTCGGGTTTATTTTATTCATTTTGATGCGGTTGTACCGAAGAGTAATATTTTTCCGTTTCCGCTGTAATCTCCCCTCGCAGGGCAAAAAGAACAGGTACGTTGATGAATATCAAGGCGCAGGTGAAAAAGTCCGTAAGCTCCCACATAAATTCGGGGTTTATTACGGCACCGACGGCGATGCAAATACAGTACAAAATAAGATAAAAAGCTGAAAAACGCTTGTCATTTGTCAGATATCCGACACAGCAAATGCCGTAATACGACCAGCATATAAGTGCGGCAAAAGCAAAAAACAGTGTGGAAACGGCAATAATATGATGTGCCAACTCTCCCAAAAACACCCCGTATGATGATTGTGTCACAGCCATTCCGTTGTACGGGTTGCAACTCGGCATTTTATCACGTGCGATAAGCACGACAAGCGCAGTCACCGTGCACATGACAACTGTGTCTGCAAAAACCTCAAATATGCCCAAAAAGCCTTGTTCGACAGGACTTGTTGTATTGGCTGCGGCGTGCGATATGGGCGAGGTGCCCGCGCCCGCCTCATGGGAAAGGGAGCCTTTTGCCATACCCTGCCTGATGCTGTTTGCCACAAGTGTGCCCGTGAAGCCCCCGCCGATGCTTTTTATCCCGAAGGCTGATGAAAAAATCTCACCGAAAGCACGTATTGCATCGGGAATGTTCGTAAATATGATAAAAAGGGAGATTGCAAGAAAAATAAAGGACATAACAGGCACGGTTTTCATCGTAAAACGGCTTATTGCCCCCACCCCGCCGAGCACTATAACACCGCACAGAATTCCAAGCACACACCCTGTAACATACGGCGGTATGCCGTACTGCATATACACCGCTGACGATGCGGAATTTGACTGTATAATACACCCTGAGCCAAGCGAGGAAGCAATACAAAACATGCAAAACAGCACGGAGATGCGCCGTTTGCCGAGTCCGTGAAAGATGTAATACATCGGCCCGCCGCAGTTTTTCCCATCCTCTGAAATTCGGTAGCGTACAGCAAGCACGACCTCCGCATATTTTATCCACATGGAAAAAAACGCACCTGTCCACATCCAGAAAACAGCCCCCGCACCTCCAAGCGTTATGGCAACGGAAACGCCCGCAATATTCCCCACACCGAGCGTACCCGCAAGGGCGACGGTCAAAGCCGCGATCGGCGAAACACCGTCATTTGTATTTTTTGAAAATAACGATCTTATGCCCCGCATTATTCTTTTCGGCATAAACAGCCGTGTTTTCAAAAAGAAATAAAGCCCCGATGAAATTATTACAAACGGCAAAAGCGGAAGCATAATATATTCATTCAGAAAAGAAAACAAAAAAAATCACCCGTAAATCTATATTCACTACGGTCTGCGGTTATGATTATTTGATTCGTTTCGGAAAATGTTTAATTCGGGGCGGTGTTGTAGGGGCAAGATTCAAGCAGTTCGCTGCGAAATAATGTTATTCGCCGTGCGAGTCATAACCACCGGCGAATCCGGTGGCTTGCTCAGCCTTATAAGGGCATGTTACCGGCGGGGCTGAAAGCCTACCGAAACATTTGACACTTGCAAAATCGCCCTGCCGCCACAGACGTGGCTGCTTTTCCAGCCTCCCTTGTGTAAAGGGAGGTGGCACGGCTTGCCGTGACTGAGGGATTGTTTTTTCTCGAATACAACCCCTCAGTCGCATCCGACAGCTCCCCTTACACATGGGAGCCTACCGCTGCGGCGGGATTGCTCAACGGCAAAAGCCTCTTTTGAACCACCAGCT
>JAZTXA010000170.1:0-2776 GCA_045636245.1 Eubacteriales bacterium | reverse complement strand
TGATTATAACAAAAAAATAGTGTAAAAAATGGTGGCTCATGCAGCCACCATTTTTTATTATTTTTCAAAAACCACGATATAATCTCCCGCATCAAGATCCCATCGTTCTTCTTTTCTTATGGCGTTCCATTCTTCTTCGGTGCCTTTGAATCTTATCTCTTTGAGATTTACACACTCCTGGAAAGCATATTCACTTATCCTTTTGACACTGTTTGGTATTTCAACAGTTTCAAGACTCGTACAATACGCCATGCACCCCATTCCTATACTCGTTGCGCCATCCTTTATAACAACGCTTTTCAGATTAGTACATCCGGATAATGTACCGCCGGGTGCAGGATCAAATACCTTTCCCGGTATTTCAATATACTCAAGGCTTGTGCAATTTGCAAATACATTTGCTGTAATATCAACACCATCGGGAATTTCTATACTCTTAAGACTTGTGCAACCTTCAAATGCAAATTTCAAGAATTCAAGACCTTCGGGCAGATCTATGTATTCCATATTTGTGCAATTTTTGAATCCTTCGAGATAAATCCTTTTTAAATTTTTGCTAAGCTTAATATTTTTAAGATTTTTACATTGATAGAAAGCCCTATCACTAATCGTTTCCACACTATCGCCCATAGTAACAGTTGAAAGCGAACTGCAATTATAAAATGCATTAGCACCGATAACGGTAACACCATCGGGAATATCAATGGATAAAAGCTTTTCACATCCGTAAAACATCCCGTCACATATTTCCGTTATATTTCTTGATAATTTTACATTTTCAAGCAATGTACAGTCCCAAAACAAGGCTGACCCGAGTTTTGTGACACTGTCAGGTATGGATATATTTTTAAGCGTCGTACACTTGCTGAATACCCAAGATCCGATACTTGTCACGCTGTCGGGAATCACTATATTTTCAAGCGAAGAACAACCCCTAAATGCCAAGTCCTCAATCGCTGTAACACTATCCGAAATTGTCACCTTTTTCAAGTTGTAAAACTCTGAAAACATATCACTGTGTATAACATTAACACCGTCTTGTATCACAACCTCTGCGATCATATCGTTGTATAAATACCACGGATAATGATAGAAGGTGCCTTCCGGTCCCTGGGTCTCAAACTTATCGCCTGTTATAGTAAGTATCCTCTCCGGCATAGTAATAAAGTACCCTTCGCCGCTTTCGTAAATATGGGTATCTGTTTCAGGATTAAACGTCGCATTTGTCTGCACATCAGGTTCTGTCACAATATCGGTTTCGTCATATTCTGTATCCGTCTCGGGAAGCGTAGTGCTGTCATCTGCAGATGTTGTTTCTTTTTCATCAAAAGAAGCAAACGAACAGCCGACTGCACTTAAAGCAAGTATAATGGTAAGAACAATGCAAATTAAACTGTTTTTCTGTTTTTTACTCAGCATAATTATCCTCTCTTTCATAGGTGCACTGCCAAGTCCGACGGCGTATTTACGTTTTTGAGGAATTGTATCTATAAGAATATTTGCATATTTTATACGCTCGCTGTCAGTGAGAGCCAAAGAAACGGCATCATCACACGCAAGCTCCGCATCATGTTTTGATATCATCGCCGCTATCCACACAAGCGGATTCCACCAGAAAATAACGAGAGATGCTACACGAATATATGACCATATATGGTCGCCGTGTCGGATATGACAGTGTTCGTGAATTACAATAAGATTTTCGGAGTCGCTGTTTATACATTCGGGTGTAATATAAATTGACGGTATAAATCCCGCAACACAAGGAACGTCAGCACTTTCTGAAATATAAACCTTTGTTCTGCCGATATTTTTATAAAACTTACGGCTTTTACGAAGTCTTTCTTCGTAGCTCACAGCCGTGAATATTATAACTCCTTCCGCAATAACCACACCTGCAAGCCATACTATATTTATAATCTGTATAGGTGTAAGCGAAACGGACTTTTTGGGAGATGTCACAGGTTCGCTCGGTGTTACAGGTTCGGGTTCATTCGGAATTGTCGGAGTGACAGGAGTTTCCGTCGGTATTGACGGTTCTGCATTATCGTCCGGAATTATGGGTGTTATCGGAATTGTCGGGGTCGGCAACTCTTCAAAACCATCATCGATGCCGCCAATTTCAGACGGCGGTGTTTGTATCTGTTCTGTTTGCTGATTTTGCGTATTTTGTTCAGTGCGTAAAAATTTCGGAACTGTAATACTGACTTCGAAAAGGCTAAAAGGCAATATCATTCTTATGACCACAACGAGCCACAGCGCATATATCACTCTCGGTGACACAGTTTTTCGAAAAATCCCCCTGATCAAAAGAACGGCAACTATTAAAATTGATACTGATAATAGATATTCTGCCACAGATCATCCCTCTTTCTTTTTTTCTGCATCATTGAGTATCTGACGTAATTCTGCTATATCTTCTTCGGAAAGCTTTCTTCTTTCGGTAAGCGATGCAAACAGCATTCCGATACTTCCGTCATATACTCGGTTTAAAAAAGATTCTGTTTCCCTCGGTGCTATTTCACATCGTTCTATAATCGGATAATACTTTTGTATCTTTTCGCTGTGATCAAGCTCTATTGCGCCCTTTTCCATCAAGCGCTTGAGCATAACATGAACTGTCGGACGTGACCATCCCGTTTCTTCATCGAGTGCGTTTGTGATTTCACGAAGAGAAAGAGAAGGTGTTGCCCACAACAGCTTCATTATCTTCCATTCTCCATCTGATAATGTAATATTTCCCATATATACCTCCATCTGTCGACATATGCCTACT
>JAZTXA010000169.1:0-2988 GCA_045636245.1 Eubacteriales bacterium | reverse complement strand
GGAATCATCACAAATTCCGGAAGAAATACAGATATATTTCCTTTATATTGTATAATAGGTTCACCTATGATGCTCATTTCCGTTTTATTTTTAAAACGTGACGAAAAAAAGACCTCAATGTGAGGTCTTTTTTTCTGCAATGATATTTTTAAAATACTCTGCAATATGCTTTACGAAGTTGATTGTCAAAAGTAGTAGTGCGGGGGCAAATATAAGCGGCAGATATTTTTCGCTTATCGTTCCGAGTGCGGTAAACTGTGCAAGCTTCGGGAAAAGAACGGGAACAGAAAGTAAGAAAAATTCCGTTAAAAACGTGATAAACAGCCATATGAACTTACCTATCCCTTTAATAGCTCTTTTCTTTCCCTTTGCGTAAAATACAAGCACAAGTGCCGTTTGACAAAGCAAATACGAAAAGTAAGCACAGCCGTTTGCAACAACAGCACTTTCCGAAAGGCCTGTTACAAACCTTACAACGAGTGTAAAAATACAAACAAATACTATCCATACAGAGCTGTATAAGAGATATTTTAAAGGCTGTTTTTGTATGATGTCATATTCGGTGTCTTCTTGTATTTCATCTTCGTAATTCTTCCCCGTAGCAAGTGTAAATATACCGCACAGATCAACAATGAGACCTGAGAAAAGTATTTGTGACGGCGAAAGGGTAAGAAAAGATGTAAATACAGATACGGCCGTTAAAATAAATCTTATTACAAACGATGTGAATAAATACATCATTATGCGTCCTGCGCTGTCGTAGATTCGCTTTGAAATTTTCAATGCATCAAATACGGAATTTATTCCACCCTTTTTATTGTCTCCCGCACTTAACACAAGTACATCTGAGGTATGCTTAAGTGCCTCGCTTCCCGTATCTTTAACGGGCTTCGATGAAATATCAGCACCCTTGATGTGTTTTTGAGCCGAAAGGCTGACACCTGCGGAAAAGCTGACAACTGACGATCCGACAGTCAGCGAAACGTCGGAAAGTGTATTTCCGAGTATACCTATCTTCTCTCCGTTTTTCTTAAGCCTGTCTATTACATACCGCTTTTCATTTGCATCAAATCCCTGATACAGTCTGTAGTTTTTAAGCTTTATATTTTGCAAATTGAGGTTAGAATTTACAAATTCATAGGAGGATATAATTTTACTGTCATCATCAACGATTCCGAGTGATTTTGCCAGATATTCGTTTCTGCTTGAAATATCGTCACAGAAAAGTATTACCTTTATGCCGGCATCCGTGAATTTTTTTACTGTTTTTTCACATCCGTCCACAACAGTTTCGCGCATTATCAAAAAGCCTTCAAAGCATAGGTCGTTCTGTGCATAAGATATCTGCTTCAAATTGTCATATTCCGATATCTTCGTTGCAATAGCCGCGATTTTGTAACCGCTTCTCTCATATGATTCAACGACATGCAAAAGATCCTTTTTTATTTCGGAATCAAGACTGAAGATGCCTGAGGACTTGCGTGTGCTTGTACATCTGTTTACGATCTGTGCACCGCCGCCGCGCGCAATTATCAAAAACTCACCGTTTGAATACGCAAGTGCAGTATCAAAAAGCGATGCACTTCCAACGGGAACGAAATCAATAAGCTCTGTATTTTTCATTTCCGAGGCATATTCGGAAATAGCATTTTCCACAGGTGTCATTATTCGTTTGTATGTATCGACTGTTAGCGGTGCAAGCTCACACAGTCTTTTTGCAATATGCATATTTTCCTCATTAAATGGATATTCATACCCGCCGATATAAATACACTGTATCTTAATATCGTCACCGCATATTCCCGATGTTTTGGAAATTACGATACAGGACATATCGTTCATTTTGTCAATCGCGGAAATATTTTTTATAATGACATTTTCATTATAAATATCATCTTTTGAGTTTGTGAAAAACAATCCGTAAGCAACCGTAATAAGGGCAAACGCCATAAAAAACTCGCACATTGAGGATGCGGCATAAGCAAGTGAGGAAAGAAAGACATTCGTCATTCTATCGCCCAAACCGTATGCAAATACCGATGTAAGTCCAAGAACAAATACCGCGAATATCATCAAAAGGCTTATGATATTTGAAAGCTTGTGCACCTTGGCAAACAGCTTCAATTCTTCTTTTTCCGCCGTTGACGTCAGATTCCTGCGTCTGGCAACAGTCATTTCCCCTGTTGCACAGCACAGAATGCGCGCCGTACCTTTAAACACGACCGATGCGGCGAAGACCATATTTTTCTGCTCTTTTGTCGGAAGGGACGGTTCATATGACAAAAATTCCGGATTCTTTTCTCCGTTTCCGCCGCTGATATTCATTTCAAGCACTTTGAAATTTTCAGCCGATATCACACGACCGTCACACGGAACAATATCACCCTCCCGAAGCAGAACGATATCTCCGGGAACAAGCCCTTTCTGATTTACTCGGAATATTTTCCCGTCACGAATTACACGTGTCTCGGGCTCTGAATATTTTTTACTCTGTGCAATTATCATTTGTGCCTTGCGGTACGATGTTATCACTGCAATATAATTGAACAATGCCGTGGCACATATGAAAAATGCACTCAATTCATGTGAAACAAAATAATACACAATGCATACAAGTATCAGCAGCACCGTTATTATTCCCGGAGCAGTACTCTTCGCGAGGATAGATGAGGTGTGTGGGAAAATTATATTTTTAGGGTATTTCTTTTGCCGTTTTTTTACTTCTTTTCTGTCAAGTCCGTTTTCAAAATCAGTTTTGAGCATTGTTTTCAACTGATTGAAATGGAACTTATACCACTGCATATCTGCCACACAGCCACCTCCTTCATTAGAATTTTACTGTAATTTCACCGTTTTCAACACAGATATTGAGTTTTGAAATTTCTTTATCGAAATTATCGATTATAATATTTGCCGCTTTATCTTCAATATTTTTTTCGATATAGCGGCGCATATTTCTCGCCCCGTACTTTACGGAATACGATTCAT
>JAZTXA010000168.1:0-12382 GCA_045636245.1 Eubacteriales bacterium | reverse complement strand
AAGGCAGACTCAATTGAGTCTGCCTTTAAATTTACCGCATTATTACTCACAATAATCAGCAAGATTAATTACCGCTTTTCCCTTCCCTATAGCATATTTAACCGTTTTCCACGCACCGCCTTTTTTGTGCTCAATATAACAAATAACAAGATCTGCACGGTCAACCATTTCACGATTTCTTATCTGTATTTCCGATTTTGGATGCGCTCTTGATGCAGAATATGAGATTTCAACATCGGTGTAATAATTGTGATAAGATTCTTCATTGTTCAGATACTCAACTGTTGCATATGGCAACACAAGCACATGGGCACTGTTATCGTCTCGGTATTTCTTACGAATGCGAATCACAGACGAAGATACACATACGTCAAACTCTCCGTTTCGTCCTATAAGAAAATCTACATATTCTTTTTCATAAATAAGTTTACGTATCTGTTTTTCAAGCAAGCTTTCCATCTTAATATGATCATCAATATATCGATGCCCGAAAAATGCAACTGTAAAAATATCAAACGCAACACACCCCTTTGTAACATCCTACTATTAATAATTTGAAATATTCTAAAATTGTACCGATATAATTAGTAATTATCAATTATAATCGGTAAATTCATCGTGAATATTACCGCTGAAATTATTATATAATGATAAAAAGCGAGGTATTAACGATGGATCTGCAGTTTATAAGAGAGCGTATTTCGATTTTAAGAACAAAAAAGAATGTGTCCGAATACAGAATGAGTACCGATTTAGGCCACAGCAAAAGCTATATACAGAGCATCTCTTCCGGCAGAGCAATGCCTTCAATGAGTGAGTTTCTATATATCTGCGAATACCTCGGTGTAACACCTAAAGAATTTTTTGACGACAATATCGCTGAACCTCAACTTGTTCAAAAATTATACAAGTTAATGTGCAATATGTCCGATGATGATTTGAATGTTCTTATTAACTTAGCGGAGCGCTTGAAAGACAAATAATCCAAAATACAAAGGCAGACTCAATTGAGTCTGCCTTTAACATTCATTCGCTGTTGATGATTCACTATCTACTGCCGGAAATATAATATTTTACAAACAATCGCACGGTTTTTCTGAACTTCACGGGAAATGTTGCGCCGCTGTTAAAAAACTCCTCTTGTTTTCTGATTATTCGGTCAATATTCGTATTATCAAGCCTTACGCTTTTAAGCCTTCAAGTAAAAATCCGAAGCTGTATTTGAAATTTTTTACAGCCTCTTCCTTCGGCAGTTTTCTGCCTACCGCATCGGCATTATACCCTCTGCAGAAACACCATATGGCGTAGCTTACAGCATAGGAATCAACATCTTTCAAAAGCTTTTCTTTTTTGGCATATTCGATAAGCTTGATTATCTCATTTTGCCACCATTCGAAATTAGACCTTGATGTTGAGTCATTTTCAAACACATATTGATTGAAATTCATTTTGTTATCGTATGACATAATAAGGGTATTGGCAACAATGTCTGTCACATGCTCAAAAAAATCACGCTTGCTGTCAAACGTAAGTGTCATACTTTCCCTTATTTTCAAAACTGTTTTTTCGTATATGATATCAAGAACTTCCCCGATATTATGAAAACGGTTGTAAAAAACCCTGTTTGTGATATCTAAGGTTTTAAGTATCTTTCTCACGCTCAAATTTTCCGTACCGTCTTCAATAGCAAGCTTTTCAGCCGTTTGTATGATTTTCTGTGTCATTTCATCACAGATAAGATTTTCTTTTCTATTCATAACCCACCTCGCAGCACATAGTGTGCCAAATAATATTATCATAAAATAATTTCTTTGTCAATAGATATTGTAAAATAATCCCATTGACAAAAATGCACAGATGATGTAAAATGTAACTACAAATTATATTGGAGTAAAAAGTTATGGATTTACAAAAATTATTAAGCGAAATGACAGTGGATGAAAAGCTGGCTCAAATGACTCAGCTCGTTCCGCAGATAATCACCGATAAGGGTGAGGGAGCTGTAACAGGTCCTATGCGCAACTTCGGCATTACAAGAAAGGTTACATCTAAAATAGGTACGCTTCTTGGTGGAACAGGTGCCGAACAGCTTAAATATTTACAGGACTTCCACATGGAAGAGGATCCGCACAAGATTCCACTTTTGTTTATGGCTGATATTATACACGGCTATCGCACGCTCTATCCCGTTCCGCTTGGGCTCGGTGCATCGTTTGATACAGAACTTGCAGAAAAGTGCTGTGCAATGGCGGCAAAGGAAGCTGTTGCAGGCGGTCTTCACGTAACATTTGCACCGATGGTTGACCTTGTGCGCGATGCACGCTGGGGCAGATGTATGGAAACAACGGGTGAGGATCCGTATCTTAACTCAAAGATGTCCGCGGCAATGGTAAGAGGATTTCAGGGTGAAAACCTTGAAAAAGATAAAATTGCGGCTTGTGTAAAGCATTTTGCCGCATATGGCGCATGCGAAGGCGGACGTGACTATGATGCTGTTGAAATGGGAGACCACACACTGCGTGAATATTATCTGCCCGCATACAAGGCGGCTATTGATGAAGGGGTTGAGCTTGTAATGACCTCCTTCAACACACTGAACGGTGTTCCCTCCTCCGCAAATAAATATCTCGTTGACGATATACTTCGCAAAGAATGGGGATTTGACGGAATTGTAATTTCGGACTTCAATGCATTTTACGAAATGATATCGCACGGCATTTGCGAAAATGAAAAGGAATGTGCAAAAAAAGCACTTGATGCCACAAGCGACATTGAAATGATGTCAACGTGCTTTGTTAAATTCGGAAAAGAGCTTCTCGAAGAAGGTGAAATCACCGAAAAACAGCTTGACGATGCCGTCATGCGTATACTTAAGCTGAAGGAAAAGCTCGGACTTTTTGAAGACCCGTACAGGGGCGCAAGCGCAGAAGATGAAAAGAAACTGCACCTTTGCAAGGAGCACAGAGATTTGGCAAGAATTGCCGCTGAAAAAAGCGCTGTGCTTCTGAAAAACGACGGTGTGCTTCCCTTTGACGAAAATGTGAAGAAGATAGCTGTTATAGGTCCTGCCGCTGACCACGGTATGATCGGCGGTTGGTTCTGCTGCGGTACTGTTGCCGAAGCTGTCAGCGCACTTGACGGTATTAAGGGTATTGCAAAAAATGCCGATGTTAAGCTTGCATACGGTTCAACCTTTGATCCTAACGAAAAGCCCGAGGCTGTTGCTGAAAGAATTGCCGAGGCGAAAAAGCTTGCAGCTGAGGCTGATGCTGTAGTTCTCTGCATAGGCGAGGAAATGGATATGAGCGGTGAGTCACACACGCGTGCAAGAATATCTATCAGCGATGCTCAGGCAGAGCTTGTAAAAGAGGTTTGTTCCGTTAACAAGAACACCGTAACGGTTATTTACTGCGGACGTCCGCTTGCCCTTGAAAAGATAGACGATATCTCCCCTGCCACAGTCATTTTCTGGCATCCGGGTACAGAGGGTGGAACAGCACTTGCAAACCTCCTTTTCGGACGTGTCAATTTCCAAGGAAAGCTTCCCATGACATTCCCGCGTGAGGGTCAGGCACCGTATTATTACAACCATTTGCCTACAGGCAGACCCAACGGCAACGGCGGTTACTGTTTGAGATATCTCGACACACCGTATGAACCCGTTTATCCCTTCGGTTACGGTATTTCATACACAACATTTGAAATATCCGAGCCCACACTTTCAAGTGATGAAATGACAGAGGACGGAGAAATAACAGTATCCGTAAATGTTAAAAACACAGGCAAGGCAGACGGCATCGAAACAGTTCAGCTTTACATAAATGATGCTTCCGCATCCATTTCAAGACCTGTTAAGGAAATGAAAGGATATCAAAAGGTAGCCTTGGCACCTAACGAAGAAAAAACCGTGACATTTAAAATCACGCTCGATGCTTTGAAATTCCACACATTAAACGGGGAATACAAGGCTGAAAAGGGTAAATTCAAAGTATTTGTATCAAACCGTTCAGACGTCAAGGAATTTAAAACATTCAAGCTTATATAAAAATTCGGCGCACTTGTGTAAACAAGTGCGCCTTATTACGTATAACGCATAATTGCTTTGATAAAAACAGTTGAAAAATTTACAATATTGTGTTATAATGCGGATATATGTACGTTTTACAGATTTTCGTGAACATTATTTTTTAAAGGACGGTAAATTCCGATGAGTTTTATTAAAAAAATATCATCACTCACTCTTGCACTTGTTACGGTGCTTTGTGTATTTGCTTCTCCCGTTTCCGTTTTGGCGGAAAACGCAGAGGATGAAGCATACATGCAGTCACTCAAAGACAAGGGCTTTCCCGATGACTATCTTCCCTCTTTGCTTGCTTTGCACAAGACATACAAGGATTGGACATTTGAGCCGTTGCTTATCACGGAAATAAGCCGTCAGCAGGGCAAAGAATCCGAATACACATGGGATTACGTTGTATATCAGGAATACGATGCGGAAGTAAAGAGAAATCTTTGTTCCCGTTCCGAATCGTCATACAGAGATTTTTCACACACAACACTGTACGATTCGGGCTGGTATAAAGCATCGCGTGCGGCTGTTGAATACGAAATGGATCCCAGAAACTTCTTGACTGAAAAAAGCATTTTCCGTTTTCTTGAGCTTTCATGGGCAGACGGAATAACGCTTGATGCCGTAGCGGCGGCTGTCAGCGGAACATTTATGGAAAATACAACGCTCGACGGTGAATACTCCGACACAACATACGCTGAATTTTTCTACAATACAGGTAAAGAGATCGGTGTAAACCCTGTTTTTCTCGCTTCCCGTATCAGACAGGAGCAGGGCACGGGCAAGTCCCCTCTTATCACAGGTGCTTGCGGTGACAGAATGTGGTATTACTACGACAACGGAAGCGGTAAATATGCCCACACCGATGAAAACGGCAACCTTATAAATGCTCCCACATCGGGATTCACACTTGCCGAATCCAAGAAATACAATGGGTATTATAACTATTTTAACATGGGTTCATCGGGTACGGGATATTTCCAGATATTTACGGGCGGAATGAACGAAGCTATTGAAGGTACACCCGTTATGGCATCTGAGTGGGGTGGTAATCCCTCTTGGAACACAAGGTGGAAAGCACTCTACGGCGGTTCTCTCAAAGTAAAAGAAAAATACATAAGCGTATACCAGAATATCCCTTATCTTCAGAAATTCAACGTGGATGCACGTTCAAGCAAAAATTTCTGGGGACAGTACATGCAGAACGTAACCGCCGCAACAAGCGAAGGAAACACAATGTACCGTTCATATGCGGAAAACGGATTTTTGGATACAGCAATTTCATTCCTTATTCCTGTATACGAAGGCATGCCGAAAGATAACTGTCCCCTTCCCGACGGTTCGGAATTTGTTTCGGGATCCTTGCTCAACGAAGACGGCGTTGAATCGTATGAGGTTTACGATCTCAAAGATGTTCCGAGAAATGACGGTCTTGTTATGAAGCTTGAAGAGCAAGGCATTACATGGCGTGTTGTAAAAGGAACTCCCACATCTGTAATTGACCTCGGCAGACTTAACCTTTCAAAATACGATTACGTTTATATTGACTACTCTACAAAGGGCGATTTCAAGGCCACAACCGACGGAAAACGTGCAGGATTCGGACTTTCAACATCAGCCGATAAAGATTTTGCATCCGGCAACGAAGACGAATTTGACATTGATTATGTAAACCTCAAAAGCGGCAACGGCGATGATTTATGGCGCAGAACTGCCAAGCTCAGCCTCGACACATCGTTTATAGGCGACGTTTATCTCGCCGCATATATGCCCGGCGGAGATGAATTTTTGATACACAACATCGTTTTTGTAACGGAAACAGGCCATACAGGAACGCTTGTTGACCCTGAAGCTGAAACAGAAGCACCCGAAACAGATACTGTTACCGAAGCTGACGTAACAGAAGAACCGTCTGTGCCCGCGGGAATCGTCACAGATACTCCCTCGGATGATGAAAAGGGCGGCGGTATCTCCACAATGTGGATCATTGCAATTATTGTAACGGTAGTGGCGGCTGTCGGTGTTGTTGTATTCTTCTTTCTGTACAGCAAAAAATCATCGCAAAGCGCAGAAAACAAATAATATGTAAATATAGGACTGTTACAAAATATCACTTTGTAACAGTCCATATACCTACTTAATATTCCCTGTATAAAATATTTCAACGGAATCTTTTGTTATCACTATTTTTTCAATAATTTCCCTTAAGACGCTTTGTTTTTCTTCAAGTGTCATTGTATCCCATACACCCGCTATAACACCGAGCTTTTTAAGCTGTTCTTCGGATGCCTTTGATACACTTCGGCTTTCTTTTTCACAGCGTATCTTTTCTTCAATTTCAAAAAGCTCACGTTTTCGGCGGTTTATTTCGTCCTTTAAAACATCATCGTCAGCTTCCGAATAAAGTTCATACAGCCTTGACAGTTTCTTTTTAATGCCCGATTTTGTTTTTTCAAGCACATCAAGAATGTCTGTTTCATCACTTTTACCGTTCTTTTCTTCGTATTTTAAAGAAAATATATCATCGAGGACGATTTTTTCAAGCTCATCTGCATCTACCTTTATGTTGTCGCATGCGCTGTCCCTTGCAAGATGAGGCTTTGATTTATCTTGAGAGTAGCAATATATTTTATATTTTCCCCCACTCCATTTCTGATAGCGCATTTTGGCACCGCACACACCGCATATTATCAGTCCCGCCAAAAGCGACTTTGACGTGCGTGTTTGCTTTTTGTGTCTGCGCTTCATTTCAGCCTGTGCAGAATAAAAAACATCCTCTGAAACAAGCGGTTCATGACAGCCTTTATACTCAACACCGTTATAAACGATACACCCTATATTTGTTTTACGTTTCAGTATTTGAATGGCAAGCCTTTCGTATTTAAGCCCCGTAAGCTTTGCTATTTTCAAGGTTGAATACCCTTGCAGGTAAAGTGAATATATTTGTCTTACGGTTTCGGCATCATCATTTGGAACAAGAATCCCCTTTTCCCTGTCATAATCATATCCAAAAGGTGTTCTTCCTCCTCCTGGCCACAGTCCGCTTTTTACACGTTCCTTCATCCCAAGACCTGTGCGTTCCTTTATCGTTTCCCTTTCAAGCTGTGCAAACGCTGACATGATACCGAGCATTGCCCTGCCTATCGGGGTTGATGTATCCATATTTTCACGAAGCGACACAAAGCTTGTTTTGTTTGGTATCAGTACATCTTCAATAAGATAAAGCGTATCTTTCTGGCTTCTTGACAGTCTGTCAAGCTTATAGACAACAACACAGCTGATCTCTCCGCGTTTTATATCATCGATCAGCCTTTGCATTTGAGGGCGTTCAATATTTGAGCCGGAAAATCCACCGTCTATATAAAAGCTGTAATTTTTAATTTCCTTACTTTGGCAATACCCTTTAAGCATTTCAGTTTGCGCTTCAATAGAGTATCCCTCTTCCCTTTGCGCATCAGTTGAAACACGGATGTAAAGGGCGGCTTTTCGCTCATTCATTCTCCTTCAGCTCTTTATCCTCTTCTTTATTTTGTGTGAAGGTGCGTCTTTGAACGGCATCTATTGCCATTTGTATCTTTTCAGATGATAAGGTTTTTGACGAAAGCTCGTTAAATTCTACGGGTACTGTCTCGATATATCTTTTTATAACCATGAAAATTCCCTCCTGTTTCAAACAGGATTTTAACCAAATACATATTTATAATTCAAAAAGGGGTGATTTGGTATGAACTTTAAACGTTTTATATCCTTTCTTCTGCTTCTTGCGCTTGTTTCATCCTCATTTGTGTCGTGCCGATTTCTTTCGGAAGACTATTATAAAACAAATGAGCGCACAGGTGCAAGTGAATACAGCATAAGTGTTTCCGATTATTCGGGAAATTCATATGTACTTGAAAAAGCACCCGAGGGTGTGTACATATCCTCGGTAAGCGCCGCCGAGATAATGATAAAATTAGGCACGGCAAGACTTATAAAATCCTGCTCTGCCGAGTGTAAAGAGCTTTCGGGAATGCCCTCCTCTGCAAGAGTGGCAACGGAAGGATTTATTACAACCGATGCCTTAAAAAATTTAGGAATTGACACAGTGATATTTTCGTCAAATGACAGTGCTGTTGATATTGAATCATTTAAAAATGCAGGATTCAAAGCCTTTATATTTATGGATGAAGGCGGTGTAAGTGTTGCGGAGGCAAACATCCGTCTTGCCGGTGCCATAACATTCAAATCGGATATTGCAGAAACAATTATTGAAGATATGCGTGCAGAAATAGGCGTTATCCGTGCACTTGCAGACAGGGCAACCATAAAACGCAAGGTGTACGTTGAGGGCGGTACACAAAACGAATATTTTGCATACTGCAAAGGCTCTTTGATAGGTGAGCTTGTGGAGCTTGCAGGCGGCGAAAATATCTTTACAACTGATGAAAAAACGGTAAGTTCCGATATCACAACACTTTTAAACTCAAATCCAGAGGTAATAATAAGCTTTGTTACGGATGAAAAATTCACCGTAAACGATATACGCAAACGGAAAAATTATGAAAATATATCCGCTTGCAAAAACGGTCAGGTATTTCTCTATGATGAAACAATGCCACGTGTGCTGCCTGCACCGTCACTTACAGATGCACTTTATCAAATTGCAAAATTTATAGGAACGGCGGAATGATTATGAAAACAAGAATTGAAAACTACAAAAACTTCGGAAAAACCTTATTTATCGAAGAAGGTGACATCACCCTCGGTGTAACACTTGACGTAGGACCGAGAGTTATTTACATGTCCCTTGACGGCTGCGAAAACCTCTTTTTCGAGGATATAGGCAGAGAAACACAAAGAACAGACGAAGCATTTGAAAATGCTTTCGGCAAAGACACTGCATGGTATATTTACGGCGGACACAGAATCTGGATGTCACCCGAGGAATACCCGCTGACATACAACCCCGACAACTCACCCATCAAATATGAAATATCGGATAATGCGGTAACATTCACACAACTTCCCTATGCAGGCGGACTTGTAACAGCAGAACTTAAATTGGTGTTTGAAAACGGCGGTATCACCGTATACAACACAGTTAAAAACATAACCGACAAAACATTGAACGGTGCTGTATGGGCACTTTCTGTTATGGCACAGGACGGCGTCGGCTTTGTTGCGCAAAACGATGAAAACACAGGACTTTTGCCGAACAGAAAGCTTGTACTCTGGTCATATACATCTCTCGCTGACAAAAGACTTCATTTGTTTGATAAATACGTTGCGGTGAAGCAGGACAAAACAGCGGGATGTGACTTCAAAATAGCAACAGATTCAAACTGCGGACTCGTATGCTATTACAAAAACAATGTTCTTTTCACGAAAGAATTTGACGTTGACAAAAACGGCGTTTACCCCGACGGCGGTGTGTGCTGTGAATTTTTCACGGGCAAAAATTTCTTCGAGCTTGAATCTCTCAGTCCCCTTTGCGATATTGCTTCGGGCGCATCGCTTACCCATGTTGAACGCTGGAAGCTGAGAAAATGCGACACTTTGACTGAAATTTCGGAAAATAACCTCGACAATTTATTAAAAATAACCAAACAATAATTAAATTATTGTTAAAAACTATTGATTTTTACATAGAACTATGGTATAGTGAAAATGCAAGATAGAAGCCGAATATTTTGCAATTTCTCGTAAAGGTGGTTTTTCTATGAAAACATTGATAGTGGCAAAACAAATTACCGTTACCGATGATTTGAAAGCGATCATTGAAAAGAAGCTTGAGAAATTTGATAAGTTTTTCAACGATAATGCTTCTGCATCAGTTGTTCTTTCAAGGAAACGTGAAAAAGAGATATTGGAGCTTACAATAACAGTCGGCAGTACATTGTTCCGTGCAGAGGAAGAAAATGATACTTTCAGAAATGCACTGGACAATGCGGTTGATATAATTGAACGTCAGATAAGAAAAAATAAGACACGGCTCCAAAAACGTCTTCGTGACGGATATTTTGACAGCGCGGTATACGATATAGAACCTGACGAAGAGGAGGAAACACCCTTCAAAATCAGGGAAAAAACATTCCCCTTCAGACCTATGTCGGTTGAAGAAGCAATACTTCAAATGAATCTTTTGGGACACCAGTTCTTCGTTTTCGTAAACGCAGACACAGAAAAAACGAATGTTATTTACAAGCGCAGGGACAATGACTACGGTCTTATAATCCCCGAAGATTGATACCTTACATCGAACTTAAAAGTCCCGACAGTCATAATGGCTGTCGGGACTCTTTATATTACTGTGTATATTCCAATGACAGAATATCCTATCTGCTCTATAGCAAAAAACATAAGAAGCTTTACAAGCTTTTTTTCGTTTGAGATAAACGTTACATACATATTATATTCTTTGTCGGAATAATCGGACGGGGTACAATCGGTTTTTACTGTCTGAACGCCAAAAAAGTCAGCATAAAACAAAATATCTGCTATTGTGTTTTCACCGTTTGGTCTTATCAAAAGCTCCGTATACCACAAAGGATCTTTTTTACTGCAATGAAAAACAGACGTATTCTTTTTACAAAGGGCAAATCTTGTACGTACATTTCCGTCATTCGACATAATATCCGTAGCAAGACAAACAAACAGCTCATATTTCGATATTAAATTATAAAAACCGCTAAGCCGTCCGTCTGTGGAATTTTCAAGCGGAAGTATGCAATAATCCGTCTTACCATCATATACCGCCTCACAAGCGGAATTAAAATCGGTCATAGGGAACGATTCCGGCGAAACAAGATGCTTTGAAAACAGCGTATATGCTTTATCAGAAAGGGGATTTTTCAAATAAGCTATTTTACCGCCATCTGTCGTGTTTTTATCTTCAAGCAAAAAATCGCTTATTTTTCGTTTTCCGGCAGCTGTATCGTCAAGTACGGAGCAAGCGGTAAGGTGAAGCAATTTTTGATTTACAGCAGCCGTTTTTTCGTATTCGGGAAAGTCTGCACAAGAAAGCTCCACACTGAGAGATTTTTCAAAAATATGCGAAAATTCTTCATTTCTAATATCTTCGCCGTGAGAAACCACACGCATCATTTCGCGAAGAATAGCATATACCCTTTCATCAATACTTTGCTTTTTTAAAAGCAAACGGGAAAGATTTTCTTTTTCTGTTGTCTGATTGAATATATTTTCACTTTTTTTCACATTGAACACCTGCATTTACAGTATATCAAAATAATATAATATTTTAAAAATTAATTCTACACAGTGTTTGTAAATATTTGAACCGCACAAGTGTTTTTGAAAAACTTTATATCAAGTTTTAAAAATCATTGAAAATTAAATTCAAACTTGACATACAGTCTATTAAGTGATATAATACTGTACAGTATATTAAAGAGGTGATATATTTGGATTTCTCATCGCTAAGCAAATTTAATGCCCCCACATGGGATATGCTTCCCGATATAGACTTATATATGGATCAAGTGTTGGCACTTGCCGAAAAATATTTCGGTGTATTTTCAGATTCCAAGGATGGCGGAATAACGTCGTCAATGCTTAATAACTATGTAAAGCAAAAGGTTGTTCCGGCACCGGACAAAAAAAGATACAATAAAGAGCATCTTGCAAGATTTTTAATGATATGTATTTTGAAAAGAGTACTTTCCATCGCCAAAATCAAAACGCTGTTTGATGATCTTTTGGAGCACAATTCTGTTCGAGATATCTATGATATATTCAGTAATGAGCTTGACTATGCTTTACATGCCCTTACCGACAAAATACCGCTGTCCAAGCATGACAACAGCGACAAGGATATCTTGGCTTTAAAATTTGCTGTACGTTCTTTTGCGTATATGATATTCTCGGAGCTTTACATGATGAATTCAAAAAACGAAGAATAAGCTTGTAATAAATATAAAAAATCAAGACCTGCTCAAGTAATTAATTTGAGCAGGTCTTGCATTTTATTTAATTAAAACTTATTTTGCGTATGACATGAGTGTAAGGAACACAAGGTCAATTGCATTTACTTTGCCATCCATCGTAACATCTGCGTTATCGATGATAACGGGTGTTCCGTTGGTGATATGCTTAAGTATGAGAGCCATGTCATCGGCATCAACGTTACCGTCGCCGTTAGCATCGCCTCTCTTAATGAATGAGCCTATACCGACTTTAACACATGTACCGATAGAATCGATAGAATCCTCGAGAAATGCGGGAACTGTATCCATATCAAGATTAGGTGTTGCGATAAATGTCATGTTCTTGGGCATAAGCGGATTGAAATCTTCGCTGATATTCCAGCTTTCAACA
>JAZTXA010000167.1:0-25928 GCA_045636245.1 Eubacteriales bacterium | reverse complement strand
CCATTTGCCTTCTTCGGGAATGGGAGCAGGACCGTGATGGGGGCCTTTAGCCACCTTACACATATGCTGTACTTCATTTGAATACTGTAATTCAGCCATTTTATATATCTCCTTTTAAGATGATTATTTTACGATCTCACCGTAGCATGTGCCGAAAGCGCATGCAGCATTTGATTCATCTGTGTCGATGTGCATTGCAAGTGCAAACTTGGGGCTTACACGAACAACTGTATCACCGAAAATTGTTGTGCGTTCGGAATCAACCTTAACGCTTACGATCTGCTTGTCCTCAACGCCGAGAGCTGCAGCATCTTCGGGTGTCATATGGATGTGACGCTTTGCGATGATAACACCTTCGTTAAGCTCAACCTCGCCGCAGGGGCCAACGAGCTTAACGCCGGGTGTGCCTGCAACGTCGCCGCTTTCCTTAACGGGAGCTGTAACGCCGAGTGTACGTGCGTCTGTGAAAGAAATTTCAACCTGGGATGCGGGTCTTTCCGGACCGAGGATGATTACGTTGGGGATATCCTTCTTGGGGCCTGAAACAGTTACTCTTTCTTCGCAAGCGAACTGACCGGGCTGGCTCAAGTCCTTCTTGTGTGTAAGTGTTGCACCCTTACCGAAAAGGATCTCAACGTGTTCTCTTGTAAGATGAACGTGGCGTGCAGATGTTTCAACTAAAATTTTGTTTGCCATTGATCTATCTCCTTTTTATTTATTAACTCCACGTATTATACAACAAAACGCGCAAAATGTAAATATAAAAACGCAAAATTTTCTTCCACTTCCAAAAATATTTTCAAATGATGTAAAAGCAAGTCAAAAAAGATACATTGTTTAACTTTTTGCACCATAACATATGCAGGAAATATTTTTGTTTCATAAAAGAGATATTATGCGGAATGTAATTTTCGGAATACTTTGCTTATGAGAAAACGGTGAGAATTTTTCTCACCGTTTTATATAGATCATTTCTTGATTATTTTCCCTCAAAGCCTATGAGAATGCCGCCGCGTTCGGCATAAAAACCGCAAAGACCGCCTACCGACGATATTTTTGTCACGACATTTTTGAAATTTTCTTTTATCAGCTCTTCAATCTTTTTTGCCGCATCTATGTTTTCGCAATGATGTATGAATACTTTGCCCGAACATCCCATTTTTTTCATATTTTCAATGATATCTTCGAGCATTTTTTTAACTCCTCTTGATTTGTTTATTATCTCAAGAGTACCTTCGTCGCTTGCTTTGCCCACTATCCTTATACCGAGCACTCCCGCAAGCTTTGCAACAATGGGGCTTACCCTGCCGTTGTTTGCGAGATTGTGCATTGATTCAAGCGCGAACAAAAGATGTGTGTGCTTTTTATATTCGGTTATTTCCTCTGATATTTCCGCAAAGCTTTTGCCGCTTGTTATAAGATCCTTCAGCTTTTCTATGATAAGCGCACATTCAGGTCCCGTGGAAAGGGAATCAATAACGAGCACGTTTCTGTCGGGGTGTTTTTCCGTATACTCTTTAGCGGCGCTCGATGCGGAATTGTAACTGCCCGAAAGGGAGCTTGTGATGGTGATGCAGAAAATATTTTCACAATCTTCAAATGCTTCAAGCCACTCGCTTGTATTCGGACACGCAGACCCCGATCTGCCTTTGTATTTTTCAAGGTATGACAGCATTTCATTAAGGTCGAGTGATTCGTCATCGCAAAATTCTTTTTCGGCTGTGCTTATTTTTAGCGGAACAGATGCAAATGCAACATCTGAAATGTTTCTGATATCCGACGATGAGTCGCTTATTATTTTATAATTCGACATAATTCGTTCCCCACATTCTGTTATCTGTTTTTCAAAACCATAACCATTATATCAGTTTTTTAAAACCATGTCAAGTGTTTTTGCGAAAAATATTGACAAAGTCGGGCAAATACTGTAAAATGTTTTTATAAAAGTAAAGGAAGGAAAACGATGAAAAGATACGAAGCGATCCTTTTTGATCTTGACGGAACACTTTTGCCGATGGATATGGATACCTTTTCAAAAGGTTACCTGCATACACTCGCGGAAGAAATGGAAAAATACGGTTACCGCGAGGAAACTTTGTTGCCCGCAATGTGGCGCGGTGTTGCCTCTATGGTAAAAAATGACGGTGCGAGGGCAAATGCCGATGCCTTTTGGAAAACGTTTTCGGATATGCTTGGACAAAAAGTATATGATGACATACCGCTTTTTGATGCGTTTTACAGCGGACGTTTCAATGAAGCTGTAAAGTACACGTCCCCCACACCAAACGCAAAAAGGGCCGTGGAATGTGCAAAAAAGTGTGCCGATAAAATTATTCTTGCAACAAATCCGATGTTTCCGACAGTTGCCGTTAAGTCACGGCTTGAATGGACGGGGCTTTGTTATGAGGATTTTGACTATGCAACGGATTATACAAATTCACATTACTGTAAACCAAACCCGAAATATTTTTCGGAAATTACCGAAAAATTTTCACTCAATCCCGAAAATTGCCTTATGATAGGCAACAATGCCGAGGAGGATTCAAGGGCGTCTATGGCTGTGGGATTTTCATCATTTTTACTTACAGACTGCCTTATATGCGGTGGCGAGATGCCAAGCTGTCCTGCCGGTTCATTCGACGATCTTCTTGAATTTTTGAAATAAACGGAGGTAAACTATGAAAAAATTAGCATTCGGACTTATGCGCTTACCTATGACCGAAGACACGGAAAAACCCGAAATAGATATAAAGCGTGTCTGCGGAATGGTAGATACATTTATTGAAAACGGATTTACATATTTTGACACAGCCGCACCGTACCACGGCGGTATGAGTGAGGTCATATTCAAAACAGCGGTTGCCGACAGATATCCGCGCGATGCGTATACCGTGACTGATAAGCTCAGCCTGTTTATGATAGAAAAAGCGGAGGATATGCAGGGATTTTTCGACCGTCAGCTTGAAAAGCTGGGTGTTGATTATGTTGACATATACCTTGTTCACTCACTCTCGGCAAATTCATATAAAAAGGCGCAGGCTTTCGGCGCATTTGAGTTTGTTGCAAAGCTTAAAGAAGAAGGTAAGGTAAAGCACATCGGATTTTCGTTTCACGATACGGCAGACGTGCTTGATACCATTCTTACAGAACACCCCGAAATAGAGTATGTTCAGCTTCAGATAAATTATCTTGACTGGGAGGATGATGTTATACAGTCACGTCAGTGTTACGAAGTTGCTGTAAAGCACGGCAAGCCCGTACTTGTTATGGAGCCTGTAAAGGGCGGTGCGCTTGTTGATATTTCCCCCAATGCAAAACAGCTTTTAAAGGACAAAGAACCCGACATGTCTATCCCGTCTTGGGCAATACGCTTTGCCGCATCGCTTGACGATGTCGTTATGGTGCTTTCGGGTATGAGCAATGAGGAGCAGATAAACGACAACATCGGTTATATGAAGGATTTTGTGCCTTTGACAGAGGAAGAAGTGAAGCTCACGCTTGAATGTGCTGAAATAATCAGAAAAGATATACCTATAAAATGCACCTCTTGCCGTTATTGCGTTGACGACTGCCCTATGAATATTGCAATTCCCGATTATTTTGCTGTATATAATGACAGCAAACGCTTCGGCTTGCCCAAAATGGGACACATGAGGGAAAAATATAAAAAGATAGCAGCATCAAACGGCAAAGCCTCCGACTGTATTGAATGCGGTATGTGTGAGGAACATTGTCCGCAAAAGCTTCCGATAAGAGAGTTTTTGAAGGATGTTGCGGAAGTATTTGACTAAGGAGGATAATTATGAAAAATTCAGCTCTTATTAAACCGTCGATGTCCGCAAAAAGAAAGACTGTATTAACATTTGCGGCTATTGCTTCATCTGTTGCATTTCCGTGGCTTTTGCACGCATTGGGTCATGTTTTGCATATCGGAACAAACGTCGGTGAAATATTTTTGCCCATGCACATTTTTGTAATGGCGGCAGGGTTTGTGCTGGGACCTGTATGCGGTGCCGTTGCAGGCATTACAGCACCCGTTTTGAGCTTTATGATAACAAGCATGCCTACAGCCGTGATGCTTCCCTTTATGGTTATTGAGCTTTCTGCATACGGAATTTTGTCGGGTGTTGTAAGCAATATGCGTTTCAGTTCCGTTTTAAAGGTCGGTACCGTTCAGTTTTTCGGAAGGCTTATGAAGGCTGTTGCAATTATAATTGCCATAAGCTTTTTTGATTCACCTTTACAGGCAAAAATAATTTATACAAGCGTAATTATGGGACTTCCCGGAATTGTTCTCCAACTTCTGACAGTTCCGTTTATCGTAAAAAAAATCAATGAATAACGCTGATATTTCACATGCTAAAGCCTTGATTGCGGAAGGCTTCACATTCGCAGGTGTGTGTGGTAACGAAATGAAAACAAGCAGAGAAAGAGGGGTAAGACCCCTTTTATCTCTGCTTGATTCGGGTGAAATTCTTGAAAAATTTTCCTGCGCCGACAAGGTGGTTGGAAAGGGCGCGGCGCATTTATACGTGCTTTTGAAGCCCAAATACCTTTATGCGGAGGTGATAAGTACCCCCGCACTTGATCTTCTTATTAAAAACGGTATAGAAACAGAGTACGGTGCGATGTGCGATGAAATCATAAACCGTACCAAAACGGGAAGGTGTCCGATAGAATCGGCAACACTTGACATAGACAACAGCGTTTATGCCCTTGAAGTGATAAAAGCAACACTTGCCAATCTGTAAAATATTTACACCGCACACGGTTTTCTCTTGCGTGCGGTGTATTTTTGTAAAATCACGTGCGTGTTTTTTAAAAAAAATTAAAGTGCAAATGTTGACTTTTGAAAAAAGGTATTATATAATGTCGGTGTTATAAAAATTGTATAAAGGCAGGGCGAGCATATGGGCGGTTTTTTTGGCGTAGTTTCGAAAGAGGACTGTGTTTTTGAGCTTTTTTACGGCACTGACTATCATTCGCATTTGGGTACGCGCCGTGCGGGTATGGCAACATACAGTGAAGAAGCGGGCTTTGACAGGGCGATACATAATATAGAAAATTCCCCTTTCAGAACAAAATTTGCATCGGAATCTGTTTCGATGAAGGGTACTATGGGAATCGGATGCATTTCGGATTATGAACCGCAACCTATACTTGTCCGTTCTCATCACGGCACATTCGCCATCACTACGGTCGGTAAAATCAACAATGCCGACGAAATAGTTGACGAAATAATTGCAGGCAAAACACATTTCTTTGAAATGCGAAGCGGAGATATCAACCCGACAGAGCTTGTTGCCGCAATCATTAACCAAAAAGAAAACTTTATTGAGGGAATCAAATACGCACAGGAGATAATCGACGGCTCGATAAGCATGCTGATACTTACACCTAAGGGCGTATATGCCGCACGCGATAAGCTGGGCAGAACGCCGATATCTATAGGTGAGCGCGCAGACGGTTATTGTGCAAGCTTTGAAAGCTTTGCATATCTCAACCTCGGATATAAAAGCTACAGAGAGCTTGGTCCGGGTGAGATAGTCGTTATGACTCCGGACGGGGTAAAAACACTGGCAGAGCCCGGAAAAGATATGAAGATATGCACATTTTTGTGGATATACTACGGTTATCCGTCATCGTCATACGAAGGTATAAGCGTTGAAAAGGTGCGCTATAAATGCGGTGAGCTTTTATCAAAGCGTGATGACGCCAAGCCCGACATCGTTGCGGGTATTCCCGACTCGGGAATAGCACACGCAATAGGATACGCAGGTGAAGCGGGAATACCCTATGCACGTCCGTTTATCAAATATACACCTACATGGCCGCGTTCATTTATGCCTCCGAATCAGGTGAAGCGAAATCTTATCGCAAAGATGAAGCTTATCGCCATTCATGACCTTATAGACAAGAAAAAGCTTTTGCTTATAGATGACTCAATTGTAAGAGGTACACAGCTTGGCGAAACGACAGAGTTTCTGTATGAAAGCGGTGCAGAAGAAGTACATATAAGGCTTGGCTGTCCCCCGATACTTTTCAGCTGTAAATACCTTAACTTCTCACGCTCCACCTCGGAAATTGAGCTTATAACAAGACGTGTGATAAGAGAGCTTGAGGGCGGTGAGCCGTCACGTGAAATACTTGAAGAGTACGCGGATCCGGAATCGGAAAGATATGAAAAAATGATCGAGATCATCCGACGTGAGCTTCACTTTACATCATTACGTTATCACAGACTTGATGACATGATAGAAGCAACGGGACTGCCTGCCGAATGTCTCTGCACGTACTGCTGGAACGGAAAAGAATAAAATATAAGACCTGCTCAGATCATTGTATGAGCAGGTCTTTGCTTTAAAATAATTTTCACATTGTAAATGCGTCTGCAAGAAGTTTTGCATATTCCCAAATGTTGAAATGACGTGTCTCTGCGGAAAATCTGTGCGATGTGCTTGATTTCGGAACAAATATTTTGATCGTTGTTTCATTTTGCAAAGCGTTATACGCAAGCTCCGTATTCCAATAATTAAGACATGAAATACGGGAAAGAAACATGCCTGAAAATCCGCATGAGGATATATCACCCATAAATCTTCTGTGCTTCAAAACAAGCATAAACACGTAATGCGTGGGTGTTTCTTTTACGGTAAATACCGCTTCATCATTTGCAAGCGCCATTCCCAAGACGGTAATGGCAACTGTTAATGATGTGATATTTTCATCCGTTTGGATACTGCGGATGTCACAGAAAAATTCAAGTGCTTTGTTTTGGGCATCCGAAAAGCGTTTTTTATAACTGTTTACCGTGTATTCAACGATCTGTTCAAGGCTGATATTCTGCGATTCGTCACACACATCCGCACGTGAGAGCATCGTAAGCCTCTGGAGCTTTTTAAACGGCTGGTCACTTTCGGAAGAAAACCGATTGGCACTGTGCAGTTCGGTATATTTTTGCTCAATTATAAATCTTGATGCCAGAAGTGAATCCGTTGTGTCATTTGCCGTATCGCTGAAATATATGTGTTTGTATTCACCTGATTTCGGATTTGCAAGGCATACACACGCAAGATATTCTTTATCCTTCAAAACAAGGACCGCTGTGTACGGAAAGCTTTTTTGTTTTGAATTTACAAGCGGCCGCAGCTCGATTTCCAAACCGATATCCGCATGCCCTACCTTTGAGATACTTCTTTCGTTATAATCAATTATCTCGTTTAAAGAGTTGACCGTTATCATCGGCAGCTCTGTTTCGGTGTAATATTCCGAAAAATGATCGTATTTTGTCATTGTTACCTACTGTTGTCTTTCCGTGTTTTTTCATTCGGAGAAAGCTTTTCTTCGGAAATGATATCAATACCGCTTTCCGACAGCTTCTCTTCATTCAGGTATATTGCTTTAAGTTGTTTTCCGCCTGTCAAAAATTTTCTTTCCTGGCGCAGATAACCGTTTTCAAGCATCTTCGTCATAGTTTCTCTTATGTTTTCCTTGTCTTCGCCGTATCTTGCGGAAACGGCTTCCATGGCGGACAAAAACGTGATATATCGGCGCTGATGCTTTGCTTTTTTCTGCTGTATCAAATAGTTTGCAACCATTGAAACACGTACATTTTCAATTTCTTCAACTGTCGGCACCTCTTGGTAAGCCGAGGCGGCATTCTTAAGCATACCCGACAGGCAATCCCTTACTGCATAAACAATAACTTCTTTTTTACAGGTATTTGTAAGAAACTTCACGACCGATGTGAAATGACCGTCACCGGTGAAAATAACAAAGGTATCTATGTCTTTTGCAAACATCGCCCTTTGGTATATGCTGTCAAGCATGATGAAGTCTGTAAAATCCTTTTTGTAATGCTGGCTTGTATTCTGCGTTTCGATAACATTGTTTGAAACTTCCCTTATTTTCGGGATCTCATAACGCATACCGGGATTTGAAAAATCTCCGAAGAAAAACATATCAACGACGTTGTATTTTTTATCCAGCTCATTCTTCCATTTTTTTATCTCGGGACGGCTTGAATAGTTTTTGTACATTGAAACGTGCCAATGCTCATAATCAACAAATACAAGTGCTTTTTTTCTTTTCCGCGTGAATAAATTACCTATAATTCCTATTATGCTTACCTCCTTTCATTTCACTTTCCGTCGGCGAATTATACCATAGATACAGCGGTTTGTCAAGGGATGACGGTGATGCTGTCTGTGTATGTACACAAAAGGCAAAATCGGAATTAAAACGGCGCCGCAAGCCGTCCTATGGCATCACCGCGGATATACCAAAGTGTAAAACAAACGGATACAGACAATGCAGTATCCGTTTGATATTATTTTGTTTAAAGTATGCTTGAAAGATTTTCTTTTATTTTTCTTGCCACCTCGGGGCGGTTCATGCAGTAAACGTGTATGCAGCTGACACCGTTTGCAAGCAGGTCGATTATCTGATCCGTTGCATACGCAATTCCCGCTTGCTTCATTGATTCGGGGTTTGATCCGAATTTATCCGTTATTGCCTTGAAGCGCTGGGGTAAGAAGTTGCCCGATATTTTACATATTCTTTCTGTTTGTTTTGCGTTTGTCACGGGCATAATACCCGCAACAACGGGGACTGTGATGCCCGCCTCGCGTATTTTGTAAAGGTAATTATAAAGAATGTTGTTATCGAAAAACATCTGTGTTGTCAGAAAATCACAGCCTGCATCCACTTTTTCTTTTATGTGCATTATATCTTCTTTAAGGGTCACAGCCTCGGGATGCTTTTCGGGATAGCATGCACCGCCGATACAAAAATCACCGTGCTTTTTTATCTCCCTTATAAGCTGGGAAGCATAGCGGTACGGGGCGCTTTCGGGAAATTCCCAATCTGCGGGAATATCACCGCGAAGCGCAAGTATATTTTCCATTCCCGCAAGCTTTATTTTCTCTATTTGTCTTTTCACCGCATTCTCTGTTGAGGAAACGCACGTCAGGTGTACAATGGGTGTTACACCGCAGTTTTTAATGTTTTCGGCAACGGATACCGTGTAATCGCTCGTGCCGCCTCCGGCGCCGTATGTAACACTCATGAAAGCGGGTGAAAGCTTTGCTATTTCCGATGTTGCATTCATCACCGTATCGATAGAATCCGATGTTTTCGGCGGGAATACCTCAAATGACAGAGTGGGTGTGTCTTTGGCAATATTTGCGTTTATTATATCGATTATTTTCAAATTTCTCACTCCTTTGGTTCAATTATATACTCTTTTATTTTTTTTGTCAATACCGAGCCGATAGGGATTGAATTTTTATTAAATGTGTGATAGAATAAACGAAGTCTATCAAGGAGGCTTAATTATGGATGATTCATCTTTCAACAGTATAACATATACAGTGGAAAAAAAGGTAGAGGGTAAATACAGGCTTCAGAGGATAATGTATGCCGTCGGCGCTGTGCTTGCGTCAATTCTTTTGTGCGGTGCATGCGTGGCTGTAAAAATGCTCATTTACTTCACACCTGTTATGTTTATGCTTTGCTTGATTCTGTTCAAGTATCTGTTTATGTATTTTCAGATCGAATACAGATATACCATCGAGCGCGGCGTGTTTACAATGGAAAAGGTATTCGGTGCAAAAAAATGTAAAAAATACTATCAGGTAACGATAAACGAGGTTGACAGCATCGTACCGCATACGGATGTTGAAATTAAAAAGGGTGACTGTGTGTTCCCCTCCTGTATAAGTGTTGAAAATCCCACACCCGACCTTTACGCAATGATCGTAAATGACGGTGAAAAAAAGACCGTTTTATATTTTGAAGCAACGAAAAAGACACTTAAAATAATGAAATATCACAACAAAAACACAGTTGTTGTTGACACATTGAGGCATTAAAAATCAATTATGTGCATAGATTTAACCATAAAAGGTTAAAGGAGTGCACACTTATGAAAAAAATATTTGCAGTTGTTTTATTGGCAATATCGGTTTTGATATCGGGATGCGGAAACGGTGAAAACGCCGAGGATTATATTTCTTCATTCAAAGCTGAATATACCGCAAATGTATCTGTTGATGAGGATGGCTCATTGTATACCGTCCGTATTTCAAAGGATGCTGACGGTACGTTTGATATGGTGTTTGCAGAGCCGTCCGTCCTTTGGGGAATGGGCTACAGCTTTGAGGGTGATGACAGCTTTCTCATCTATAACGATATGAATATAGAGCTTGATCCCAAGGAAATCTCCGCATCATCTACAGGCGGTGTTTACCGTTGGTATGAGCTTTTGAAGTGTGACGGTGAATTTGCTGTCGGTGCTGATTCCGTAAACGGTGAAAAAGCGGTAAAGCTTACAAACAGCGACTGCGATATTTATTTTGACAAAGAAACAAAAAAACCGCTTATGCTCAAGTCGGGCAAAACGGTAATAACATTTGATGAATGGAACGGAAAAAATACTGATGCTCAAACCACGGACGTATCTACAAATTGACAGCACAGCTCTTGTTTCGAATTTTAATTTTATAAAATCAAAGCTCCCTGAAGGTGTATCGCTTATGTGTGTCATAAAGGCGGACTGTTACGGACACGGAGGGGAATGTATAAAGATATTGCACGATGCAGGGTGCAGACACTTTGCCGTTTCCTCGCTTGACGAGGCAATAGAGGCAAGACACTACACAGACGGTGATATTCTGATTTTAAGCTACTCAAATCCCGACGATATATCTCACGTTATTGAAAACGGTTTTATACAGACTGTGTATTCAAGAGAATATGCACAGCTTTTGTCCTCGCAAATAGGCGACGGTGAAACACTGCGTGTACATATAAAAATCGAAACGGGAATGAACCGCCTTGGTTTTGACTGCTGTGATACGGAAGGCTTAAAAAGCGTTATAAATAATCCCAAATTTTCACCCGAGGGCGTGTTTACACACTTTGCAAAGGGTGATGAAAGCGACAAAAGCGCATGCCAAGCACAGCTTGAAAGATTTTACAATGCAAAAAATATCATCGAAAGCCTTACAGACAAACCGCTTTTGTACCATTGTGCAAACAGCGGGGCTATCCTTGATTTTCCCAAGTCCCTTTTTGGCATGGTGCGTGCGGGAATCGTACTTTACGGCTTTCCGCCGTCTGATGAAATATCGGGCGAAGGTCTTTTGCCTGTTATGAAATTTGTCTCAACCGTTGTGCATATACACGAAATTTCAAAAGGTGACGCTGTTTCATACGGCGGTGATTTCAAGGCTGAAAAAAATATGACCGTGGCGACTGTTGCGTGTGGCTACGGCGATGGAATTTCAAGACGGTTTACAGGTGCTTACATCAAAATAAACGGTTACTCGGCAAAAATAATAGGCAGGGTATGCATGGACCATTTTATGGTCGATATCACTGATATGGAGAAAAAGCCTGAAGTAGGTGACGAAGCGGTGGTGTTTGACGATGCATCGGTATACGCAAACCACATAGGAACGATACCTTACGAATGTATGTGTAGTGTAAGTAAAAGAGTAAAGAGAATATACATGTAATATTCAGGTCTTATTCGGAGGCAAGATTGTATATATATCTGTCAAGGAAGATAAAAATAAGCGTCATATCTGTTGTGACGCTTATTATTTTTTCTCTTTCGTATACGGGGTGGGACACATTTTCTATGCTCTTTTCCTCGTTGTTGCACGAGGCGGGGCATATCACCTCGGCAAAGCTGTGCGGAGTAAAAATATCATCTGTCACTGTCGGATTCGGAGGCGCTGACATAAAAATGAACGGTATCACTTCATACCGCGACGATGCCTTCATATCCTTCGGAGGTGTTTTGTGCAACTTTCTGTTTTTTGTTCTGTTTTTTAAACACAGCTTCGGAATTTACAATCTTATGTACGGTATCTTAAATGCACTGCCTGTAGATGGACTTGACGGAGGCAGGACGCTCCGAGCCTTTCTTATGATGCGCTTTGAAAATAAAACCGACACGCTTTGTAATATTATTTCATTCATAACACTTTTTTTGCTTTGGCAGTTTTCCGTTTATCTGCTTTTCAAAACGGGAGCAAACTTTTCCCTTTTTTTATTCTGTATTTGTATTTTTTCATCAATTTTTGACGGGTAATAAAAATATACAAAACTTCTATTGATTTAATTATAT
Organism: Eubacteriales bacterium; assembly: GCA_045636245.1. Taxonomy (GTDB): domain Bacteria; phylum Bacillota; class Clostridia; order Oscillospirales; family CAG-272; genus RGIG7213. The sequence goes on along the minus strand of JAZTXA010000167.1, from coordinate 13,792 downwards.
GCGTGTGATATAATCATAAGGATAAAAAAGGTTTGAGGGATATAAATGGAAATACCGAAGATAGATGTGGGCGACATACTCACAATGAAAAAACAGCATCCGTGCGGAGGCAAGACGTTCCGTGTGCTCCGTGTCGGTTCGGATATAAGAATAGTGTGTGATACTTGCGGACACGATGTTACCGTTGCACGTGTTAAGCTTGAGAAAAACATAAAGAAGATAGAAAAGGCGGAGGGGTCCAAGGATGCTTGATAAGCTTAAAGAAGCGGAAGAAAAATTTATTACCATTGAAAAGGATCTTGCCGACAGCGAGATAATTTCAGACCAGACAAAATACACCGCCTTGATGAAGGAATACAAACGGCTTTCACCGATAATTGAAAAGTACCGAGAATACAAGGGCTTCGTTAAAATGCAGTCGGATGCTGAGGAGCTTTTGTCGGATAAACCCGATGAGGAAATGAAAGCACTTGCGCAGGAAGAACTGCAACAAGCAAAAGCGGGCATTGAAAAATGCACAGGTGAGCTTAAAATACTGCTTTTGCCGAGAGATGAAAACGACGACAAAAACGTCGTCATTGAAATACGTGCAGGTGCGGGCGGTGACGAGGCGGCGCTGTTTTCTTATGTATTATACAGAATGTATACCATGTATGCCGAATCCGTTGGCTGGAAGACGGAGCTTTTAAGCGTAAACGAAACGGGACTCGGCGGTTTTAAGGAAGTATCTTTCACCGTAATGGGTGACGGAGCATATTCAAAGCTGAAGTTTGAATCGGGTGTCCACCGTGTTCAGCGTGTACCCGAAACGGAAGCGCAGGGAAGAATACACACCTCCACCGTTACAGTTGCAGTATTGCCCGAGGCTGAGGATGTTGAAATTGAAATAAACCCCGCTGACATAAAGTTTGAAACGTGTAAGAGCAGCGGCGCAGGCGGTCAGCATATAAATAAAACAGAGTCCGCCATAAGGCTTTATCACAAGCCAACAGGCATCGTTATCGAATGTCAGGACGAAAGAAGTCAATTTAAAAACAAGGACAAGGCAATGAAGCTTTTGCGTGCGAAGCTTTACGATATGAAAACACAGGAACAGCACGATAAGATTGCAAATGAAAGGAAAAGCCAAGTCGGCACAGGCGACAGAAGCGAGCGTATAAGAACGTATAACTATCCGCAAGGACGTGTTACCGATCACAGAGTCGGGTATACCTCTTACACACTCGAAAGCTTCTTGAACGGAAATATATCTGAAATGATAGATTATATAATCAACGTTGACACAGCCGAAAAGCTTAAATCATAATGAAAACCGCAGTTGTGAAGACAGACCGTGAAAACATCGATCTTACGGTTATAAAAAAGGCATCGGAAATAATAAAAAACGGCGGACTTGTGGCATTTCCGACCGAAACGGTTTACGGTCTCGGTGCAAATGCAGAACATTCGGATGCCGCTGAAAAAATATATAAAGCAAAGGGACGTCCGTCGGATAACCCATTGATAATCCACATTTCAAAAGCGGAGGATGCGGAGAAATACGCATATACAAATGAGCTTTATTATAAGCTCACAAGTGCATTTTCACCTGGTCCTTTGACGGTCATTCTACCTAAAAAGAACACAGTGCCCGATACGGTCACGGGCGGACTTGATACGGTAGCAATAAGAATACCGTCGCACAAAATCGCATCAGCTATAATCGAATATGCAGGTGTGGCAGTTGCCGCCCCGTCGGCAAACACTTCTGGTAAACCCTCACCGACAGAGGCATCTCACGTTATAGAAGATCTTTGCGGTAAAGTTGATATGATAATCGACGGCGGTTCCTGTGAGATAGGTCTTGAATCAACTGTTGTAAAGGCAAATGAAAATGAGATAATTCTTTTGCGTCCGGGTGCGGTTGATATTCATATGCTTAAGGCTGTGTGTGAAAATGTGACAGTGTCGTCTGCAATACTTGAAAAACTCAAAGTGGGACAAAAAGCGGAGTCGCCCGGTATGATGTACAAGCATTATGCTCCTGATGTGCCCGTATATCTTGTTGAGGGCGATGAGGACAAGGTGATTGAATTTTTCAAGAATAAGCTGAAAAATGATCCGAAAACGGGAGTGCTTTGTTATATTGATAATAAAGACACCGTATTCGGTGAAAACGTAAAATATCTTGAACGCTCGCCCATAAAACAGGCAAATGTGCTGTTTGCGTATCTGCGTGAATACAATAGTTCAACAGCGAGTGAAATATACTCAATAATTCCCGAAAGCGACGGTGTCGGTCTTGCTGTTTTAAACAGACTCATGCGTGCGGCGGGATTTAAAATAATAAAGGTGTAGTATGAAAATAATAGGCATCACAGGGCAAAGCGGTGCGGGAAAAAGCACCGTGTGCAAACTTTTTGCAAAGTACGGCATACCGTGCGTGAATACGGATAAAGTATACCATTCGATGTTATGCCAAAATTCCGCCTTGGTGTGTGAGCTTGTACGTGAGTTTGGGCTTGAAATAACGGACTGGACCGGCGGTATACACCGTCCGACGCTTGCGAAAATCGTTTTTTCTTCAAAGGAAAAGCTTGAAGCGTTAAATAAGATCGCACATTTTCATATTCTGTCACGTTCACGCGAGATGATAAAACAGTACGAAACAGAAGGCTTTGATGCAGTGGCAGTCGATGCTTCCCAGCTTTTTGAAAGCGGATTTGATAAGGAATGTGATATGACGCTTGCTGTCACCGCTGAGCGTGAAACGCTTGTTGACCGCATTGTTTTGCGTGACACAATAAGCCGCGAGGCGGCGGAAAAACGCCTTGCAAACCAATATTCAGCCGATTATTTTAAGGAAAAATGCACATATGTGATAGAAAACAGTTTTGACACGGATGCACTTGAAGACTCGGTAAAAAGCATCGTGAACATCATAAAAGGAGGTACAAATGGCTGACGCGATCAAAAGAAGCGTTATTGCGGTACTGCTTATAGTTGCGGCTGTTTTGCTCGGATATATAACAGACATCGCACTTAATAAATATGAGCGCGCAAGTTACCCCACACAATACAGTGAATATGTTGAAAAATATTCCGAAATGTACGGTGTGCCGAAGGATATCGTGTATGCCGTGATAAAAACGGAAAGTGATTTTAATCCGAATGCAAAATCGGATAAGGGGGCTGTAGGTCTTATGCAGCTTGTTCCGTCCACATATGAATGGATATGCGGAAAAACGGGAATACCTTACGATAAGAATAAAATAACGGATCCCGAAACAAATATACAGTGCGGAGTGTATTATCTTTCGTACTGTCATGAGCAGTTTATAATCTGGGAAACAGTCTATGCCGCATATAATGCGGGTCACGGTCAGGTCAGAAAATGGCTTGAAGATGAGGAGCTGTCACAAAACGGACGGCTTATAAGCATACCTTTTCCCGAAACGGAAGCATACGTTAAAAAAGTATCTGATGCAAGAGAAAAATACATAAAGCTTATGGAGGTAGATACAAATGAGTGAGAAAACAAAAGGTCAGCTTCTTTCCGAAAAGCTGACATACAAAAAGCTGAACGCTTACGAAAAATATCCGAATGAATCCGACAGTATCACAGCTTACTGCGAGGGCTATAAAAAATATCTTGATGCGGGCAAAACGGCAAGAGAGGCGGCAGAAGAAGCTGTAAGACTTGCAAAGTTAAACGGATTTGAAGAATTTACGTTTGGAAAAGAAGTAAAAACGGGTGAAAAATATTATTACCTCAACAGAAACAGAAGTGTATTCTTGTTTGTGATAGGTAAAGAGGATATTGAAAACGGTATACGCATCTGTGCATCGCACATAGATTCCCCTGCAATAGATATAAGGGCAGTACCGCTTTACGAAAACGGCGGCATGGCATTTTTCAGAACGCACTACTACGGCGGTATCAAAAAATATCAGTGGACGGCAATACCGCTTTCACTCCACGGAATCGTTACGAAAAAGGACGGCGAGATTGTCAATATCTGCATAGGCGAGGAAGAAAACGATCCCATTTTCTATATAAACGATCTTTTGCCCCACTTGGCAAAGGAGCAGTATTCAAAGACTCTTAATGAGGGGATTGACGGGGAAACTCTCAATATCCTTCTCGGCTCAGTGCCTTATTCCGATGATGCGGTGAGCGAAAAAATAAAGCTCAACATTCTTTCAATTCTTTACGAAAAATACGGAATCACAGAGGGAGATTTTATATCTGCGGAGCTTCAGACAGTACCCGCGCTGAAAGCAAGAGATGTCGGCTTTGACAGAAGCCTTATTGCTTCCTACGGACACGATGACAGGGTATGCGCATACCCGTCATTGACGGCTATGTTTGATATTGATACACCCGAACACACGGTTATGGCAGTCCTTGCGGATAAAGAGGAAACAGGCTCAAACGGTGCTACGGGTATGAAAGGCGCTTTGCTTGACGATATAATCACGGATATCTGTGTGACACTCGGTAAAAATGAGCGCACGGTTCGTGCAAATTCAATGTGTCTGTCAGCAGATGTCTGTGCCGCATATGACCCGAATTTTGCAAACGCTTACGAAAAGAACAATTCCGCCATTGTTGGCTGCGGTGTTGGTATTTGTAAATATACGGGTGCAAGAGGTAAATCAGATACAAACGATGCAACGGGCGAATATACCGCAAAAATTGCGCATATTTTTGACAGTGCCGATGTTGTATGGCAGATGTGCGAAATGGGCAAGGTCGATTTCGGCGGAGGCGGTACGGTTGCAAAGTATATTGCCGAAAGAAATATAGATACAATTGATGCAGGCGTGCCTGTGATATCCATGCATGCACCGTATGAGGTCGTTTCAAAAGCGGACGTTTATAATATGCACAAGGCTACAAAAGCCTTTTACGAAAAATAATAAAACATACGGGGCATTTGTGTTTGCAAATGCCCCGATTCAATTATGTGAGTATTTTCATTATTACATAACCGAGAATCGTGCACACGGGAAATGTGAAGACCCACGCGGTGACGATTCCAAAGACGGTTTTGAGGTTTATTTTTCCGTCATTCAATGTGCCCACACCGAGCACAGCCGATGTTTTTGTGTGCGTAGTACTTGCGGGGATGCCCCATACACTTGCAAATAAAAGACATACGGCACTTGCAATATCTGAAGCAAATCCGTCACGCTTTTCAAGCTGTACCATATCTTCCCCGACAGATCTTATTATTTTTTTGCCTCCCACAGCGGTTCCCGCAAACATCACAAGCGATACGGCAAAAATAAGCCCGATATTTTTGCTGTTTCCACGCGGCGAAAACAGCAAAAACAGCCCCAAAAATTTCAGTCCGTCCTGTGCTCCGTGTGTAAATGAAGAACAGCAAGCCCCAAATATTTGTGCACATTTGAAAAAATTATCCGACTTTCCTTTGAAAAATAAACGCACTGTCAGATTTGATAAAATTCCCGCACAAAAGCCCATGACAGTTGACACAAGCAAGCCCCATAAAACTTTTGAATACTGTGAGGTATTTATATATGAAGCGCTGTATGCAAGGGCTGTACCTGTAAGGCTTGAAATAAGTGCGTGGCTTTCGCTTGTCGGTATTCCGAATGCCCAAGTGACTGCCGTCCAAAGGATCACCGAAAGCATAGAAGCACACAGCGCTGTTTTGCATACGCTGTCGGTTGGAAATGAGGCAAGATTTTTAACCGTGTATGCAACCCCCTCCGAAAAAACACCCATGATAAACACACCGAGAAAATTGAACACAGCTGAAAGTGCAGTTGCGTGTGATATCTTCATGCATTTCGTTCCCACACATGTTGCAACGGCATTCGCGGCATCAGTCGCACCGTTGAAAAAAATGACGGCGAAAATTAAAATCACGGCAAAATATCCGATTGAAGAGAAAAATCCGTTAAAAAAATCCATAATAAAAAATTATTTATACAAAAACTTACAATATGCTTTATATAAAATTCAAAACTGTGTGTTACAATATAATGTATTTTTATGCGGAGGTGTCGGTATGGCTGTAAAAGTTGACGTCATGAAACAAACAAAAGAACTGCTTGCCGGCAATATGCAGGGCGCATATTTTCTGTACGGCGGAGAGGAATATCTGAAAAGGGCATTTTTGAGTGATATCAAAAAACACGTCTGCCCTGAAGAAGAACTGCGTGATTTTAACATAAATGTCTTTGATAGCCTTGAAGATAAAGAGGATATTTTGTCTGCCTTCGCAACCCTGCCGCAGTTTGCCGACAGACGTCTTGTTATACTGTACGGTGCGGATTTAAAAAGAGGCGGAAAAGAACCCGTGGAGGTTCTGTGCGCACTTGCAAAGGAAGCGGAAAAATACGATTATCTTACATTTGTTATATATCTGTACGCAACACAGCTTGAAGAGGGCGACAGTGACTCCAAGGCAAAGCTTGCAAAGCTATCGCGGGTATCAACTGTTGTATATTTTGATTTTCTGTCACGTGAGAAGCTTCTCAAATGGATAAACCGTCACTTTGTATCGGAGGGCTTCAATATCTCCGTACACACAGCAACGCTGATTGCAGACCGCGCGGCGTGCGATATGAGTGTGATATCAAACGAAATTTCAAAGCTTTGTGCCTATATGCGCCAAACGGGAATGAATGAGCTTGATGATTACACCGTTGAATCTATAACAGGTAAAAAGAATGTGTTTGAAGCGTTTTACGTTTCAAATAAAATACTTAAACGCGATACCGAAGCAGTGCTTGCGTATACGTCAGATGCACTTAAAAAGGGTGCCGACCCGATGATGCTGATGGCGGAAATAACGTCCGAGGTTGAAAAGCTGTACAGAATAAAGTCTGCAATGAAGTCAGGCATGAAGCCTCCGCAGATTGCATCAGCACTCGGTATGCACGAATATGCCGTAAAGGTGCGCGCACAGGCGCTTGCGGGAATAACGGGGAAATATCTTTCACAACTGCTTGAAAGCTGCTATAAAGCCGACCTTGCCGTGAAAAGCACGGGTGCGGACGTGAAAGGTGAGCTTATTGCGCTTATAACGGATCTGTAATATGGAAAAACTGAAAATAAAATATCCCGTGATATGTGAGGGAAAGTATGACAAAATAAAGCTTTCCTCTGTCATAGATGCGGTCATAATTACAACGGACGGCTTCGGTGTATTCAAAAATGAAGAAAAATCCTCACTTTTAAGAAAGCTTGCAAACGAGGAAAAAATAATCGTTGTCACCGACAGTGACGGCGCAGGCAGGGTAATACGCAATTTTATCCGCGGTATCGTGCCCGCCGAAAAAATAATCAATCTTTACATTCCTCAGATAAAGGGCAAGGAAAAGAGAAAAGAAAAGCCGTCTGCAGAGGGTACACTCGGCGTAGAAGGAATGACGGTCGAAGTGCTTACAAAAATATTTGCTCCGTATACAGGGGATGTCAAAAATAAACTTTCCCTTAAAAAGACAGACTTTTTCCTGCTCGGTCTTTCGGGTGGAGAAAACTCCTCGTATTTACGGAAAAAATTCTGCATAAAGGCAGAACTGCCTGCTGAAATGTCGTCAAATGCCTTGCTTGAAGCCGTGAATCTTTTGTTTGATGAGGAAACATTTTATAAAATTCTGGAGGATATCAAATGCTGAACTTTCTGTCTGCGTCCGAAAATTCGGGTGTTTCAATGCTTATTGATTGGGCGCGTGAAAATATTATACCGCTGTCGGTAATTGCCGCTGTCGGTATAGTGATATGCGCTGTGATATATATATGCTTTTTTAAAAAAATAAATGCGCTTATAAAAAAATACCGTGAGATAATCGTATATGTTATCTTCGGAGGACTCACCACAGTTTTGAATATGGTGATACACTTCGGACTTATGAAATTTACAAAACTGCATGAGCTTGTAATCGTTTTTATCGCATGGGTATTTGCAGTTATCTTTGCCTACATAGTGAACAAACTGTGGGTATTCCAAAGCAAAAGCTTTGAAAAAGATGTGCTTGTGCACGAGATAGTTTCGTTTACCGGCGCACGTGTGTTATCGCTCGGTATAGAAGAAGTTATTTTCCTCATTTTCGTGACATGGCTTCATATGAGTCAGGGAATAATAAAGATTGCGGCAGGAGTTATTGTCGTAATTATCAACTACATTTTCAGTAAACTCTTAATATTCAAGAATAAAAATCAGAAGTGAAAGGAAGACATATATGAAAAAAATCGCAGTGTTATTGATGTGTACTGTGCTTTTGTGTTCACTTGCGTCATGCAAGGGCAAAACGTCAGAACTGACAGCCGACAGCGGTGTTGAAACGGTTATCGCAAGTGATCCGAATAAAATAACGGGTGCGGTGACATCTGTTTATGATAATATTGCAATACATGAGGGATTTCCCGCTGTATGCAGTATATCGTATGACCTCGGAAAGACAAAAATTTCTCTTGTGCGCACAGAAAAGGGAATATATATAAGCTCGGGCGACAGCGAAATGCTGTTTATAAAAACATCGGGCGGATATTCAACATATACAAAAGGCGAGGACGGAGTTTTTGAAAAATCCGAAGCGGCACAGGAGCTTGCCGACGGTTATATGAATCAGTACATTTCGACTTTCAGCAACTTTTGCTATGCGCATGAGCAAAACTTTAAGGATATGACAAAAGGCGAAAAAACATCTATTTGCGAAAGACCGTGTACGGAGTATACGTATGAGCTTAAAAATGACTCATCGGAGTATAAATATGTCTACACCATTGATGACGAAACGGGCATCTGTATGAAGTATTATCTTGAAGGTACGGATGAAGACGGCGACGGCGGTGTATATGAATATGTTTGCACGGATTTTTCACTTACGGATGTAAAATTACCCGAATACAGATAACAGGAGAGAAATATGAAAAACAGTATTGAAAATTTGAGGAATAAAAAAGCATTTATATGCGACATGGACGGTGTTATTTACCACGGAAACAGGCTTTTGCCCGATGTCCCCGAGTTTGTAAATTGGCTTATCGAGTCGGGAAAGAAGTTCCTTTTCCTGACGAACTCAAGTGAGCGCTCCCCCCGTGAGCTTGCACAAAAGCTTCAGAGAATGGGACTTACGGTATCTCCCGACAACTTCTATACCTCGGCACTTGCAACGGCATCTTTCCTTGCAACACAGTGCCCCGGCGGAAGTGTTTACGCAATAGGTGAGCCGGGACTTGTAAATGCGCTGTACGATGCGGGCTTTTCAATGAATGACCAAAACCCCGATTACGTTGTATTTGGTGAAACACGCTCATTCAACTATGAAAAAATAGAGCATGCCGTGAAGCTTATACAAAAGGGCGCAAAGCTTATAGGCACAAACACAGACCTTACAGCTCCCGGCGAAAAGGGAATAATACCCGCTTGCCGTGCGCTTATCTCTCCCATTGAGCTGACAACAGGTAAAAAGGCGTACTACATAGGCAAGCCCAACCCTCTTATTATGCGCCATGCATTGAAGAAGATAGACTGCCAAAGAGAAGATACAGCCATAATCGGCGACAGAATGGACACCGATATCATTTCGGGCATTGAAAGTGAACTTGATACAGTCCTTGTTCTTTCGGGTGTTACATCAAGGGAAGAAGTAAGCATGTTCCCGTACCGTCCCAAATATATCCTTGACGGTGTCGGTGATATAATAAAATAAAATTCAGTACATAGGTCGTGATTTAAATGAATTATTTTTTGCTCGCACTTTCGGTGTGCGCTAATGTGGCATATTCATCGTTTTATAACTATTTCGGTAAAAAAGCGGTTAAGGAAAGATCCGATAATTACAGAATAAATATGTGCATTTATTCTGTTGCGGCAGTCATTCTTGTCGCCATCAGCATTTTTTCAGGTTTTAAAGCATCGCTTTTTACAGTGCTTTTCGGTATTGCGTTCGGTGCGGTAACGGCACTCAGCGGTATTTTTAAGCTCAATGCGCTTAACTGCGGTCCAATGTCGTTTACCATTTTGCTTATAACCTCGTCAATGATACTCCCTGCGTTTTCGGGCTATATAATCTGGGATGAATCATTGTCGGTGTGGAAGATTGTCGGCACGTTTCTTATGATAGTCGCCGCATATTTCTCCACCGAAAAGAAAAAGGACGGCAAGGGAACAAGCGCAAAATGGCTTATTTTCTGCTTTTTGGCGTTCCTGTTTATGGGCTCTATCGGCATTATGCAGAAGACACAGCAGAAGTCCGCATTTGCTTCCGAAACAGGTGCTTTTCTTGCTATTGCCTTTGTGTCAGCGGCGGTGCTTTGTGCTGTCAGCTATCTTGTAAGCTCAAGAAATAAAACGGAAAAATCAAGCAAAAGCAGTATTGATACGAAAAAGCTGTTGCTTCTGACTATCGTCTGCGGTGCATTTATCGCATTTCTTAATAAAGTCAACCTCTATCTTTCGGGGGTGCTTGACAGCGCAGTACTTTTCCCGATACAAAACGGCGGTACAACGATGATGTCCGTTGTCGTTGCAATGACGCTGTTCCGTGAAAAGGTAAGCGGACGCCGTCTTGTCGGTATGGTCATCGCCCTTTGCGCACTCCTTATTCTCGCATTCAGCGAGCTTTTGGCGAAGATTGCATAATGCAAGGCTTATGGAAATACCAAAAAGAAAACACAAACAAGATTAAAGGAATTCAATTATAGTACAAAAAGTGTTTGGGCGCCATGCCTGCACCCCCCACAGTTGACGAAGTCAACTGCCTGCAGGCAAATGGCGCAGATTTCCTGCGGAAATCTATTTGTAAACTTTTAAGTGAAATAAGGTACTACAAATGTTGAGAAGACGAAAAATATGAAAAAAAGCATTTTTGATAATTATTTCACTTGTTGTTGCCATCATCATTGTAATGGATATTCTCTTGTTTATTTCCGGATCATTGGAAGCTTTTCCTACAGCGGAACAAATTGAAAAAGTAAGAATCGTATACGGATTGTTTTTTGCTGTATTGATAATTATTGAGTCTTTTGTTTTAATCGGAATTTTTAATAAGAAATAAATCAACTCCGACAGACTTTTTAAGATCTGTCGGGGTGTTTTTGTATTCGGCGGGAGCAAGCCCACCGCCCTACGAGTTTAATATCCTTGTGAGAACTCGACTTTGTGTTTTCTCTTTTTGCTATAGCTACATATTTATATCGGGGAAAATTTCGATGCTTCTTTTTAAAATGCCGTTCATGTGTGCGATTGCAACACCGTAGTTTACGATTGGTGTGTCATATTCCTCGCATATGCGCATACGGTAACGCATTTCCTTTTCCGTCAGCACACAACCGCCGCAGTGAAGTACGAGGGCGACATCGGAAAGATCGCTTTCAAAATCACCGCCCGAGGTGAATTTGAAGTTAAGCTCCTTGCCCGTAAACTTGCGCATAAGAGCAGGTATTTTAACAGTTCCTATATCCTTACAGCTTCTTCTGTGCGTACAGCCCTCGGAGATAAGTACCGTGTCGCCGTCTTTAAGCTGTGATATAGCGGACGCACCCTTCACAAGCGTGGGTAAATCACCCTTGTATCTTGCAAAGAGAATTGAAAACGATGTCAGTTGAACATCACACGGCAAAAGGGAAGAAACCTTTCCGAATACCTGTGAGTCTGTAATGACAACATCGGGCTTTCTTGAAAGGGAATTAAGTACAGAGGTAAGCTCCTCAGGCTGACAGCAGATGCAAATACCGTGGGAATCAAGCATATCTCTTATTGTCTGCTGTTGAGGCAGTATCAGTCTGCCTTTGGGTGCGGCTTCATCTATCGGAACAACAAGTACCGCTAAAGCATTTTTCGGTAAAATGTCGGAGATAAGATGCTTTTTGCTTTCCGCTTTTGCAAAAGATACTGCAATTTTTTCCTTCAGCGCATCGATATTGTAACCGCTTATCGCACTTACATATATTGTATCTTCTGGTATTTCATCGGGAATATTCACCGTTTCTGCTTTATTGTATACGCATACGTATGGCAGATTTCTTTCTTTAACGGTTTTAAGCAGTTTTTCATCAAATTCTGTCATTCCCAAGGCGGCATCAATAACGATGACTGCCGCATCTACAGATGCTAAAACACGTAATGATACCTTGACACGCTCCTGCCCAAGTTCACCGACATCGTCAAGTCCGGGGGTATCTATTATTGTGACGGGACCGAGGGGTAAAAGCTCCATCGATTTTTTTACAGGGTCCGTTGTTGTGCCGGGAGTGTCGGAAACAACAGACACAGTCTGTCCCGTGACAGCATTTGCCACACTTGATTTTCCTGCATTACGTGCGCCGAAAAAGCCGATTGTCAGCCTTTCGCCCGACGGTGTATCGTTAAGTCCCATAATTACCTCTTAAAATCTGAAATCACGTCTGTTTGAGTTCTTTATGTCCTCAATATTCGACTCTGCAATAGTGCGTACCTTTTCTTTGGGTATCTTGCAAAGCTCTTTTTCTATCATTTCATAACCCGCTTTTTTCGTTTCCTCGCTACCGTAGTCAACAAGATATTCGGTAAGTGTCATAAGTGCATTGGGGTGACAGCAGTTGATTATCTGACCTGTTTTGCAAAGGCTCATAAATCTGTCGCCCGTTCTGCCCTCGCGGTAGCAAGCGGTACAGAAAGAGGGAATATGACCGTTGTCAATAAGCCAATGTACGACCTCGTCAAGTGTTCTCTGGTCGGAAACGTCAAACTGCTCCGTATCGTGCGGACGTTCCTCGCAAGCGTAACCGCCGACAGACGTACGTGAGCCGCCGCTGACCTGCGAAACACCGAGATTAAGCAGCTTTGAACGCACTTCTTCCGTTTCTCTTGTGGAAATAATGATACCTGTGTAAGGTACAGCAAGACGGATACAAGCCGTTATCTTTTCAAATATCTCATCGCTTATGGAGTTGTCAAACTGCGTGGGATCAACATCGTCCGCGCGCTTTATTCTCGGCACGCTTATCGTGTGCGGGCCTACACCGTGGACAGCCTCAAGATGCTCTGCGTGCATCAAAAGTCCCGCGAATTCATATTTATAAAGCTCAAGACCGAACAAAACACCGAGACCGACATCGTCGATTCCGCCCTGCATAGCTCTGTCGTGTGCTTCCGTGTGGTATGCATAATCGTGCTTGGGACCCGTGGGGTGAAGCTTCAAATAGCTTTCCTTGTGATACGTTTCCTGGAAAAGAATATACGTTCCTATTCCCGCATCCTTCAGCTTTTTGTAGTTTTCAACCGTTGTTGCGGCGATATTTACGTTTACTCTGCGTATTGCACCGTTTTTGTGGTTTACGCTGTATATCGTGTTGATACATTCAAGGATGTATTCTATGGGGTTGTTTACGGGGTCTTCACCCGATTCGATTGCCAGACGCTTGTGTCCCATATCCTGCAGGGCGATTACCTCTGCACGTACTTCCTCCTGCGTCAGCTTCTTTCTCGGAATCGTCTTGTTTTTAAGATGATAAGGGCAGTAAACACAGCCGTTTACGCAGTAATTTGAAAGATAGAGAGGTGCAAAAATAACGATTCTGTTACCGTAAAATGCAAGCTTTATTTCCTCAGCGACCTTGTATATTTTTTCTATCATCTTTTGGTCTTCGCATGCGAGAAGCACGGATGCCTCTCTGTGTGAAAGCCCCAGACACGTGTAGCCTGTTTCGGTTTTAACAGGGCGCGCTTTTTCAATTATAGAGTCAATAAGCTCAATGTTGTTTTTGTTTTCCTCTGCATATGCAAGAGTTTCTTTTATCTCTTCATCACTGATAAATTCTTCAGCTTTGAGTGATTTGGGATCGTATTTT
>JAZTXA010000166.1:0-23561 GCA_045636245.1 Eubacteriales bacterium | reverse complement strand
ATATTGCTTTGCTGTGGCATGTAGCTGTACCGCCTTCATGTATAAGCGCAGGGATTTGGCTACCTGAGAATATTATCGTTTCACAGCCGTGACAGAAAGTGTCACCCGTGTAACCCGTAACACCGCACGATGCTTCTACACTGTTAATAATTTCAGTTTCGCCATCGTGATTGTCCGGATCAATGTTGCCGTATTCTTCACCGCAGCGGTCACATATTGCTTTACTATGACATGTAGCTGTACCGCCTTCATGAAGTTCTGTTGCGGGTAATATTTCATCAGCAAAAAGCATTTGATTACAGCCACAGCAGAAAGTACCATTTACATATCCGTCATTTCCGCAGTCTGCCTCTTTGTTCTTTATTTCTGTTTCGCCGTCGTGGTTTTCGGAGTCAATTTCGCCGTATTCCTCACCGCAATGGTCGCATATTGCCTTGCTGTGGCATGTTGCCGTACCGCCTTCGTGTGTAATTGCGGGAATTTCCTCACCGCGCTCTATTACACCGTCACAGCCAAGACATACTGTGTCACCCGTATAACCGGGAACACCGCAAGCGGCATCGCTTGCATCTTTAAGCATTGTTTCGCCGTCGTGATTTTCGAGGTCAAGCTCTCCGTATTCCTCACCGCAGTGATCGCATATTGCCTTGCTGTGGCATGTTGCCGTTCCGCCTTCGTGTGTAATTGCGGGAATTTTCTCACCGCGCTCTATTACACCGTCACAACCAAGACATACTGTGTCACCCGTATAACCGGGAACACCGCAAGCGGCATCGCTTGCATCTTTAAGCATTGTTTCGCCGTCGTGATTTTCGAGGTCAAACTGTCCGTATTCCTCACCGCAGTGATCGCATATTGCTTTGCTGTGGCATGTTGCCGTTCCGCCTTCATGTGTAATTGCGGGAATTTCCTCACCGCGCTCTATTACACCGTCACAACCAAGACATACTGTGTCACCCGTATAACCTGGGACACCGCAAGCGGCATCGCTTGCATCTTTAAGTATTGTTTCGCCGTCGTGATTTTCGAGGTCAAGCTCTCCGTATTCCTCACCGCAGTTATCGCATATTGCCTTGCTGTGGCATGTTGCCGTACCGCCTTCGTGTATACATTCAACATCAAGGGGAGCACAAGGATATCCGTTCCATTCGGGTGTTGACCAATTTTTCTGCCATTTGTAGTAGCTTATCGAAAAGTCAGATGCACAACCGTTAAATACATTTGCTCCAAAACTTTCGGGCGCATCACCGTTAAATGTAATGTTTGTAAGAGATGAAGCGTTTGCAAATGCCATCACACCGATCTCGTTCACATTTTTCGGTAAAACTACAGTTTCAAGACTGCGGCAGTTGAAAAATGCCTGTGTTGATATTGAAACAAGTTCCGAGTTTTCGGCAAATTCAACTGTTGTAAGCTTGGAGCACAAGCTGAACGCTCTTGTTCCTATATTCAAAACTGTTGAAGGGATAACAATGTTTTCAAGTGCTGTACAGCCATAGAATGCACTTTCACCTATATCCTTGATGCCCTGTGCAATACTTACGGAGATGATATCGTATCTGCCATAAAAAGCATTTGAATATACGCTCACAACGTCAATAACGTCGCCGTTTGCATCTGTAAATGATGCACCGACATCAATTTTGTTTTTATCCGATGCTTTGAGATAGTGACCTTCACCGTCAAGATTCATATAAACACCGTCTTCTGTTTCTGTCAGAATGCTTTCACCCGACTCGGGTGTATATACGTTTTGTGCAAAATACGCAATAAACCCATTTGCTGTTTTACCCTTTTCGATGTTAAGAGTACTTTCATTGTACACTTCAGCAAGACTGTAACAGCTGTCAAAGCAATAGCTGTTTATCTTGGTCACATTTTTCGGTACAGTAAACGATGTAAGACCGCCGCAAAATTCAAACGCGGATCTTCCTATAGTATTGAGTGCGGACTCCTCAGCGAATGTTACCTTACTTAACATCCTACAAGATTCAAATGCATAATTTCCTATAGATACAACATCTTCTCCGATGTGTACCGTTTTAAGTGATGTGTATGTTGAAAACGCATTGTCACCGACAGATGTAACTCCGTCTTCGACAATAACAGCTGTTATGTCTGCCTTGTTTGCATACCAAGGGGCATCGCTGCTGTCAGAAAAATCTTCCATATCTCCTGTGCCCGAAACAGTAAGTGTTCCGCTTTCCTCATCAAAATCCCAAAAGATACCGTTTGTATCTTCCGCAATTACATATAATGTGGGAGATAACAGAAGTGAAAGGGTTACTAAAAACGAAAGTGCTTTTTTTAACATAGTCTTTTCCTCCATATATAAAATGACATTATACATTATAACTTTAGCATAATCAACTGTCAATGAGCATTATGTAAAGTTTATATAAGACAAAGGTAAAAAAAATAACAAACAGTAGGCATTTCAGTTGACAAGTATACAAAATCGTGGTAGAATATCCCCAAATACATATGGAGAACAGCTTATGAATGTTCACGAATATACACAACTTGACAAAAATGAAAAACCTCTTGATAATCTGGTATCAGACGGCGGTATGTGCTCTGTTTTCAGAAACATATGCTGTATCGGCGACAGCCTTTCATCGGGTGAATTTGAACTGATACAAAATGACGGTACAAAAGGTTATTATGACATTTTCGATTACTCATGGGGACAGTATCTTGCACGCTCAACGGGTGCTGAGGTATATAATTTTTCACGAGGCGGAATGACAGCGAAGGAATATATGGTAAGCTTTGCGGACAATATGGACTTTTGGAATGATAAGCTTCTCGCTCAAGCTTACATAATCGCCCTCGGTGTCAATGACATTTACGGCATCAAAATGGCAATTGGCACAAAAGATGATGTGTGTCTTGATGATTTTGAAAAAAATGAAGACACATTTGCAGGCTGGTACGCAAGGATAATTCAAAAGCTTCAGAAAATGCAGCCAAAGGCAAAATTTTTCTTGGTAACAATGCCGAGAGAATCGGAGAAAAATGAGCCTGAAAAGCTTGCTTTCGCAGAATTGCTTGATGATTTTGCAAAAATGTTTGATAACACCTACGTTATCGACTTATATAAATATGCACCCGTATATGATGAAGAATTCAAGGAAAGATTTTTCCTCGGCGGTCATATGTCGCCTGCGGGATATATATACACAGCGAAAGTGATAGAAAGCTATATCGATTACATAATCAGACACAATTATAATGACTTCAAGGAAGTCGCATTTATAGGGGCTGAACAAAGCTATGACAAATACCGAATTCAATAAAGCCTTTGACACAGACAGATTTTTCGCGGGTGTAATAAAAGCAAATCCGAATTTGAGGAGAGTTCCCGAATTTGATGGGACAAGTGAATTTGCAGGAATATATGCTGTAACATTTGATTCTATTAAGTATAACGGCGAAAAAACAAAGGTCTTTGCATACATGGCGCACCCCGACGGTGCTGACGAAAATACCCCCGGTATCATACTTATACACGGCGGAGGCGGACATGCATTTCTCCCTTGGGTGAAAATGTGGCGTGACAGAGGCTATTCTGTTATAGCGCCGGATACTGTAGGTCATATGCCAACCCTGCGCAACGCCGGCTGTACGGAATCAAACGGTGATTGGACAAAAGAGCTTCACGGAGTTTTTGCAGAAAACGGCTATGTGACAGCACCGAATAATGACGATATGGCAACGCATGACCTCGATGTTACAGACAGATGGCTTACGCATATAACCGCACAGTGCATTTTGTCATTTAACGCACTTGCACAAAGCGGTTATGCCGACAAAAATAAGATAGGAATCACGGGAATATCGTGGGGCGGAGTTGCAATTTCATACTACCTTGGTTTTGACGAAAGACCCGCATTTGCAATACCGATATACGGCTCAGGTTATCTTAACGAATCGCTTGCATGGATGGGAGAAAAATTCAGCCACCCCGAAACCTTGAGATATTTCAAAGCCGAGGATAGGTTTGACAGAGTCAAGCTTCCCACGATGTGGCTTTGCTGGAATGATGACTTTTGCTTTTCGATAAATTCAAACTCTAAAAGTTATCTTGATACAGCACCAAACAATCCTCTAACAACGCTTTCGATCGTTGACGGTATGTTTCATTCCCACAACTTTGCATGGATTCGCCCTGAAAGCGAGGCATTTGCCAACAGCATCGTCAAAAACGGCAAAAAGCTTCCGTCTTTCACTTCCCTGCCAAACGGAAAAAGCCCGACTTGCACATATGAATATGACAATGAGGTTACAGCAAGGCTTTATTATATAACCGAGGAAATGACGTATTCCAAGCACGAAAAGTACGGAATGATCAATACATTCTTGAACTCGGTATGGAAAAGCGTATCTTTAAACACCAAAAACAAAACAATAACAGGAAAAATTCCGCGCGATGCGTGCGGTTATTATATTGAAATCAAAAATGAAAACGGCATTGTAGTATCAACGCCGTACATAAAAACAGAAAGGTGAGAAAAATGCTTACTGATATCGAAATTGCTCAAAACACAAAAATGAAGCCGATTACGGAAATTGCCGATACGCTCGGAATCAAAGATGACGAGCTTATACCTTACGGTAAATACAAGGCAAAAATTGACGACGGCTTTGAAAAGAGAATGGCAGACAAGCCCGACGGAAAACTTATACTTGTAACAGCTATAAATCCTACGCCCGCAGGCGAAGGCAAGACAACAACAACAATCGGTTTAGGTCAGGCAATGACAAAGATCGGAATGAATTCGATCATCGCCCTGCGTGAGCCTTCACTCGGTCCTGTGTTCGGTGTGAAGGGCGGTGCCGCAGGCGGCGGTTATTCTCAGGTACTTCCAATGGAAGACATCAACCTGCATTTTACAGGTGACTTCCACGCAATAACATCGGCAAATAACTTACTTTCCGCAATGATAGACAACCACATACAGCAAGGAAACGTCCTCGGAATTGATCAGCGCCGTGTTTTATTCCAAAGAGTGCTTGATATGAACGACAGAGCACTCAGAAACGTTATCGTAGGACTTGGCGCAAAAGCGGACGGTGTTCCCAGACAGGATAAATTCAGCATAACAGTTGCAAGTGAAGTTATGGCGATACTTTGCCTTGCTTCCTCCGTTTCAGATCTTAAAGAAAGGCTCGGTAACATTCTCGTTGCGTACACATATTCGGGTGAGCCTGTATATGCAAAGGACGTAGGCGCACACGGTGCGATGACAGCACTTCTTAAAGATGCCCTCAAACCCAACCTTGTACAGACAACAGAAAACACACCCGCAATAATTCACGGCGGACCTTTTGCAAATATCGCTCACGGCTGTAACTCTGTAAGGGCAACAAAGCTTGCGCTCAAGCTTGCCGATTACGCAATAACAGAAGCAGGCTTCGGTGCCGACCTCGGCGCTGAAAAGTTCCTTGATATCAAATGCCGTGCAGCAGGACTTGCTCCCTCTTGTGTTGTGCTTGTTGCAACAGTAAGGGCACTGAAATATAACGGCGGTGTTGCAAAGGCAGATCTTAAGGAAGAAAACCTTGAAGCACTTACAAAAGGTGCTTGCAATCTTGAAGCACACATCGACAATCTTGCAAAATTCGGTGTACCCGTAGTTGTTGCCATCAACCGCTTTGAAACAGATACTGCGCGTGAGCTTGAATTGCTTGAACAGATATGCCGTGAGCGCGGTGCATCATTTGCACTTTCTGAGGTATTCGCCAAGGGCGGTGACGGCGGTATAGCACTTGCACACGAAGTTGTAAAAGCGTGTGAAAAGCCCTCAAACTTCAAGCACCTTTATCCCAACGAAATGACAATAAAAGAAAAAATAGAAACCGTTGCACGTGAAATATACGGTGCTGACGGTGTAAAATTCGACGATAAGGCGCTCAAAAACATCGACAACATAATGAAGGTAAACCCCGAATTCGGAAAGTTCCCCATTTGTGTTGCAAAAACACAGTATTCCCTTTCCGACAATCCCAAGCTTTTGGGCAGACCCAGCGGTTTTGATTTGACGGTAAGAGAAGTAAAGGTATCTGCAGGTGCAGGATTCATTGTTGTGCTCACAGGTGAGATAATGACAATGCCGGGACTCCCCAAGGAGCCTGCGGCACTCAAAATAGACGTTGACGAAAACGGCAACATCTCGGGTCTGTTCTGATGAAACAGGTATTTGTTTCATCATCTCTGTCGGAAACGGAAAAACTCGGGTTTGAGTTTGCGCAGACACTGAATGGGAATGAATTTGTGGCAATGTACGGCAACCTTGGTGCGGGCAAAACGGCTTTTGTGCGCGGTATGGCATCGTATGTATGTCCAAATTGCAGTGTAAGCAGTCCGTCATATACGCTTATAAATGAGTACACGGGCGGAAAATTTCCCCTTTACCACTTCGATGTTTACAGAATATCTGACGATGATGAGCTTTATTCAACAGGCTTTTACGATTATCCCGGTACGGGTGTTTGCATATGCGAGTGGAGCGAAAACATCCCCTACGCCATCCCCGACGGGGCATATAAAGTAACTATTGAATATACGGACGACACAACAAGAACGATAACTATTGAAAGGCAGGGTTAATTTTGCTTATTCTTTCACTTGATACAACAGCGGTAACAGCAACAGCTTGCCTTTGTGACGGTGAAAAAAGGCTGGGCGAATACACAGTCACAACAACTCTTCACCACAGCGAAACAATGTTACCTATGATAGAACATTTACTGTCCTCCTGCGGTGCAAATGTTAAGGACATAGAATTGTTTGCCGCGGCGGCAGGCCCCGGTTCTTTCACAGGTGTGCGCATAGGCGCGGCTGTTCTTCTCGGACTTGCCTTCGGCAGAAACGTGCCGTGCGTCGGCGTTTCCTCCCTCGAATCACTTTCATATAATATGAAAGGCTTTATGGGCGACTTTATCGTGTGTCCCGTAATGGATGCAAGAAGGAACCAGCTTTACAATGCGCTTTTCAGGCACACTGACGGAAAGATCACAAGACTTTGTGATGACAGGGTAATAATGTCAAACGAGCTTGCATGTGAGCTTGAAGCATTCGATATTCCCGTATATCTCATCGGTGACGGAAAGCAAATTATAAAAAACGATTTTAACAAAGGTCTTTTCCCGCCTGAACAAATTGCACTTCAAAGTGCATATTCATCAGCGCAGGTTGCACGTATAATATATGAAAATACAGGGGATAAGACAGTTTTTTCCGACAGAACATTCAAACCCACATATCTCCGTTCCTCCCAAGCGGAACGAAATCTTAAAAAAATTGATTAAAATTAATAAGGAGTAATAAATCATGAGTAATAAAATTATTGCATTGGCTTGCGATCACGGCGGCTATGAGCTTAAAGAGGCAACAAAAAAGTATCTTGAATCAAAGGGTATTGAGTACATTGATTTCGGCTGTAACGGCGAAAGCGTAAACTACCCCGAATATGCGCACAAGCTTTGCGTAAGCATTCAGGACGGAACATGCTACCGCGGTATCCTTTTCTGCGGTACAGGTATCGGTATCAGCATCGCGGCAAACAAGCACAAGGGTATACGCGCGGCTTGCTGCTCTGACACATTCTCCGCAAGAATGACAAGAATGCACAACGATGCAAACGTGCTTTGCATGGGCGGACGTGTTGTAGGCGCAGGTTTAGCGCTTGATATGGTAGAGCTTTTCCTGAATACAGAATTTGAAGGCGGCAGACATCAGACACGTGTTGACATGATAACTGCACTTGAAAATGACTAAAAGAATACTGTCAGTCGATCTCGGAGACAGGCGCACGGGTCTTGCGGTGAGTGACGAAACGTGTACGCTTGCCTCCGGAATCGGTTACATAAAAGAAGATTACATTGTTTATATTGCCGATGAGGTAGCAAAAAAGGCTGCCGAATACGATGTACGCTTGATCGTAGTCGGCAACCCTATAAACATGAACGGCACAAGAGGCCCGAGAAGCGAAAAAGCACAAGGCTTTGTATCGCTTCTTGCCGAAAAAACAGACATTCCTGCTGTTCTTTTCGACGAAAGACTTACCACAGTTTCAGCACATCAGTATATGAATATGACGAACACACGCGGTAAGAAGCGGAAAGAAACGGTTGATACCCTTTCCGCGCAGATAATTTTACAAAATTATCTCGATTATCTGAAAAATCATCCCTCGGAGAATTAATCCTTTTTCTCTTCGGGGGATTTTTCCGAATCTGCGGACGGTGCAGGTGTTTCCACTCTCGGCGGCTGACCTACCACATTTACAAGTCTTCCGTAGACACCGGGGAACGAATCCTCAATTATCTGCGCGCCCGCATATTCCTGATAGAATTTCACAGCAGATTTTGCCGCCCAGCCGATAATTGCGTAGCCGTAGCCCATTTCCTTCATTGAATTGAAGCACTTTACCATAAGCACACGGCCTATGCCCTTGCGTCTGTATTCGGGATCAACACCTGTAGGGCCGAAAAATCCCCTTGCAGTTGCATCATATGCGGCAAAGCCGATGACCTTCTTATCCTTTACCGCAATATAAATCGTGTGGGGATTATTGGCAAACGCCGCCTCACATTCACTTCCCCAACCCTCTGAAAAGGTCTTGATAAACGGAATTACCCTGTGTTTATCGGGCGAAAGTGCCTTGACTATATGTATTCCCTCTGCCTTGAGTGCGGCTTCAACCTCGGGGCAGTTCTCTACATTGTAGAGCTTTACAAGCATATCTGACATAATAATTATCCTTTCAAATTACGTTTTTGTAATTCTACCATATTTTTTTCGTTATTTCAACACATTTTCAAAAAGAAGGTACAAATTGGATACTTTTTTTGCAAACGCAAACACAAAACAGCTTATACTGATCGGATTTGATAAATATTATGCCCGCATGCTGGAGCTTGAGGGGCTTGATATAGGATTGCCTTGTCTTAAATTTGCTCCGCATTTCGATATTGACACGGTGAAAGATTCAGTCAAAAACGCAAATGAGTGTTTTGCAGTCATCAATTCCGACGTTGTACACGGTGACGGTGAACTTTTGGAACTTATCAAATTTTTAAATTCAGCATGTAAGCGCACGGCTGTGATATGCTCCCACCGTGTAATGCCCGACACAAACAGTTTTATTTCGGAAAATCCGAAAACACTTTGCCTTTTCAAGCGTCCCGTTTTAATCGAGGAGCTTTTGTCGTTTCTGCATAAAGAAAATGAAATGATAGCGCCAAGGCACAGCGAACAGATAAAAATCAAAGTATCACGCGATACTCACAGCGCAAGCTTTTCGGGAAATGTGATATACTTTACACCGAAGGAATTTGATATACTTGAACTGCTTTTAAACGCACAAGGTGCGCCCGTGTCACGAAAAGAGATTTTCAAAGCCGTGTGGAAAAACGATGGCGAGGATTCAAATATAACGGACGTATATATAAGGTATATAAGAAAGAAATTCTCAAAGTTTTTTACTTTTGACGTAATAAAAACCGTCCGTGGTATCGGTTATGCGATAAATACCGATATTATATAGCAGTATACCGCATTTGGAAATAAAACATACTTAAGAAGCAAAAAAAGGAGTAGCTTACATGATTGATCTTTCAGAAAAAATCTATTCAAAAATCAAAGATACTATGGATTTGTGGTCAGAATCCGACATTTATGCCATATCGTTTTTCGTTTATTCTAACGAAGCATATGAATATAAAAATTACAGCAACATATCCACCTTTGCTATCAGCTATAATACAGAGAGCGACTGTAACGGTGCCGATTTGTATGATGAGGAACGTTGGAATTATGCGTTTTGGAGGCAGGATGAAACTCCGATCATTGATCCTTATGAAGAACCAGAAATGACAGAGCTTCTGTTTGATTGGTACAAAGAAAACGGCATTACCGACATAGGAAAAGAAGATGATAATTGCTATGACAGTGATGGTTATTATATCGGCAAAGGACCTGTAGGACACTATGAATTAATGCAGATCGTTGCCGAAACAGCAAACAAATTGCAGACTGAAGGATATGTCGAACAGCGATTCGGCAAGAAACTCCCCATCATTGTTCACGGCTTGGAATATGCGTGGTATGACATTGAATCAACACAAAAAGCCAATCCTCACGGAGAAGCGAATATTTTTATTGAAGCTTTGAAGGAACTGGGCATGATTCCTTAATTTCAAGCGGGATGTGTAGTTCGGCTTTGGTGTCATCTACCCACAGTTCGCCTTGCTAACTGCTCACGGGCAATGGCGCATATTTTCTTCGGAAATCAGAGCATCACCGTATACAATCATAAAGATTGACATTCATCCTTTTGTATTCCGTGCGCCCTCGCCTGCCACCCCACGGTTTGCAAAGCAAACCGCCCCAGGCGAAAGGGCGCACCGCTTTGCGGTGTATATTACAAGAAAAAAAACCCGACCGCCGTCGGGTTTTATCTTTTATTTTACATTTGCTCTCAAATAACTGTTGATAAACATATCGATGTCTCCGTCCATAACAGCCTGAATATTTCCGTTTTCACAGCCTGTACGTGCATCCTTTACAAGAGTGTACGGCATAAAGACGTATGAACGGATCTGGCTTCCCCATTCGATATTCGTCTTTTCGCCCTTGATGTCTTCGATCTTTTCAAGGTTTTCCCTTATCTTTATTTCGACAAGCTTACTCTTGAGCATTTTGAGCGCCGTTTCTTTATTCTGAAGCTGGCTTCTTTCCGTCTGACAGCCGACAACGATGCCTGTGGGCTTGTGAACGATTCTTATTGCAGAGTCCGTCTTGTTGATATGCTGACCGCCCGCACCGCTTGAACGGTGTGCTGTTATTTCGATATCCTCATCACGGATCTCAACATCGTTTGAGTCATCAAGTTCAGGTGTTACCTCAACAGATGCAAATGACGTGTGACGTCTGCCCGAGGAGTCAAACGGAGATACTCTTACAAGTCTGTGAACGCCCGACTCACTTTTCATATAACCGTATGCGTTCATACCTTCAATGAGTATAGTTGCGCTCTTTATACCTGCTTCTTCGCCGTCAAGCCAGTCAACAAGCTTCACCTTGAAGCCGTTTTTCTCACCCCAGCGTGTATACATTCTGTAAAGCATAAGCGCCCAGTCCTGCGCCTCTGTACCGCCCGCGCCCGGATGGAATGAAAGAATTGCATTGTTCTTGTCATACTCGCCCGAAAGGAGTATGTCAATATTCATTTTTTCTATCTCACGTTCAATTCTTTCAACCTCGGAAAGAATATCTTCAAGTGAGCTTTCATCGTTTTCTTCAAGCGACAATTCGCAAAGTGTATACGTATCCTCAATAGCTGATACAAGTGATTCGTGCTGCTCTATCTTATACTTCTTCTGCTTTATTTCCTGAAGTATCTTTCCTGAATTTACCTGATCGTTCCAGAAATTCTGATCGTGTGTCTTTTCTTCAAGAGCCTCAACAGACGCCGTAAGCTCATCAAGACGCATCGAAATTCCGAGTTCCTTTGCATCGTTTCTTAAAGCTGCGAGTTTAAGTCTTGCTTCATCAAGTTGAATTATCATATCTATACCTATCCAAAATAAAATTTACAAATCTTCTTACCGATTATACCACATCAAAACAAAAATGTCTATACAATTATTCAAATATTTACAAAAATGATTTTTCCCCTTTTTCGGTGTAAATTCAAATTTCTTATTGACTTTTTAAAAGTTAAATGCTATAATACATGTGTAGAATTGTACCCAATGGGTGAAATTCAAAAAAACTTTAAAGGAGTGCTTGAATGAAAGCGAAGAAATTATTCTCGGTTCTTCTTGCAGCTTTGATGGTTTCCGTATGCTTCACCGCTTGCGGCGGCGACGAAGACACACAAAAAAGCGATGCAACGCAAGGACCCCAGGACACATCGGTTGAAGAATCTTACTTCATTCCCGATACAAAGTATGACGACCAAGAATTTACCGTTTTGACAAACACAGATGACGGTGAATGGACAAACAACAACTTTTTCGTTGAAGAAGACAGTGATGACCCCGTAAACTCCGCAATTTACAGACGTCAGAAACTTATCGAGCAAGAATTCGGTATCAAATTCAAGGTTATTGAAGGCATTACAAGAGGTTCTATAAACGATTATGTTTCGACCTCCGTTAAATCGGACACAAAGGAATATGACCTTGTTATAAACTCCATCAACCACATGTATACCCTTGCACAGAGTGACTGCCTTACACCTATTGACGAGATCACTCACCTTGACACATCAAGTGATGCATGGGATCAGTCAATGCTTACACAGACATCTATTGCAGGTACAAACTACTTTGCAACAGGTGAAATTACCGTTGTTGACAACGATGCAACATGGGTAATGATGTTCAACAAGACACTTGCTAAGAGTGTTGGTATCGGCGAAGGCGATCTTAAGAGTATCTATGATCTTGTAAAAGACAACGAATGGACACTCGACAAGCTTCTTGAGTACTGCAAGCTCTTTACATATCAGGATCTTGACGCATCCGGTACAACAACACACCTTGACCAGTTCCCGATTGCAACAACCGTTGACTTTATCACAGGTCTTTACTACGGTACAAACAGCCGTATCATCGATAAAGACAGCGCTGACGTTCCTTACTTGAAGGAGCTTGATGACTCAACAGTTAAGCTTGTTGACAAGATTGCTGAAATCTATACAGCTTCCAACCAGTACACATTTGACTGTCACGATTATATGAGCATTAACCCCTCTGTTCACCTTTTGGCTCAGGCGATGTTCGAAGAAGACAGAGCTCTCTTCTACTCTGAGGTTATGCAGTGTGTAACACGTCTTCGTGACATGGATACAGACTTCGGTATCATCCCTGTTCCTAAGGCTGACCAGAACCAGAAGAACTACACAACACACTCCGTTGCTATAGTTACAATGGTTGCAGGTGTTCCGAAGGATATTTCCTATGATGAAAACAGACTTGCACTTTCTGGTATGATCATGCAGGCACTTGCTGTTGAAGGTAAGAACATTCTTACCCCCGCATACTATGAAGCATCCCTTATCGGTAAGGGTACACGTGATGAAGAATCCGCAGATATGCTTCCCATCATCTTCGCTAACCGTGTTATTGACCTTGGTTCTATCGTTGATGATACAAACATTACATCAATTTCGAACTCACTTATCGATGCAATAAAGAGCAATTCCACAGGTAAGCTTTCTTCTCTCTTTGCAAGAAACAAGACGAAAGTAAACGCTGCGTTGGAAGACCTTGTTGATAAGTTCACATCTGTTAAATAATTAAATTTAAAGACAGCGCACATGCGCTGTCTTTATTTATGTGATATCGCATCTTAGTGAAAAGGCAAAGTACAAATATGAAATATGAAATAATTATGGCAACAGAAAATGACAAATGTGAAATTTTGTCTTTATACAAGTCGCAGATAGGACGGGAATTTTGTCCTTGGGATGAAGAATATCCGTCTGATGAATCTATTGATTGGGATCTTTCACGCGATGCATTGTTTGTTTTGAAAACGGACGGAATTATAAAAGCCGCCATTTCGGTTGAAGAGGATGAAGCAGTCGACCGTCTTCCCTGTTGGAATAAAAACCTTACCCCCACAGGTGAGCTGGCAAGACTTGCCGTGCTGCCCAATGAACAAAACAAAGGACTTGGACGCATCATGCTGAAATTCGGGATGGATGAGTTGAAAAGACGGGGTTTTAAAGGCATCCGCTTTTTGGTGGAAAAGCATAACAAAAAGGCGATTGCTTGTTATTCAACGTTTGGGTTTAGTATTGTCGGCGAATGTCATATGTATGAGCAGGATTTTTTATGCTACGAAAAAGAGCTGTGAAATTTAAATGTTATCACCGTTATAACCATACCGGATAAGCCGGTGGCTTGCTCAATCCTGTCTTCATGATCGAAACGTTCAACGGCAAAAGCCTTTTTGAAACAACACGCTTAGCGGATAGTTTGCGTTATACAACAAAAAAAGGGGCTAACTCATTTCCGGGAATTATTCCCATAAAGAGTTGCCCCTTGTGTTTTTTTCGGATAAATACTTTGTATGGGCGTGCAAACGGTTAGCAAAGCGAACTGCGCACGCCCGTTTTTCACCAATTTATCCATTTTTAAGCACACGACCAATGGTCGACCCTGCAATTGTTGTTTTTTGGTTCTTAATGAACCATCCCCATACAGTATCAATTAGAATATTTAATTATTTCACCGTAATGACTTCAAGGCACCGTTTAGCAATCGCTATGTCAGATTCGTACGGTACGTATTTGCCCTGTACCTTCTGATATACCTCCTCGCCCTTTGCGGCAAGGATAACAACATCGCCTTTTTTTGCTGTCATTATTGCTTTTTCAACAGCTTCCGTGCGATCCTCGATTATTTCATAGCTTACCCCGTACGGCTTTGCATACGATGCAATTTCTTCGCATATTTCCATTACATCTTCAAATTGAGGATCATCGGCGGTTAGGTACATATAATCGGCATTTTTGCCGCCTAATTCTCCGATCTCGCGCCTTCTTGAAAAGCTTCTGCCGCCGGGCGCGCCAACTACCACAACGACACGTCTGTCGGGATAGTCTGCCTTTACCGACTCATAAAGCTTACTGAAGCTCAAATAATTGTGCGCAAAGTCAACAATTACAGTAATGCCGTCCTTTTCAAACACATTCATTCTTCCCTTGACTTCAACATCCCAAAGTCCGTGTGCGATTGAATTTTCATCAACACCGAGTGCCTTTGCAACGCAGTATGCAGTCAATGCATTTTCAACATTGAATCTTCCCGCCATCGATATTCTGAAATTACTTTCGTTTTTGTCCTTACATTTGATAGTGAATGAAAATCCGACATTTTCCTTCTGAATATTCTCCACCCAATAATCACAGGTGTCGTCACCGTATGTGATAACGTTTTTTGCATGTGCTTTCGCTACCGCATATATTTCGTCAAAGCGTGCGCTGTTTTTATTTATTACGGCTGTTTCGGAGTGCTTCATAAGCTCAAGCTTGCACCTGAAATAATCCTCTGCATCTTCGTGCTCAAGTGGACCTATGTGATCCTCACCGAGATTCATGAAAACGCCGATATCAAACTCCGTACCGTACACACGGTTGACCTTATATGCCTGAGAAGAAACCTCCATTGTAAGATACGGTATTGCACAACTTCGGCACTGTGCAAAATGCTTGTGAAGGTCGGGAGATTCGGGAACGGTAAGGTGAGCCTCGTGATCCTCCGTACCTGTATATATCTCAATAGTAGACAAGACTCCCGTGCGCATACCCGTAAATTTGTCAAGTATACTTTTTATAAAATATGTTGTCGTTGTCTTTCCTTTTGTTCCTGTAAGTCCGACAAGCTTCAGACTCTTATAAGCTTCGCCGTAAAATGCTTTTGAAAGCACTGCCATACCGCGTCGGATGTCATTTGTTACAATGCATGGGATATCAATGCCTTCGTATTTCTTTTCCGCAATATATGCACCTGCACCCTTTCTTACGGCATCCTCAAGATACTGCGGTTTAAATGCCGCACCTTTACAGATGAAAAATGTGTTTTCCTCAACATCTGCCGAATTATAAGAAAGATATGTGAATTTATGAGAAAAAAGCTCATCGGGGCAAAATATCTGTGCGTTTATGTTTTCCTTTTCAAATATATCCTTAATATCAGATATCGATATCTTGTTTTTCATCATAGTCAGTTCCTTATATTTTATCGTTTTCGAGGTAATATGTGGCTTCCATATCAGCAAAGCTGAGCGCAGGAGCAAGCGGGAACATTTCATATGCCGCGCCGACGTTACGCACATCGTCCGTGCCCGAAAATCCCATATGGTATCTTATTGCAAACGCTTCCTCACGTGTCAAGCGCATATACCCGTTGATTATATACACGGATTTTTCGCCGTGACCGTAGGGCATTTTGTCTGCAAATTCATAGCACGGAACCTTCTGCCATACACCGTGATCGTCCTTTACGTTACGGAAGCTTTGTGCATAGCAGTTGACCTTACAAACATCGTGCAAAAGCGAAACAATAGCGATCGTTTCTTCGTTGTATTCCAAACCGTATACCTCTTTAACTCTCGGACGCTTCATATAATCAGAAAGACACTTATATACATTTATACTGTGCGTGCAAAGACCGCCTTCGCACGAAAGGTGAAAGCGAGTGCTTGCAGGTGCCGTAAAAAAGTCTGTCTTTAAAAGATATTCAAGCATTTTATCTGCACCGTCGCGCTTTATATGTTCGTTGTATATTGATATAAATTCGTTTTTGCAATCCATACTTCTTTCTCCTTTATTGAATATATATTAAAATTTTCGTAAAAACAGCAATCAAAACGCTAAATTACTCTTGTAAAATATTACTTATTATATTATAATATAAAAGCATATCAAAGTCAAGCATAAAAAATAATAAATAACGGAGGGCTTATTTATGCCTAAAGCTGAACTTACAGGCACACTGTATGCCGAAATGATAAGATCGGGTTTTGAAAATCTGAGAGTAAATGCAACTGTCGTAAACGACCTCAACGTGTTCCCCGTTCCCGACGGTGACACAGGAGAAAATATGTGTATGACGATCAAGGGCGGTGTTCTGGCACTTGACAAGATAGAAGATATCGAAAACACATCACTTTACACCACTGCGGCTGTTGTTGCAAAAGGTATGCTTCTTTCAGCACGCGGAAACTCAGGCGTTATTCTTTCAAAATTCTTTGAGGGTATCGCAAAGGGGCTTGAAAAAGAAAGGGCAACTGACCCTGAAGGCTTTGCAAAAGCTCTTATGGAAGGTGTAAGACAGGCATATTCTGCTGTTGTTAAACCCATTGAAGGTACGATACTTACAGTTTGCCGCGAAGCAACTGTACGTACAACGGCAATGATAAACAAAGACAGCTCGCTTGAGGAATTTTTTGAAATATTCAGAGGAGAGCTTAAAATATCCCTTGAACGCACACCAGAAAAGCTTCCCGTTTTGCGTCAGGCGGGCGTTGTTGACAGCGGCGGCGCAGGTCTTCTTTACATAGCTGACGGTATGATAAAGGCTATAAGAGGAGAAAAAGCACCCGTTACCGTAAGAGAAACAGCAAAGACAGAAAAGGCACAGATATCCTTTGAAGCTTTTACCGAAGATGACGTTATGACATACGGCTACTGCACGGAATTTTTGCTCCGTTTACAGCGCAGTAAGGTCGATGTTGAATTATTTGACGAAAACGTAATAAAGGACTACCTTAATTCTATGGGTGATTCCGTTGTTATATTCAAAACGGATTCAATCGTCAAGGCACACGTTCACACGCTCAACCCCGGTCTTGTACTTGATTTCTGCCGTAAATTCGGTGAGTTTCTCACAGTCAAGATAGAAAACATGTCGCTTGAACACAATTCCACAATTACCGAAAAAGAAGCGAAAAAAGAAGAAAAAAAATCAGATGATATAATCAAAAAGCCCAAGAAAAAATATGGCATCGTTGCAGTTGCAACGGGTGACGGAATAAAAGAAACATTCACATCGCTCGGCACAGATGTTATCGTTGAGGGCGGTCAGTCAATGAATCCGTCTGCAGAGAGCTTCATCGAAGCATTTAAGAGAATACACGCAGAAACAATAATCGTTTTCCCGAATAACGGCAATGTAATTCTTGCCGCACAGCAAGCCGCACAGCTTTACAAGGAAGCTGACGTGCGTGTGCTTGAATGTAAGACGATAGGTGAGGGCTATGCCGCACTTACAATGATAGATCTGTCACAAGAAAATCCCGACGACGTTATGGATGGCCTTCGCGAGGCGATGGACGGCGTAAAAACAGGTATGGTCACACGTGCTGTACGCGATGCACAGATGAACGGCGTAACAGTTAAGGAAGGCGACTTTATCGGTATATGCGGAAAAGATATCTTATCATCCTGCACTGACAAGCTCACAGCCGCATATGAAATGACGGAAAAGCTTGATGCAAACCTTTGCGACATAATCCTGCTTATATACGGTAAGACCGCAACAGAGGAAGAAGCAACAGCGCTTACAGAAAAGCTTGAAGAAAAGTACCCTGATGTTGAAATAATAACAATGAACGGCGGTCAGGATATATATGATTTCATATTGATATATGAATGATAACAAAATGGCTGTCAGTTAATGACAGCCGTTTATTTATTCATCAAATCTGAAATCAAAAAGCTTACAGGGATTCACCGACAAAGCATCGCATATATCAAAAACAACGTCAAGTGAAACGGCACAGTCGGCAGTTTCTATCCTGCTCATATGTGTTCGGCTTACATTCACAAGTTCTGCAAGCTTTGATTGTGACATTCCTCGTTTCTTTCTGTAATATGCAATATTCAAACCAAGATTTTTATATTTATCGTGTTGTTTTGTATCCATAATATCACCCTCGATTATTATATCACCGTACAGCTGTGTTTGCGACAACACTATATGCTATTTTTGATACTTGACAAGTTGCAAATGTTGTGTTA
The DNA here is from genome assembly GCA_045636245.1 of Eubacteriales bacterium. Taxonomy (GTDB): domain Bacteria; phylum Bacillota; class Clostridia; order Oscillospirales; family CAG-272; genus RGIG7213. The sequence goes on along the minus strand of JAZTXA010000166.1, from coordinate 5,016 downwards.
TAATACACTAAAATAAATAAGGAGAAACGAATTTATGAAAAAGATCATTCTATTCATTCTCACACTTTCGCTCATTTTCTCCGCCGTACCTTTTTCCTTTGCAACGTATGCTGGGGCATCCGGCACATGCGGAGAAAACCTCACCTGGACACTTGACAAAGGCACGCTTACAATAAGCGGCACAGGCGAAATGAAAAATTATTACAAATCTTCCCCAAGACCTTGGGAGAAAGATATTACTTTTATAGAAACCGTCATTATCGAAAGCGGTGTTACAAGCATCGGAGACGGAGCATTTGAGCGAGGCATAAATATTACATCCATTGTAATTCCCGACACCGTTGTAAAAATAGGTGAAGCCGCATTTGCGACATGTGGAAGTCTCACTTCATTAACTATAGGAAAAAACGTGGAAAGCATCGGTTTTCAAGCTTTTGCCGCTTGCAAAAGTTTTACGGAAATAAATGTTGATAAAAACAATGCTTATTTTTCGAGTGACAACGGCGTTCTTTTCAATAAAGCAAAAACAGAGCTTATTCAGTATCCCATATCAAAGGCGGGCAAGTCTTACACTATACCGAACACCGTTACAAAAATATGTGACAGTGCATTTGCCAATTGTCCTGCAGTCGTTTCTGTCACAATCCCCAAGAGTGTCACACATATAGACAACTATGCTTTCCATAATTGCTACGGCTTGACATCTGTCACAATTCCCGAAAGCGTTAAAGAAATCGGTTATTCAGTATTCGAAAACTGTTCATATCTTACTTCTGCAAAAATCGAAAACGGCGTTCCGTATATTGCCAAAAATACATTTTCGGGATGCACCTCACTTAAAACAGTCACAATTGGAAACGGTGTCACGGCTATCCACGATGAAGCATTTTATGCTTGCGAAAGTCTTGCATCGATCGTAATACCCGACAGCGTTACAACTATCGGTGACAGCGTATTTAACTTATGCACAGCACTTTCATCCGTTAAGTTCGGTAAGGGTGCTGCAAAAATAGGCGAGCTTGCATTCTTTGGCTGTACAGCCTTAAAATCAATAACCATCCCCAACGGAGTAACAGAGCTTTTCGGTGTATTTTACAGCTGTAATGCGCTTGAATCAATTGCACTTCCCAAAAGTGTTGCATATATTGCAGAATACACATTTGAAGGCTGTGAAAATCTTAAAGACGTATACTATGAAGGAACTGAAGCTGAATGGAAAGATATCAAAATAGACGAATACAATTCCCCGCTTCTTGAAGCAACGGTGCATTTTGAGGATTTTTCACTCCCAAATGATGAACCTGACGAAACCACAACAGCAAAAGACACCGAAGATAAAAAGGAAACCGAGCCTGTCGAAGACACGACAAAAGCCGCAGTTACAACAGCACCGAAGGAAGATGATACAACAGACACCACAGCAAAAGACACAGCCTTAAATGAAGATACCTCAGCGGAGAATACTGATACTGTAACAGACGGTGACACAGAGGCTATTGATAGCTTGATTTGCGAGCTCTTCCCGGAATCCGAAGACACCGCCATTCCAACCGACAGCACATCACCCGATGATACAGACACATCAAGCGGTGATATAACAATAAACAACGGTACTGAAACGAACAGCGGCGCAAATACAGATGATAAAAATACATTCGGTTGGCTGCCCATAACAGCAATAGTTATTGTATGTATTGCTATTGCAGGCGGCGGAATAGTTCTCTTCAAAAAAGTAAGAGGTTAAATTTCATATAACACAAGGGCACTCATTACGGGTGTCCTTGTGTTATTTAAATTCATTTCACTTTGTAACATCAGTGCCGATGATAATCGGTGAAATAAGACGGTATTTAAGGGATAACAACACGATACGTGTGAGCAGAAGTGTGAGGGATCTTGCGTACAAGGCGCTCGGCGCACGTGATGAGCTTTCAAAGAAAAACATCTGTGAACCGACAATAGCGCAAATAGCCGCCTTTTTGGGCGAAGATGAAAACGCAGTGTCTTCAGCCCTTGAAGCGATATCGGAGCCCGTTTCGATGTATGAGCCGATATTCACCGACGGCGCAGGTGAAGGTATGTGCATTGTCGATCAGATAAGCGACGAAAACTGCAACGACAACGCATGGATAGAAAATATCGCCTTAAACGAGGCTTTAAAAAAGCTTAATGAGCGTGAGCGTGCAATAGTTGACCTCCGCTTTTACAACGGTAAAACGCAGATGGAAATTGCAGAGGAAATAGGCATAAGCCAAGCACAGGTATCACGCATTGAAAAAGCCGCCCTTGAAAAAATAAAAAAACAAATGTAGTGCATGCTACATTTGTTTTTTATCTTAAAGATCATCCGCGTCTTGCACGGGTCTTTCCTTTTTATTCCTGAAGTTTCCTGTATACCAGCCTTCGGGGTCTGTTTTCTTGCCCGATTTTTTGTATTCGTTTACGACCTTTTTCGCTTTGCTTTCGTCTTTCATTTTTTCACCCCTTGTATTATATTTTACGCATCCGCAAAAAATATACGGCATACGGCACAGGAGATGAAAATACAAAAAATCATCGTCAAAAATGCGCATAAAAATGTATGGCGTGTTTTCTTTACCCCAACCGAAGAATAATACACCGAAACAACGTATACAAGCGTATCGGACGAGCCCATTATAACAGATGCCGCAAGGCAAGCAAAGGAATCGGGTGACAGCTTATCAAACAGCTCCTTTGCCATCGCAAGTGAACCTGAGCCGGATATCGGTCTTAAAACAAGCAGGGGCAATATTTCATCAGGCACACCGACTTTGTGAAGCACAGGAGAAAGTACACGGCAAATTATGTCAACCGCCCCCGAGGATGTAAACATTCCGATACCCACCATAAGCAAAATAAGCGTTGGCAAAAGGTTCACCGCAACATTCATTCCGTTTTTTGCCCCGTCTATAAAATCACCAAACGAATTTTTGTCAAAAACAAAAATCAGTCCCATGACACACAGCAAAAGCGGTATTATAAGATACGAAAAAAATTGCATTAAAACACCCGTGAGAATATTTTTGTAATGCAGACCGCAAAAATTACGGTAAGCGTTGATGATATAATTGTGGGCAAAATAATATCATAGACCATCAAAGCACCCGCGCTTTGACGAAGAGAAATAAGTGTGGCCGGCAAAATATCGATAGATGCTGTATTAAGCACGGCAAGCATCACCATATCGTCACTCGCCCGTGTTTTATCGGCATTTACCGCATGAAGTCTTTTCATAGCACTTATACCGAGCGGCGTTGCGGCATTCCCTATACCGAGCAGATTCGCACTTACATTTGCCGATATTTCCTCACACATTTCCTTTTTGTACGCATCGGGAAAAACAAAGCGAAGAAAGAAAGATATGCGTTTTGAAAGCTTTTTAATTATCCCCTTTTTCTCAAACACATTCATAATTCCGCACCACAGTGCCATTGTGGAAATAAGCGTTACTGTAAGTTCAACTGCTTTTGATGCACTTGGAAAAACAGAATTGGAAAGCGATGAAAGATTCCCCGTAAAAAACGAAACAACAAGCGATAATATCGCCATTACTGTAAAGACTGTTCCTATCATGCGCGCCCTTCTTTCGACATTATTCGACTTATAACTGTAAATAATTTACTTTAATTGATATTCTTCCTATTTTATTTCATTTCTTCCTATTTAACAGAAAATGTATTTTTGGTACATTTTAACCATAAAAGTACCTATATTCCATCACTAACTCAAGGAGGATTTTGCCATGATGAAATCAACAGGTATCGTCAGAAAGGTTGACGAGCTTGGAAGAATCGTTCTTCCGATAGAAATAAGAAAAACTTTGGATCTCGATAAAAAAGATTCTGTTGAGATCTTCATCGAAGACGACAAAATAATACTTAAAAAGTATTTCCCCGCCTGCATTTTCTGCGGAAATGCAAACGGCGTTTCATACTACAAGGGGAAGCTTATTTGCCCTGAATGTCTTGATGCTTTACGTCACATGGTTCAATAATAAATAATATTAATCAAATTCTAAAAAAATGCAAAGTCAAAGGGTATGTTGTGATTCATTTCGCAACATACCCTTTTCTTTTATTATAAAACGCTTTCTGTTTTTTTGCCTGCGTCCTTCAGGACATCCTTCATGGAATATCTACCCTTTTTCTTACCGAGCATATATCTTGCCGCCTTGACAGCCCCCGAAGCAAACAAGTCACGGCTGAGTGCCGAATGCTTGACCGTTATTACTTCACCGCCGCCGCAGAACATTACCTCATGTTCACCGACGATGGAACCGCCTCTGATAGAATGAATACCTATCTCATTCTTTTCCCTTTTCTTACGGTACGGTGTTCTGTCAAACACACGCTCCGATTCATACGGGAGCGCAGACTCGATTTCTTCGGCGATCATAAGCGCTGTACCGCTGGGTGCATCAAGCTTATTGTGGTGGTGGGCTTCAATTATTTCAACGTCGTAATCGTCACCCAATATCTCTGCCGCCTGTTTTGCAAGCCTGCACAGAAGATTTATACCGAGTGACATATTTCCCGACGTAAAAACCGCCGTTTCCTTGTCCATACGTGCCATATACTCTTTTTCTTCATCAGTGTGCCCTGTTGTGCATATGACCGCAGGAACACCCTTTTCCTTTGAGTAGGAAAGAATATCGTATATAAGCGCATGGTGTGAAAAGTCAACGATAACGTCTGCCTTTTCATTTACGTCGAATATGCTTTTATAAACGGGAAAAGGTGCAATTTCTTCTGTTACGTCAACACCTGCGACGATAACATCACCGTCAGCGCACGCAGCGGCAACAGCCTTGCCCATTCTTCCGTTACATCCGCAAAGAAGGATATTCATAAGCCCTCCTTAAATAAGTCCGTATTCTTTCATGATAGCGAAAAGCTTTTCGTCCTCCGCCTCCGTCATGGGGCAAAGGGGCAAACGCATTTCGATATCGCACATACCCATTTTATAAAGCGCTGTCTTTACGGGAATGGGGTTTAC
>JAZTXA010000165.1:0-5824 GCA_045636245.1 Eubacteriales bacterium | reverse complement strand
AGTGCGAGCAATCGCCGTTGCAGCCGCTTTCGCTGCAGGGGCGTGTGCCCGTAACCGTGTACATTACCTCACCGTTTACCTGCTCCATAAATTTATCAACCGCTTCTTTAGCCTCGGTAAATTCCACCATTGTGGGTATTTCCATAATTTCGGAATAAAGCTCCTTGAGCTTAAAACCAAGCTCCTTTACCGTGTCGGAGTCCTTGCCGTCAGTTTCAAACGCATCGGCAAGCTTTTTTGACATATCGTTATATGCGCTTATCTTCTTCAAAAGCTCCACATCGGATTCGTATGCGAGTGTGGCGCGGTTCAGTCTTATTACTCTTTCATCCTCTTTTATTGCTTCTCCAAGCTGTCTTGCAAGTTCAAAAATTTCCATTATCTTATTTGTCCTTTCCCTTCGATTATATATTTAATGCTTGTAAGCTGTTCGGGACCCATCGGGCCTCTTGCATGCATTTTCTGTGTTGAAATGCCGATTTCGGCACCGAAGCCGAACTCTTCACCGTCTGTAAAGCGGGTCGATGCGTTTACGTATACTGCGGCGGAATCGATATTTTTTGTAAAATAGTCGGCAGAGTCAATATCCTTCGTCATTATTGCCTCGCTGTGATGCGTTGAATGGCGGTTTATGTGCTCAACCGCTTCTTTTACATCCGACACGACCTTCACCGACATGATGTAATCGTTATATTCGGTATAAAAATCCTCATCTGTTGCAGGTGTAATACCTTCAAGTATCCGGCACGTTTTTTCACATCCGCGAAGCTCGACATTGTATTTGTCAACCTCAGCCTTAAAAAGCGGTAAAAATTCCTTTGCGACAGCTTCATCGCAAAGCAGCGTTTCTGCCGCGTTGCAAACGGACGGACGGCTGACCTTTGCGTTTGTGCACACCTTAACAGCCATATCAATATCGGCACTTTTTTCAACGTAAACGTGGCAGTTACCCGCACCCGTTTCAATTACAGGCACGGATGCGTTTTCGCACACCGACTTTATAAGTCCCTTGCCGCCGCGGGGGATAAGCACGTCGATAAGACCGACAGCGCCCATAAGTGCGATGCTTGATGAACGGTCGGGATCGTCAATAAAGCAGATGCAGCCCTCGGGAAGCCCCGCCTTTTTGACAGCTTCGCGCATGACAGCACAGATACAGCGGTTTGAATTAAACGCTTCCTTACCGCCGCGCAGCACTGCCGTGTTGCCCGTTTTGATACAAATAGCGGCGGCATCGGCTGTCACATTCGGGCGTGCCTCGTAAATGATGCCTATCGTGCCGAGGGGGACATTCACCCTCGTTATTTTAAGCCCGTTCGGGCGCACCGATACCTCGCCTGTGCCCAGCGGATCGGGAAGTGCAATAAGCTTTCTTACCGAATTTGCAATTGCAAAAATTCGGCTTTCCGTCAGTGTCAGACGGTCTATCATCGTTTCCTTTACGCCGTTTTCGGCTGCCTTTTCTATATCTTTTTTGTTTTCTTGTAAAATCTTTTCACAGTTTTCCTCAAGTGCCTTTGCGATTTCTTCAAGGGCATTATTTCTTACCTCGCTTGAGGATGCGGAAAGTGCGGCGGCAGCATTTTTCGCCTCGGTGCATCTTTCAAAAACAAGAGTGTTTTCCATAATGTTCTCCATTAAATTCATTTCATTCGGTTACAAGGTTTTCATATTCGGGGTGGTGATGTATTGATGATTGATAATCGCCCGTCCAATCCCAAATCAACTCATTATATTTTACCATAATATATCTATATTAGTCAAGATATATTTTGCAAATTGAACTGCAAAACCCCTGTTCCATTCAAGGATGAAACAGGGGTTTTAAAAATTTGTGTTTTTGTTTGCCTACTTCGGTATTTTATCGTATAGTCTGTTTAGTAGGTGTGCCGCAGCGCGGGCAGAATCCTGCATCAGCGGATATCTTTGTTCCGCAGACAGAGCAAAAACTTACGGTCGCGCCGGTAATCTCTTCATAAAATGCAGCTTTTACCAATCCTGCAAAAAGATATCCGAATGCTAAAACGGCAAGATAACATACAACAAATATTAACACAAACAGAATGCCTATTACGGGAATATTGCTTAATAATCCCAATACCAAAAATACTACAAAGCAAATAATAACGTATACAAAATCAGCCAACCACATCTGCAGCTTATAGCCTTTTGTCTTTTGAGTGGAAATTTTGATTGCTTCTGTTATGGGAACCTCAGGCTCAAACACCAGAATATAAGGTGTCAAGCGATACTGGTATGTACGAACGATCGCAAAGATCGGACCTACAATGGGAATGAGCGCCCATATAAAGATCCACAAATACATCCAACCCAAACCAAGCAAAACACGTTTAATTGTTTCCCAATTCTTAAAGCATGTAAAGAGTTGAGTCGTGTTGACATCTTCTCCGCGATAACCCATAAGAAAGATCATCGTCATAGAAGTGCTGATGAGCAAGCTTATACCAATACCGAGAACGGGAATAGCCAAACCGCACAAGCTGCTGAGCACGTAACTTAAAAAGATAGATAATAAAGAAATCCCCCACAGCTTAAACGGTTTTTTTGCAAGAACTTTAAATGCGCGAGTGTAAATGGTCATTAACATAGTTTGATATCTCCTTCTCTACATAATAGAATATTTATTGACCCGAATACAGTATAATATGTTTGACGAATTTTGTCAATATTTTTTAAAAAAATATTATAAAAATATCAATATTATACGATGTATCCCTATCAAACTTCGAGCATTTGTTTTTTTAGGAGCAATGAACTGTTTTGCAAGCAACAATAATTTGAATTTACATTTTACCCGTTGACACGTTAAATTTCGGTAATGTATAATTGGTATATCTATAACCGAAAGGATATTCATTACAGTGAAAAAAATGAAATTAAGACTGATTGCGGGCGCACTTGCCGCTGTATCATTGGGAATGAGCGCATGCACAGTTGTTTACGAATCAAAGGATACATCGGATCTTTCGTCAATAACGACAGCACCCGAGGAAGAAACTAAGCCTAAAACACCCGTTGAGCTTCCGACAGAAGAGGAGCTTGCAAAAACAGCCGCAACAGTCGGCGATGTGAGCATCACGGGTGCTGAATATTATTTCTTCCTGTATGATCTGGCGCAGACCATAGTTAATCAGTACGGTAGCACTCTGACGTATTACGGCGGTGAGATACCCGACTACAAATATACTCTCAAAGAGCAGTATGCAATGATGGATCAGACATGGCATGACTATCTTAAAAGTGAGATGAAGGGCTATCTTGAATACTATTATCTTGTTGCAGAGGGTGCAAAAAAAGCGGGCGTCACACTTACCGACGATGAAATTGCAGATGTACAGACGAAGGCTGACGAATATAAAGCGCCCGACGGCATTACGTACCTTACAAAGGATATCGCAAGAAAATGCTATGAGGTAAGCGCACTTGCCGACAAGTACAGAAAGCAAATCAATGACACAAATCCCGAAGCTACCGATGATGAGATAGCGGCGGAATTTGAGAAAAACAAAAAGAACTATACGATGATCGACATCAACTACCTGCCCATAAAGTACACAACGGGCGACGAAACGAACACGGAAACAACAGCTGTTACGCTTCCTACAAAGGAGCAGGCAGAAAAGTACGCAGACAAGCTGAAGTCTTGTACCACGACAGACCAATTCAAGGCAGTTGTTGAGGAATACGTAAAGGAAATGGACTCCTCAGCATCAAAGGAAGATATTGATTATCAGAAGAATTCCTGCGCATACACGGCACTTACCTACGAAGAAGGCTTTGAGATACTTGACTGGGCTTTTGCTGAAGAAAGAGTTGACGGTGAAACAACGGTGATATGGTCTGAAAAAGACAAGACTGTTCACTTCGGTATGCTTGTAAAAGCACCGTATACAGACGAGGAAGCTACTGCAAGCGTGCGCCATATTCTCGTTGAAGAGGAAGCAAAGGCAAAGGAAATACTTGACGAGTTCAATGCTTCGGACAAAACGGCTGAAACATTCGGAAAGCTTGCCGAAAAGTATACCACAGATACAGGCTCAGCCTCAACAGGCGGTCTTTACGCAAACTTCCCCAAGGGTCAGATGGTCAAAGAATTTGAAGACTGGGCATTTGACGAAAAGCGTGTGACGGGCGATGTTGAAATTGTTAAAACCACATACGGCTACCACATAATGTATTACGTTTCAAAGGGACTTCCCCAGTACCTTGCGACGGTAAAATCCGCTGTTGAAACGGCAAGAATTGAGGCTGTATATGAGCAGATGGAAAAAGATTTCAAATACACAATCGACGAAGCATTTGAAAAAGCGCTTGATATTTAACGGAGTTTATATATGAGTAAAAACAAATCGGTTCAGGAAAAGCATAAAGAAATAAGACGGGAACGTCAGGCAGCGCAAAAGGCTGAAAAAAAGCGTGCGTTTATCAAACGCTTCACGATAATTGCGGCAGCTGTCGTGCTTGTCGCCGCCATCGTCACGACTTGTATCATTGTGGCTAATAACAAATATAAGGCATCGAACGAATATAAAGCGGGCACTGTCGTAATGTCAAGTGAAAATTACAAGGTTGACCTGGCGATGTACACGTATTACTTCTACGACGGCTACTACGGATTTGTAGAGCTGTACGACGAACAGCTTAAAGAGCTGAATATGTACCCCGACATCACAAAGGACTTGAACGATCAGTATAATCAGGATTCCACCTGGTACGATTTCTTCATGAACAACACAGTCAATCAGATAAATCAGAATCTCGTTTTGGCTGAAGCCGCACTTCTCGGCGATGTTAAGATAACAGACGGCGAAAAATCAGCCCTTGCCGAAAAAGCAGAGGCAATGGATGCTTCAAAATACGGCACGGGTGTGACAAATGCTGACATTCTCCGCTGTCTTGAGCTTGACTTTATCGCAATAAAATACGAATACGTGACAAGACACAATGATATGCTCGAGGGCACGGAGCTTGAGGAGTATTACGATAAATACTACAAGCACTTTTCAACAGTAAGCTTCCGCTGTCTTGAGCTTCCTTACAGCGACGCGGAATCTTCAACAATGTCACAGAGCGTGGCAGAAAGTTATGCAAATCTTCTGGCGGAAGCGAAAAATTCCGATGAATTTACCGAACTGCTTTACGCAAACATCAAGGATATGAATCCCGAGCTTACGGATGACCAGATAACGCAGGTTTACGATGCATCGTTTGCAAACGACTATGCGTATTCTGAGGGTGATATAGTTACAGAATGGCTGTTTGACGAAAAAAGAGAGGTAAACGAAACATTTGTTTATCACAACCCCACAACAGAATCCTATACGGTATATCTTCTGACAAAGCTTACGGAACGCGATATGCTTGACACGGTTACTGCACGCCACATCCTTTTCACAGCCGATACATACGGTTCCGATGCGGCGGCAGAAGCGAAAGCGAATGAAATAAAAGCACTTTGGGAAAAGGATAAGAGCGAGGAAAAATTTGCAGAGCTTGCCTTAACTTACTCCGAGGACAAAATGAACTGCTACTTGGGCGGCCTTTTTGAGAATTATACAGAGAAAGATCTTAAAGAATCGTACCCCGAGCTTGCAGATTGGGCATTCGGCGGAGCTGTTAAGGGCGACTATGCGGTGATAAAATCAGAGATGGGCTATCATCTTATAACATTCTTTGAAAACGGTTTACCCTCCGCACTTGCAAGAACGCAAAAACAGGTGTCGGGCGAAAACTTCAGCGAAAACTTCTTGAAGTTTGAAGAAACACACAAGGTAAGTCGGAGGCCAAGCGGTCTTAGGAAGAC
>JAZTXA010000164.1:0-3185 GCA_045636245.1 Eubacteriales bacterium | reverse complement strand
CAGGTAGCCAAATCCCTGCGCTTATACATGAAGGCGGTACAGCTACATGCCACAGCAAAGCAATATGCGACCGCTGCGGTGAAGAATACGGCAATATTGAGGCGGGTAATCACGACGGCGAAACTGAAATTATTAACGGTGCAGAAGCATCGTGCGGTGTTACGGGTTACACGGGTGATACCTTCTGTCACGGCTGTGAAACGATAATATTCTCCGGCAGCCAAATCCCTGCACTTACACATGAAGGCGGTACGGCAACATGCCACAGCGGAGCTGTATGTGATCACTGCGGTGAAGAATACACCGAAAAAGCCCCCGGTAACCATGATGGCGAAACTGAAATCGTGGGCGCAAAGGATGCAACACCTGAGGAAAACGGATATACGGGAGATGTTTGCTGCACAGGATGCGATGGAGTTATAGAGCGCGGTGAAGTATTGCACATGGGCATATCCGAAGGATTTACAACCGTGTACAAGGACGAAGCGGCATTTAATGCAACACTTTATGACGGTGAGCTTCCCGAAGATATAAAGGATGGTGAGGCATATACCGTTTGCTTTACCGATGAAAACGGAGAATATATAAGTGTTGAATGGCTGAAGATGGCATATGCTTTGCCGTATGATTCATACAGCTTGGTCAAGGTATACAAACTCAACGGCGACGGAATATATGAGGAAGTTGATATAACACTGTGCGCTGACGGTGTTGAATTCAATGCGTTTGAAAACGGTGTCTATGTAATAGTAACATCTGTCGTTTTGGGTGATGCTAACTGCGACGGTATAATCAACGGTAAGGATATGGTAAGAATGAAAAAATATATAGAGAATAAAGACACTCTGATCACAAAGTCTGCAGATCTTGACGGCGACGGTGAAATAACCGAAGCTGATATTTTGATACTTGTTGACATGATAACTGCAGTATAACTGAAAAATATTAAAATATCTTGCTAACACTTTAATTTGTTAAAATAATACCTTGACAAATTGAAAAATATGGTGTATACTGTACTCGATTATCGGCTTATGCCGAAAAAAATATCGGAAGGTGAAAAAAGATGAAAAAAATCACAGCACTTATTATGGCGGTTGCACTCTGCCTCGGAATTTTCTGCGCATGCGGAAAGAGTGAAGAATTCGTTATCGGTATTACATACTTTGAACCGATGAACTACTTTGACGACTCCAACAAGCTCGTAGGCTTCGAAACAGAATTTGCTGAAGCAGTTTGTAAGGAACTCGGTCTTACACCTAAATTCCAGGAGATCAACTGGAGCGCTAAGGAAACAGAGCTTAACGCAGGTAACATCGACTGTATCTGGAACGGTATGACAATTACAGAAGACCGTAAGGCAAACATGGGCATTTCCAACCCCTACATGGAAAACAAGCAGGTTCTCGTTGTTAAGGCTGAAAACCTTGAAAAGTACAGCACAGCAGAAGGCCTTAAGGGTGCAAAGCTTTGCGCTGAAAAGGAATCTGCAGGTGAAACAACAATAATCGGCAACGAAGCTGACAAGATCGCAGCAGACAAGGTTTTTGCAGATGCTGAGATCCAGTATACAGCAGTTGACACAATGGCAAAGGCTATTATGGAAGTAAAAGCAGGCACATCCGACGGTTGTGTTGTTGACTTTGTAACATCCATCGGTATGATCGGCGAAGGCACAGACTTTGAGGATCTCGTGGTTGTTGAAGCTTATGAGTTTGCTGTTGAAAACTACGGCATCGCATTCAGAAAGGCTGATACAGACACTATCAAGAAGTTCAACGATGCTATTGAAAAGCTTATGAAGGACGGCACAATCGATGCTATCGCTAAGAAGTATAAGCTTGAAGGTCAGCTTATTAAGGGCGAATAATCGTTAACAGGTAATTTATACTTTTCAAATTGCCGCAACATACTGTTGCGGCAATTTGTAATATTACTTCGGAAAGGTGCGCTTTATCTATGTCATTTGGCGAGATCACGCTCGATCTGCTTCAAAATTTTGCCCAGAACGGTCTGATATTCATACTTACGCTTTTGGGTTCGATTCCTTTGGGGCTCATTATAACATTCGGTTCTATGTCTAAATTCAGACCGCTTAAATATCTGACGAAAACATTTGTCTGGGTAATAAGAGGTACGCCGCTTGTTTTACAGCTTTTTGTTGTAATGTACGTGCCGGGGCTCGTTTTTAACACACCTATGAGCAGCCGTATAACAGCAGTACTTATCGCATTCATTATAAACTATGCGGCTTATTTTTCCGAAATATACAGAGGCGGTATAGAATCAATACCAAAGGGACAGTATGAGGCAGGACAGGTCCTCGGTATGACAAAAAGACAGATATTCACAAGAATAGTATTGTTTCAGGTCATAAAGCGTATCGTTCCTCCGATGGGTAATGAAATCATAACACTCGTAAAGGATACATCCTTGGCACGTGTTATTGCGTATTCCGAAATCATTATGGCGGCGGAAAGATATACGTCAAAGGGACTTATTTGGCCCTTGTTCTACACAGCGGTATTCTTCCTTGTATTCGTTGGCGTCCTCACGCTTTTGTTTGGATTTATTGAAAAGAAACTTGATTACTATAAGGGGTGAGTGAAATGTCGGACAGTATTTTAAAGGTTGAAGGTATAATTAAAAGCTTCGGCGATTTTCAGGTGCTTAAAAACATTTCATTTACACTTGAAAAAGGTCAGGTGCTTGCAATAATCGGTTCCTCGGGAAGCGGTAAAACAACACTTCTGCGTTGTCTTAACTTTCTTGAAACGCCCGACGGCGGAACGATCACGGTAGACGGAAAACTTCTTATAGACGGTGCAGAGCATAAGAATATGACGGATAAAGAAATACGTTCAAACAGACTGCATTTCGGCCTTGTTTTTCAGTCGTTTAACTTGTTTCCGCAGTATACAGCGTTCCAGAATGTAACACTTGCGCCTACTTTGGCAATCAAAGATGAGATAAAAGAAAAAAATCTTAAAGGCAAAGCAGCACTTGAGTACAAGGCGGGAAGAATTGCCCAAATTGAAGAAAACGCAATTGCTTTGCTTGACCGTGTGGGACTTGCCGAAAAGCGTGATTTTTACCCGTGTGAGCTGTCCGGCGGTCAGTGCCAGCGTGTGGCAATTGCCCGTGCCCTTGCGATGACACCCGATATCCTGTGCTTTGATGAGCCG
>JAZTXA010000163.1:0-6335 GCA_045636245.1 Eubacteriales bacterium | reverse complement strand
ATTAGGTATAAAAAACTTGCATACCAATCTTTAAAACCGGTATGCAAGTTTTGATTTATTTTGTCACATATGTACAGATTCGAGCTATGAGAAGAATTATATCAACCATGCACTATCATATCGGCAAGAAGTGAAAGGTCTGTTTCCGTGAATTTTCCGTCACGGTCTATATCTGCCGCTGTGCCTATCTTAACATTTTCGCCGTTAAGATGTTTTTTGATTCTTATCATATCTTTGCCGTTTATTATTTCATCGCCGTTTGCGTCACCCAAAATATAATCCTCAACGCTCACCGTAAACGCTTCTGAAAATGCTGTGATCGCACCGTTTTCGCCGATGAGTGTTATGTTATCAGCAGTAAAGGTATACACACCCTCGGGGGTATCTTTTGCGTAAAGTGTGATATACGCAACGGTATGAGATTCTGTCGGTTCACCGCTGAGTGCTATATCATAGCCCGTGCCGTTCTTTGCCGAAAGCTCACCGCCGTAGACCTCCGCTATCTTAAATGCTCCGTCATATTCAAGATCAAATGATATATCGGTTATCCCGACTGTGTTTTTCACGCTGACCGCAACAATAACATATCCGCCCTTTTGAACAGTAACATTTTCAAAACAAATATATTCGCAGCCGCTTTGAGATATTACGGCATCTGTCATTTCTTTACTCTTTCCGTTTACTTGCCAATAAAGCACGGGATACTTGTCATTTATCGAAGAAGTATCTTCAACAAAATTTGTATTTCCATTGGAATTGAGCTTATCTGTTCCGAGCGCATTTTTGCCCGTATAAAGATATATATTGCTGTTCTGCGTGTTGTTCGTTATTTGTGATGAAAAATTTTTGGAGGTATACTGGCTTGCGCAGTGGTCAAGTGAAACGCATATTTTGTCAGATGTCGCGCCTCCTGCTATCTCACCGACATAGTAGCCTTTGAAGTCACCGGAGGCTGATGCGGAGTACGATGCCATTATATAATCATTGACATAGTAAGAGCGTTTTATGTGCAAGCTTGTTGCCGAATCTCTTGCTACAGCAATACCGACTATACCGCCCGCAACAAGAGCTTTGCCAAAGCTCACCCCTGAAACGTATGCGTTAACGTATGAGTCTTCAACCGTACACGCACCGGCTGAGCCTATAAGACCGCCCACGTTAGTTGTACCGAATACATCTGCGCGCGAATAGCATTTTTTAATGATTGAGCCGTCATTCATATATCCCACAAGCGCTCCGACGGAATAATCGCCCTTTACAGAACCGCTTGCGAGACCGAGGTTTTCAATTACAGCCTTATCAATATAACCAAAAAGTCCCACATTGTCTTTATGCTCGCTTATGTAAAGCCCGTGTATGTTATGTCCCAAGCCGTTGAATGAGCCCTTGAAAGGATAGACCGATGTACCTATCGGTGTGAATTTTTCATTTTCGAGATACATATCAGCTAAAAGGTATACGTTACAGCCTTCGTATGTATTTTTACCCGTATTTACATCGTAGGCAAATGAGAAAAATTCATCCTTATCGCTTATGTAATAATTTGTGCCGTCATTCGGTATCACAGACTGCTTTTCACCCTGCCACAAAAGCACGGGATAATAGCCGTTTACAGAATTAATATCATCAGTATAAGCATTTAAATAATTCAGCTTATTGAAATCATTACTGTGCGTTCCTTTTGAAATATATCCCGTTTCTTCTTTTGTGTTTGTTCGTTTATCGGAAGTCGGAGAAATCACGCAATTTTCAGGGTAAAGACAACCGGATACATCGACAGTAAGCGTTGATGTAGGTTCAGATGCTGATGGATTAGCTATTTTACTGTATATTGCCCCTGAATAAATTCTGTTTACGGTATCATTTGCATTTAACTTTTTTTCGCCTGCATAATAGCAGGAATTGATATTGACCACCTGTTTTTCGCCGTAGCTTGCGGAAACAAATCCCACGATACCGCCCAAAGTGACATCACCGCCTGATGCTCCCGACGTTCTTGTACAAGAGATATTTCCTGTATAATAGCAGTTACGTACAGTACACACATTCCATGAAGCACCAAGTATTCCTCCGATACCTCCGCGGTTACCCGTAACATCCGCTTTGCTGTAGCAATTTTCAATAACGGTTTCACTTGTGCATATACCGCATATAGATCCTACAGCCCAGTCAGATGACTTCACATGTCCGGACTCAATACCGAAATTGCGTATTTCCGCAACGCTTGCATAACCGAAAAAGCCTGAACGTTCTGTGTTTTCGTCAATATACAAATGGTGTACAACATGACCGTTACCGTCAAATTTTCCTCGGAAAGGATTGTCAATTCCCTTTGTACCGCCTATTTTTGTCCATTTGAAATTAAGAAGATTTACATCAGTTGTGAGGTTGATGTCGCATCCGATGTACGGCTCACCCTCATTTACGGTATAGGCAAAATACGCAAGCGCATCAGCGCCGTTAAGGTAATATGTATTCCCCTCTTTAACAAACGTTTCGGGTGCTTTTGTCGGTGTTTTTCCGTCCCATACAGAAAAATCGTTTCTTACCGTTCCTTCAAAATATATTCCGATGTGGTCAGACAAATCGTAACCGAACTTCTCACCGTTTGCAATTATACTGTCATAGTCGTCTATTATGTTATAATTTTTATCAAAGCTCTCTGTCAAATTCTTATACAGCTTCATATCGATACTGCCTTTAACGAAAAGGTGGTCTATCGTATATGACAAAAAGCGCGTCGTATAGTAACCGAAGGAACGCCACGTGCTTGCTGTTTTTGTAATATCTGATTCAAATCTTGCATCGGCATATCCGAAGCCTGTAAAGCAACCATATGCTTTGCCATTTTTAACCGTGCTCACATTCATATCGCCTGTGATAATAACAGGCAATCCGCACGACAGCTTTTCTATCTGCTCGCACAGCACCTGCGCTTGGTGGGTGGCATATTCCTCTGAGCAGGTCGTTAAATGTGTATTCGCCTGAAAATATGCAATTCCCGTTTGTTTATCGCGCAGTATTGCCCACGTACAGGTACGGTTCATACATTGTGAAGCAGGTGTATTTCGGCTCGGTACATCGGGGGTTGTTGAAAGCCAGAAGTCACCGCTTTTAATAAGCTCAAATTTTTCTGTATTGTAAAATATAAGATTGTAAAGATCCCATCTTGCATTACCGACACCGCCTCTATTACCGTTTCCGCTTATACCGACATAAGCGTATTTGTCAGTCAAACGTGTGCTCGCCTCGCTGACAAGATACGGGAACCATTGATAATTGACCTCTTGCAAGGTGATAACATCCGGGGCATATTTGTCTATCAGCTTTTTAAGCCTTACTGCCCTTTTATCAAACGAATAATCGTCAATAGTTCTTGACGGAAAAATTTCAAACATTCTGTCAATATCCCTGGGATCAGGATACGCGCATATATTATAGTCAAATACTTTGATATCCATTTCATCATTCGTACCGTTTACTTCAATTTTAAAAAACGGTATGCAGGAAAAACAGATGCAAAGCACAAGCGAAGCTGAAATTACCTTTTTCAGTAGATCGTATGAAAAAATTTTTATCATGTTATACATCCTTTCCGATATATTAAAGTTGTCATTTTCAGTTACATTCATTACGTAAACTATGTTTTATATCACATAGTCGGCATATATCATTAATTATACACAACCACACTGTTTTGTCAATATTTTAAGGCATTAACAGAAATCGAATCCATTATTGTCAGCGGATTCGATTTTTATCATATTTGTCGTTTTATGAAGTTATTTGATCTTTTTTCCGTCGGAAAATGCTTTACCGACCTTTTCTCCAAAGCTCCAATATGCGTGTGTCACACTGTCATAAATGATAGGGTCTAATTTCTTTGCATCTATCTTACCGTTTTCGTCAAGTATGGATTCATCAGCGCTTACGTTTACGATCTTTCCGATACATATTCCATCCTCGTTGAATTTTAAAAGCTCACATTCAACCGTCATCGGCAATTCTTCAATGACGGGAGCATTTACAAATTCGCTTTTCACAACGTGAAATCCCGCCTTTTCAAACTTATCGGGCACATCATTTGCCGATACGATACCGACATAGTCGCATGGCACTACCGTCTTTGCTGTTGCAAAGCTCACGGTAAATGCCTCTGTTCTTTTGATATTATCGGTCGTTTTATGCGCATCATCAAGGCAGACCATGACCAAATTTGTGTCATATATACCACCCCAAGCCGCATTCATTGCATCGGGAATTCCGTTTTCATCATAAGTGCCCACAATCAAAACAGGCATCGGATAAAGCCACGTTTTTGCTCCGAAATTTTTACGCATTGTTATTCTCCTTCTATTGGTTTTATATCTAAAAATATAATTTTCGAATTCGCACACCGTTCATCTCATCTACTGTTTCATCATAAACCACCTTAATTGTTTAGTATTCGTTTTCGATCGTTTTATTAATAATCCTTTATGAACACTATGATAACACAATACATTTAAAATTGCAATATTCAAATATTTAATTCGGTTAATGCAAAAACATCTCCTACAGATATTTTCTGCAGGAGATATTAACGCAAATCAATTAAAAGAATATCCTTCAAGTGCATCGTCAAGCGCCTGTTGATTAAGACGTTCGACGTATTTTACAAACTCTTTGAATATTTTTTTCCCTATTTCTCTGTAATCTATGTTAAGTATATCAGATATTGCTTTAAGACGGTGTTCTTTTGAAATCTCATACAATTTCAAAAGCGAGTCAAGTGTCACTATTATCTTATCTTCAAGCGTGTAGTTTTCCGTACAGGGTTCTGTCAGTGCGCTCATTTCAATGCTCGATGCAACATTTTCAACAAGTCTGAATCTCGAAAGTGACCAATCGGGAAGATCTTTTGAAAGCAACAGTGCATTTTTCTGCGAAGTCCATTCTTTTATGTAAGCCAAAGTAGACGGGTGTGAATAAATTGCAATATAAAAATCCTTCGCTTGGGGATGCTCCTCACACATGGCTATCTGAGCAGTAACTTCCCAACAATACGCAAGCACATTATCCAGTCCCTCAGACTTTGCAATATTTATTTCCCTTGTATGGAACTTTACAAGATACTTTGTAAGTTCCAGAAGCAAATGCTCTTTTGTAGGAAAATGAAATGTAAAATTGCCCTTACTTATACCGAGCTCCTGGCTTATCGCCTGAACAGATGTTTCCGTGAAACCTCTTTCAAGAAACATTCTCGTTCCAACTTGTATTATTTCAATTTTTGTTGTATTTGCACGATATCTCTTTGTCATGACCGTCTCACCCCTTATTCCAATCTTATGATTACCCGTAATATATTAAAACAAGTATTTTCATTTGTCAAGCAATTTGTTGTAAATTCTCTACTTGATTTCGACATAAAAGTGTGATAAAATAATATTAATTGATAAAAAGATACCAAAATTCACAGCCTTACAGGCAGATTGGAGTTTACTGTGCAAAAAACATCGAAAATTATTAAAAAAATCGGTATTGCCATACTTATTGTAATTTTATCTCTCATAGTCCTTGTTTTCGGCGGTCTTAACATTGCAAAGTTTTTCATCTATTCTGATTACTACTCTGTTAAAACCGATATATGCACAAACCCGGGACTTGGCGACGGATTTGTTTGTCAGGGAATCTTTGCAGATGAAGATACTGACAAAATATTCGTTTCGGGATATATGAAGGACAACAGCGCAAGCCGTATATATATCACCGATCTCGATAACAATTCTTATTATGTTAATCTCGCATCTGACGGTAAGGATTTCGCAGGACACGCGGGCGGGCTGGCTATGTATAAAGATACCGTTTATCTTGCAGACGGTAAGTGCTTGTATACATTTCCGATAAAAAGCCTTACAGATGCAAAAAATGCCGACACCGTTGACATAGGAGAAGGAATATCCGTTAACAATCAGGCATCTTTCTGCTATGCAGATGACAGTTACGTATATGTCGGTGAATTTCATGACGGCGGAGCATACATAACTGACCACCCTTATGAAACATCCGACGGTACTTATTATGCGATAGTATCAAGATACTCTCACGATGACCTCGAACACCCCGACAAAATATATTCAATAAGAAATAAGGTTCAGGGCATATGCTTCACTCCAGACGGTAAAGTGGTTCTTTCAACCTCATACGGGCTCACAGACAGCGTGTATTATGTGTATAACGAAAGCGAAGCTGTTGATTCAGGCAAAACACTTGACGGCGCACCTGTATATTATCTGACCGAATGTATAAAGGAAATAAAAGGCCCTGCAATGGCTGAAGGACTTGATTATTATCAC